>JBBQIC010000335.1:0-4559 GCA_038324555.1 Chloroflexia bacterium
GTAGAGGCGGTTGGCCGCTCTTGCATCTGTCTGCGTCGGAGTCGGTATGGCCGCGTATCTCCTGGACTGCCGACGACTATCGCGTGGCGCTAACCGCTCTCGCTGATACGCACGCTGCCTGGTGGGGCAGGCCACCCGATCTCTCCGCGTATTCGTGGGTGTGGTCTCTCGCTGAGGACCACAGTTATGATCTGGTGCGGGAAGCACGCTCCGCGTTGCTGGAAATAGGGTCTTCCCCATGGGGTGACAAGTTTCTCCCGAAGGAGCGATTGCGCGCCTGGCTTCGCGTGCTGGATGACCCGTCTTGCCTGCTCGATACGATGGACGGTATGCCTCACACCCTCATTCATGGCGATTATTGGCCGGATAAGACAGCTATCTACCCCCATAACCTCGATGCTTGCGGTTGGCGACCGGTAGGGGTCGGACCCGCTCCCTATGATCTTGCTTGCTTCCATTCACTGGCGCGCTGGCGCTTTGGGAACGTGCCACTGTCGTTGGTAGACATGCGCAACCACTACCTGGCGCGCCTCAACGAACGCCTGGGCCAGAATATAGACCGTTATGCCTTTGACCTGGGAATGGACGCCACCCGCGCATGGCGCTTCGCTATCGCGTGGCCCCTCATCATAGCTGAACACCATGCAACTCTGTTTGCAACTCTCCACCGCCTGCAAAACGTCATCATCGAACCTGCCTTCGCGTCGTTGCGGCGTTGCGTTTAGGGTCTGGACGATAGACGATAGACGATAGACGATAGACGATGGACGATGGACGATGGAACAGCCCACAGTTATGTCTGGCCGCATCGTCCATCGTCTATCGTCTATCGTCCAGACCCTGCGTTGCGTTGGTTAGACGATGGCATGAGGCTTGCTGTGGAAACCTGCGTCCTGCTTCAATTGGAAGCAGGTTGATGTGAAAGGAGCTACACAAATGGACTTAGGCAATATCATCAATCAGTTCACAGGGGGCAACGCGCCGCAGGGCGCGCCGCCACAACTCGGACAGTGGTTGCAGAATTACCAATCGGGAAACACCGATCAGGTGCCTCACGACGAGGTACACCAGGCATACCAGCAATACGCCCAAAATGCTGATCCCCAGCAAATCCAGCAGGCGACCCAATATGGCTACGAGCAGGTCCCCCAGCAGCAACTGCCCGGTGTTGCAAGCACTCTACTCAATCTCTTCCAGAATCACGGTATGAACCCCCAGGCGGCTGGGGTGCAGACTACCAATCCGCAGCAGATGACGCCGCAAGACCTTTCGAATATGACGCAATACGCTCATCAACAGAAACCGGACGCCCTTCACCAGTTGTTCCAGCCGGGAGGGACCCTCAGTAATCCGTTGGTTGGTATGGCCCTGGCCGGCGCTCTCGCTTACGGCGTCAGTCAATTTGGCGGTGGCGGCCACAAGCGCTAGTTTGCGCTTACAAATCGGGCTATCGTTCCTTGCTTTTATCCTTATCGGGATCAACGACGGCGCTATAGGCGTTCTGCTGCCCAGCTTGCAGCGTCACTATAGCGTGGATAAGGCCACAGTGGGCCTGGTGTTCATAGCGGGTACGGCGGGGTATCTCGTCTCGGCCTTTACGAGCGGGCTGCTGACCCAAAAATTGGGCACCAGGCTATTCCTCGCCCTTGGCGCGGCGACCTTTCTGCTGGGCGCGGCGGCATACGCACTTATGCTGCCGTTCCCCCTCCTTCTGGGCATGGTGCTCGTGTTCGGCTTCGGATTGGCTATCATAGACACCGGCCTGAACTCCCATGTGGCACGCCTGCCCAGGAACCTGGCCCTGCTAAACTATCTGCACGCCTTTTACGGCGTCGGGGCTTTGCTGGGGCCATTGATAGCTTCAACCGTGCTCGCCCTGAGCTTGGGCTGGAATACTGTCTACGTCTTGCTGGTCTTTCTCACCCTCTGGCTTCTCGTGGGTTTCCTGCTTCTGTTTCCCCGAACGGACAGCGCCACAGACGAGGGTGAAACGCCCGAAAGCGGTAACGTGCTGGCGTCGGTCATAAAACTGCGCGTGGTCTGGATGGGCGCGCTCTTCCTGCTCCTCTACGTAGGGTCCGAGGCCAGCCTGGGAGATTGGGCTTACAGCTTTTTGACCGAAGAGCGTCGCCAGGAAGCAGTGTTCTCTGGCTTGGTAGTGAGCGGCTACTGGTTGGGACTAACGCTTGGACGCCTGCTGCTCGCTCGCGTGGCAGAGCGCGTGGGCAGCAGACGTTTGATAGAGGGTTGCCTGTTGGGGGTGGCGCTCGGCGTGCTCCTTACCTGGCTCGGCACCGGGGCAGTATCGGCGGCTGGGTTGTGCCTAACCGGTTTCTGCCTGGGGCCGATCTACCCTGGAACAATAGCTCTCACCTCCGAATTGGTCCCTGCCAGGCTGCTCGCCAGCGCGGTAGGCGTGGTCTCAAGCATGGGTAGCATAGGCGCTGCGGTCCTTCCATGGGTGGCGGGCAATCTCGCCCAGACTGTCGGGTTATGGACGCTGTTGCCTTTCGTGATGGGGCTTACCGTGCTGATGTTGGTATCGTGGGCTGGGCTTATATCAACTGCGCATGTGAAGGTGGTAAAAGAGTGAAACTACATACGGAACACTATAGCAGCCACACTTATTATCGGATAGGCAGATACCTCATCAGGTCAAGATATTCTTCAGCTTCTGATGCACCCCAAATTAATTCTAATGCATCAACGACATCTCTTAACCGCATATAGCGTCTCAAAATAAAGAGACCTGGAATGTGCCTGTCGCTGGCAAGATGATCCCGTAGATGAATTGGCATGGAAACCCTATTGTTTGTGACCAAGCTGAAGTTTCCGGCTTCACACCAAAGCAAAATATCTGGGTCTGATGTCCCCTTTTTGGGCGCACCCGGATCCCCAACCATCCACACGACGATTTCTGAGGATCGTTGTCGCAAGGCTACTCGTATGCTAGGATCGAGATTTTCGTCTAGCAAGAAGCGCATCTCGCTCATGCACTTTGGGCTTCGGCAGCTTCACGTTCCGCCATTATGCGGCGAAGTCTAAGTATGTCAGGGCCAGGATTACGATTCTGCTCTTCCCACATCCTATCTTCATGCGCGAGCCAATTGGTAAGGTAAGTTGTCACCTCGTCCTTATTATGCAGGTAGTACGTAATAGTGGCGTATACTTGCTCAAGCGTCAGAGATGGGTAGGTGGCTGCTATTGTTTCAGGCGTGCGACTCCTATGAATAAAGTCGTAAAGGATCGTCTCTATGCCAACCCGCGTCCCTTTGAGCCGGATGTCATCGGGTCGTTGAAAGTCAAAATATTCTTCAAGTTGCATAGTACGTGCCTCCCAACCTAAAAGCGTTGATCTGCCTAATAAGAATTATACTAGATGTAGCGGGGTCGAGCAATTATCAGGCTATAGGTTTATACGTGCATCCGCCTCGCGCCCCTTGACGCTGCCTCCCACGCACGGGTACAATTAAGCTTGATTCGCGCCGCTATGAGCGCCCAGGGAGGCTTCTTATGCAATACATGTCCAGCCGTGAGGTTCGCTCACGTTATCTGCAATTCTTCGCTGAGAACGGGCACACCATCGTGCCCTCTTCTTCGTTGGTTCCCGACAACGACCCCACCCTCATATTCACCAGCGCGGGCATGGTGCAGTTCAAGGACACCTTCCTGGGCAACGAAAAGCGCCCGTACAACCGGGCTACCTCGTCGCAGAAGATCATGCGCGCCGGGGGCAAGCACAACGACCTCGAAAACGTCGGCCCTTCGATACGCCACCACACCTTCTTCGAGATGCTCGGCAACTTCTCTTTCGGCGACTATTTCAAGCGTGGGGCAATAGAGTTCGCCTGGAAGCTGCTCACCGAGAACTTCGGCCTCGACCCCAATCGCCTGTGGCCCACTATCTACCTGGACGATGACGAGTCGTTCCACCTCTGGCAGGAGGTGGCGGGCATACCCGCTCATAGGATCACGCGCCGGGGCAAAGAGGACAACTTCTGGAGTATGGGCGACACCGGCCCCTGTGGACCCAACTCCGAAATCTACTGGGACTTCCACCCCGAACTGGGTGAGAACGGCGACAACCCGGCCACCGACGAAGACCGCTTCTTCGAGATATGGAACCTGGTGTTTATGCAGTTCGACCAGCCGGGCGACGGCTCGCTTGTGCCCCTGGAAAGGCCGGGCGTGGACACCGGAATGGGCCTCGAGCGCATGTCGGTAGTCATGCAAGGCGTTCACAGCGACTACGAGACCGACCTGTTTGTGCCCATCATGCAGAGAATACGTGAGTTGGTCGGCCATACCGCCGATGAGATGCAACAGCACATAGTCTCCTATCGCGTGCTGGCTGACCATGGTCGCGCCGCCACCTTTCTTATAGGCGATGGCGTGATGCCCAGCAACGAATGGCGCGGCTACGTCCTACGTCGGATTATGCGCCGCGCTATGGTGCATGGTCGCCGCGTGGGTCTCGAAGGGCCATTCCTGGGGGAACTTGCTAAAGTCGTCATAGAGCTAATGGGCGACGTTTATCCCGACATCGTGGCTCGCAAAGA
>JBBQIC010000336.1:0-4556 GCA_038324555.1 Chloroflexia bacterium
TCTGCTTATCAGCGTGCTCGCTACCGGGGGCGTAGGTTTCGTACTCGCCGAGGTTGGCTGGTTTAGTTGGTGGACAGTGCTGCTTGTCACACTGGCTGTGTCTGCTGTACTGGGCCGTGTAGGGACCTATGGCGTGGGGGCGGATTCCTGGGGTTCTTCGTTCCGCGAATTCGGGCCGAGTTCGGATCGTACCCGTCTAGGCGGTTTGTTCAATCTGCTCAAAGTACACGGCTCTTACCCGCAACGCGCCACTGATAGGCGGCAGGCGAGCCAGCAGCGTATCGCTCTGCTCGTGATACTGGTAGTAGCTGCCGCTCTCTTTTCGCGTCCGGCGGAGATGCTGCGTGGCGCGCTCGATTCGGGCGTGTACATCAACGGAGGCGTGGCTTTAGGACGCACAGGTTCCATTTTCCAGCACGACATCCTCATGCGCCAGCTAAACGACAACGCAGGTGAAGGCAGAGAGTTATTGCAGGGCCTGAACCGCGACCGCTACGTTCTCGACCGCTTGCGTATGCCCGGTTTTTACGTTTACGACAAGCAAGCCGCAGTGGTCGCGCCCCAACATTACTTTCTTTATCCGACGTGGATCGGTCTGCTGTACGGGCTTTTCGGCATATGGGGCGCGCTGTACGCCACGCCGTTGCTGGCGTTGCTGGCCGTGATCGCCGTCTATTTCTTCGCCCGGCGGGCCTTGTCGCCAGGCGCTGCCCTGGTCGCCCTCGCGCTGTTGGCGCTCTGTCCGGTGACAATCTGGTTTGCTAGATACCCTGTGTCCGAGGTCATCACGGGGCTGTTGGCCTTCGCTGGCTTCTATGCGTTCATGCGCATGGTGCAGCTATCCCAGGAGCGTGACCTGCCCGCCACCTTCGACGAAGAGGCCAATCACGACGTGTTGCACGCGGAGAGCGCGCGTAGGGCGTGGGCCTCGTTGTGGGGCGTGGTCGCCGGGCTATCGCTGGGGGAATTGGCGTTGGCTCGCCCGGATTTTATCTTCTATTTCGCGCCTTTGCCCTTCTACCTGATCTACTGGCGTCTCAGCCGGAGTTGGAGGCGACCCTACACGTGGTTCGCTTCGACCCTGGCCGCCATGCTGGGGCTATACCTGATGTATTACTTTATCTACGGATACCCCTACACACTCGACCTTTACCACAACACCATAATCAACATCAGGCGGTTGTGGCAGCCTCTCTTGATTGTGTTGTACCTGGGTTCGTTACTGCTCCTGGCGCTCGACCGGCTGTACCCGCGAGTGCGCCCGCTATGGAAGCGACTGGCCAGCCTGACTGTGCGGTACAGGTGGGTGTGGGCGGGCGCGCTCATGCTGCTCGTAGGCGTTTTCGCTCTATACCGCTACGGCATTGATCCCTGGCTGCGCTACGTTCGCTTCGACAAGGACGGCAATGCGCTGGCGCGGCTTTACCAGACCACGATGGAGAGCTATATCGGCGCGCCTGTGGACGAGGGCAGCCAATACAACATGCTGAGGATAGGCTGGTACCTATCGCCTCCGGGCATGGCACTAGGCGTGATAGGGCTGCTGCGCTGGATTTGGAGCAGGCTCGACGCCGCGACGGCCTTATTCTTCGGAAGCCTGCTCGTCGTGGGGTTCGTCTTTATTGAGGAGACCTACACCAGCGCGCACTATATTTATACTATGCGCCGCTACGAGCCGCTTATCTTGCCTGCCCTTGTACTGGGTATCGCGTGGTCTTGCCAGTTCCTGTGGGCGCGGGTCGCGGTAGGGGCGGTAGGGGCGCACGGGATTTCGCTTCGCTCCATTGCGCCCCTACGGGTCCTCGGCGTAGTGGCGGCGCTGGGGCTTGGCGTTTTCTTTGTGTACACCGACCGTCTTATAGTGAGCCACGTGGAGGAGCGCGGCGCGGTCTCCCAGCTATCGCAGCTTGCGGCGCGATTCAAACCGGCGGGCAAGTCGGTGGTGCTGTTCAGTAACGACCGCGACGAGCCTAACGTGGTGGCGACGCCTTTGCAGTATATCTATGGCATCGAAAGCTTCGTCCTGGTGCGCTCCTACCCTGACCTCAGCAACACGGCGCTGGAGAGGGTAGTGAAGCGCTGGCAGAGTCAGGGCTATAAGGTGTGGGTGATGATGGGCGCGAATGGTGGCAAGCTTGATTTACCCAACTTCTCCCTCAAAGAACAGGGGACGTGGAAATATGACGTTCCAGAGCTTGAACAGTTATACTACCAGAAGCCGAGCAACGTATTCGAGGCTGTGCTGTCCTGGGGTATCTATTCGGTCGAGCCAAAATCGTCGGCTTCACAATCTGCGCTCCCTTTCAAAATTGACGTTGGCGATATGGACTATAAGTGGCTAGTGGCGGGTTTCTACAAGCAAGAGCACGCACAGGGCGACCCGTCGGATTGGCGTTGGACGGGCGACCACGCGATAGTGCGCGTTCCATGGCCTACACAGCCTGGCGGTAAGACCCTCCAAGGAGGCAAGGTGACGGTGAGGCTTCGCCCTGAATCGCCTACGGCAGGCGGGCGTATTGTGAGGACCACGCCCCTGACTGTCACGTTGTCGCTTGAAGATACGCCCATCGGCACGGTAGTAGTCCCGCCTGGCTCGCAATTCGGAGATTACACAGTGGTTGTGCCGCCTGGCGTAAAGAAAACGAGCAGGGGAACGGACACTTCACTTCTGCACATCAAAGCTCCCACCTGGTCCCCGCAGGACGCAGGCATCAGCTATGACGCCCGCGCCCTCGGCATTCAGCTAGATAGCGTGACGATAAGTAAATGAAAGTGTTTGCTTTTGGAGAACCCACTCTCTCTTGTCATTCTGAGCGAAGCGAAGAATCTGCTCGCGGGTGTACTGGCTTGCGATTAGCTCACACGCTTGCCAACAGATTCTTCGCTTCGCTCAGAATGACAAGGGTTGGTGCTTTCTCTTACCCCTGGGATTTTGCTTTCATTAGACGCCTGACTTGTGTTATCTTGTCCTCTGCGTTCTCCGCGCCTCTGCGGTTTAATAAAAACCTTCACGAACTTTGCGCCTTTGCGTACCTTGCGGTCCGTCAATAATGGCTACTGAAGGTGTGGGTAAGCGACATGGCCCGCTCATCGAGAGGGCGAGTTGGGCGGTGTTCTGGAACGCAGCCTTCTTCCCCCTTAAGGCGCTCATCGGATTCGCGTCGAGCATAGTTATCGTGCGTCTGCTGCATATCACGGGCTATTACTCCTATAATGTAGCTGTCGCCTTGCTGACCACGTTGGGTTTGTTCGCCGACCTGGGCATCGAACGTACCCTCCCCCGTTTCTACCCGGAGGTGGAGATGCGCATGGGGCGCAGGGGCATAGTCAACCTACTGTTCTGGATATCCATCATCAAGGCGGCGGTGCTTCTGCTGCTTGTGAGCATCTTGATTGGCGCCCCTAACTTCGTGCTGAATGTCACCCGGTCAGACCTCGGCGCTGATAAAGACCTGCTCTTGCTGGCTATAAGCGCGCTGCTCGTATTGGGCGCGGCCTCCGACGTTTCCATTCAGTTACTTTACACACACTTTCGGCAGAAGGTCACGAACGGCCTGGACATCCTGGCTGCTGTGGTCAATCCGAGCCTCCGAGCGGTGTTCGTGCTGGTGGGTTGGGGTGTGCTGGGGGCGGTGACTTCGCTGCTTATTACTACTATCCTGTCCGTTGTCATATCGGTTTGGCTGGCCGTTCGTATGCTCATGCGTATGCCCGATGAGCCGCACCCCGATCCCTCGCAAGTCAAGCGTCCCTCAATGCGCTCCCTGCGCCAGAGGCTTGTGTCTTATGCGGGCCTCAATTACCTGATAAACTGGTCAGTCTACTTATATGACCTGCCTTTCGTGGTAATCGCGCTCGGTCTGCTCATAAACAACCAGAAAGACAAGGCGGCGGCGGTAGCTATCATCTCCCTCGCCTTCAACTTCACGAAGCAGTTCTTGCGCGCCCTTGTCGTGCCTCTGACGGGCGTGCAGACTCCACTGTTTGCGCGATTGTATGCCCAGGGGCGCATCGAGGGATTGAAGACCACTTACGCCACCCTTACGAAGTTTCTCATCCTGGCGCTCGTGCCAGCCGGGGTGGGCCTGATCATGGTCTCGAGGAGCCTGTTGCAATCGTTCTACTGGCAGTTTGATAAGCGGGCCGTGCTCACGGAAATCACCCTGCCGGAGGTTGTCGCTTCGACAGCGCTCCTGGCGGTCGGGCTGTTCGGTGAAGCGATAATAAGCGTGGCTCTCAACGTTCTGATGGTCTACGAAGAGTACCGTGCGGTGATCGCTGCCCGCCTGGTCGCCCTGGTAAGTATACCTCTGATGCTATTATTGGTACCGAGATTTGGAGCCGTTGGGGCGGCGATAGCGGTGGCTGTGGCGGGCCTTAGCTCGCGCCTGGTGGCCTTACTTTACGCGCTCCGCCGCATAGGGCTGCCCTTTCCAGGCAGGTTCCTCGCCAGGGTGGGCATGGCTGCGGGGATAATGGCGCTGGCTCTCCTTCCTTTCATAATATTCTTTGCTCCTACACCTACGACGCCCGATGAAGTGAACGTGATTCGCCTG
>JBBQIC010000337.1:0-4505 GCA_038324555.1 Chloroflexia bacterium
CTCTTGACGAAGACGAAGCGGTATGCACAGAGGGCGACCACAAGGGTCGCCCCTACAAGGCTATCTCCTCCACCCCTATTTCTGAACGCTTACGTCTATGCTAGTGGCGGGCGCCTGTGGGGGCAGTAGCAACCACTGTGCCTATTATCTCCAGGGCGTGGCGTGGAGTGACCAGCTTCCATGGGTAGAGAACGCCTTTGCCGTCGTTCGTCCCATAACCAGGGCTGAAACGGTTGCCATAGGGGTCGTTGACGATCAGGTTGCCATCGGCGGTGTAGCCTACGACCAGGATAATGTGCCCTTCCGAGGTAAGCTCGTTGCCCAGGAGCACCGGGTGGCCCCTCTTCAAAGCTCCGACTATTCCGTCCCACGAAATAGAAGCATACTGGCTGCTGAGGCCGTGCCAGCCGAGCACTGCCGCCATCTGCTGCCAGCTAGCCTCTCCTGTCGGGCAGATCGTACCATACAAGCCCGCCAGCAGGTTGCCGCTGGGGTCTCGCGCAACGGCGTCGTAAGTGTGGCCGAACGCCGTGTACTTATTGGTTATGTAAGGCCCGAAGTCCGTGCCAGTAACCGGCCTGGTGGGTTGCGCTGCGACCGTCGGCGTACTAATGGGTGCAGAGGGGGTACCGGATACGGCTGGTGTGGTGGAAGGCGCGGCCAGCCGGTCCCCGGCGGCTTGTACGGTCCACGGCCCCAGCTTGCCGAAGTAGGCGAGCGACATGGCGACAGAGGTGGGGCCACAGGCCCATGTGCCGTTGCCATTCTCGGCGGTATCTTTCACCTGGTGAATATACGGGACCGCCAACTTGACGACGGGAGCGCCCGCTTTAGGCGTCCCCCCGACGTAGCGAGTTGCCGCTACGTTCCCAGAGTTATAGTTCAGCGTAACGAGGCGCGTGGTCGGCATATCGCCCAACACCACGAGGCTCGTATCTACAGACCATGTGAGCGGGCGCACGTCTCGAAGCGTGGTATCTAAAGCGCGGCGGTTGCCACTCATGTCAACGGCCCAGGACGCGCCAGAGCGCGTACCGCCCATTACGAGGCCCGTGCCGTCCGGTTTCCAGCCCAGAAACGAGAAGGCTTCCGCGTCATGCCTCAGCAATATAGGCGCTGATCCGCTCAGATCGGCCACCGCCAAGCCCAGGCTGTTCGGTTTGGATAGCCTGATGGCTGGGGGTGTGTTTGGCTGCGTAGGGCCTGTTGCAGATGGTGGGCGCGAATCCGAATCTACGTAAGCCGATAATGCTAGCGCAAAGTTGCCTTCGGCGAGGCAAGCTGCCCTACCCGACAGACCGGGAGGCGTCCAAATGGCGCATTGCGAGAATTGGAGGCCGGGTTGGCTATGTAAAACGACGCGGGCATCGGCGTCAGCGCCGGAAAGAGGTAGATAAACCAGGTCTTGCAGCGTTCCTCCTCCTTCGCCGCTCGTCTGCGTAAGGCGGCTCACATACACGCCCAGCCCATCGCCTGAGAAACCGACCAGGCGGTCGCTGCCATGAGAGCTACCCAGCGCCATCGCTCTGAAGCCCACCGAGTAGACGTAGATTGTCCCGAAGGCGTCGTCCACGTTCGCAGGATCGGGAGCGGGGGCTGCGCGAACGAATGCCATGGTGTTGCCTGCGGGCGACCACGCATAGGCGCCGATGCTTTCTGCGCCTGTTTTCGAGACTGCTACCTGAGTATACTTACCCGTCTTGAGATCAATCGAATAAAGGCTCGATCCGCCCAGTTTATCGCCGTTCACGCGGAAGGCGGCAGTGCTGGCGTTTGCGGATAAGCGCGTCGAGATATTGCTGAAGGCCACGCCGTCTACTTTGACACGGGCTACACGCCTGTCTTTGTTGACACCATCGGCCACCATGACATCGTATGTGTTGCTGGAACTGGCAATACCATACACGTAGGGTGTGATAGGTGAAGCTGCCTGGGCGCTCTTTACCGGTGTAAACGGGCCGAACAGCGATGCCAACGCCAGTATAAGGATAGTAATAATCGGAGTTATGTAAAGTTTAGGGTTTACTTTAGGGCAAAATGGGGAATGGGAATAGAGAGAATGTATTGGGGATCGCACGATACCTCGCCTTCCTTAGGCCATACCTGATATAAAGGAAAACCACCACAAGGGAGCGCTTATAGAGATATAAGACTCCCAACCTATTGCTCAGATATTACCAGATGGGGACAGACAAGTCAAGGTACTTATGCCAAATTATGGCAAAGATAGTACCCATTTCTCAGTATCCGCTTTCTCGTTTGCGCTTCATCTCTTCCATTGCCCGCCGCACCATCTCTTCATATTCTAGCGTGCCTGGTTTTGGCTTGGACGCGCCTGCTGTGGAAGTTGGGGGCGAAGGCGGCACTTCGGGTAGTGGGCCGGTATCGTACCCGGGGGCATTTCCTAGGGGGCCTGTGTCTCGCACGCTCTGGTTCATCGCCTGCCGCACCATCTCTTCATATTCTGGCGTGCCCGGTTTAGGCCGTGGCTTGCTCGGATCGTTATAAGTGGGCGGTGAATATGGTTGCATAGAAGACATCTGCGCTGGCGTCGGGTCGGGGAAGGTCGCTTGCCCAGGCGTTTCTTGAGTTTTACCCGGTGTATGGCCCTGCGCTGTCATTGCCTGCCGCACCATCTCTTCATACTCAGGAGTGCCCGGTTTAGGACGCGGCTTGCTCGGATCGTAAATCCAGGGTGTCCCGCTTGTCTGTCCAGATGCTGATGTCCCGTAGCCTGTAGATGCTTCTGATGTTTCGCTCGCAGACCAAGCCTGCGGTGGCGGAGGGGAAGGGGACCTTTCCGGCGGTGCGGACCATACAGAAGGACCTGTATCCTTTGCTGCGCCTGGCTGCCAGGACGGCAGGGATCTGTCGTCGTCCGCATTAGGACTCCATGATGGTAGGGGGTCCTCCTCAGCCTGCGCGGTTGTGGCCTGCTCTAACATCCTACTGTCAACAGCTTCCAGGGGCACTGTGTCCGTGACCAGTTCAGGCTCGTCGGCGCTTTCCTCTGCGGCGATTTCCTCTGCTGTAGAGTTACCCGCGAACGTGCTCGAACTAAAGTCGTCCTCCTGCGCATCTGTGGCTGTAACCTCGTAAGCAACAGGCCAGTCGTCCTCTGTCGCTTCCGGTTGCGTGATTTCTATCTGATCGAGTAGTGATGACAGGTCGTAATCAGAGACAATCGTCTGGACCGGGGCTGCATCTCCGTCTGCTTCATCTGGGATTGCGGGTTGCATCGCCAAGGCATTTGCGTCGAAGTGCGATGCTTTAACCTCTGTATCAATGGGTATAACCTCGGCTTCCTGTGTATCATCGCCAGGAGACGGTTCGGCCTGGATTATATCGTTTACGATGGGAACCGAGTAGTCTTGCGCTTCTTCTTGCATTGATGCCTGTGCTACTTCTGACACCATCTCAACGTCAGGAGCTTCGTGGTATGATGGCTCGTCAGCAGGGACCGACGCAGGGACCGACGCAGGAGCAGGAGCAGGAGCAGGTTGAGTGGTCGTTGTCTCTACGCTCGGCAGCGCAAACCCTTCAACCAATATTGGCTTCCAGCCGCGCACAGGCGACGCAAAGGGTGGTGGTTCATGCAAAGGCGGCGTAGGCGCAGGTTGGGGTGGAGCAAGCTGGAGCGGTGCAGGCTGTGGCGCTAGTTGGAGTGGTGCAGATGCAGGTTGTGGCGACTCAACGACGGCGCTCAGGAGTGGGGGTACTTTTACCTGTGGCTCTTCGGCTTGAGGCGCTGCAATTGCAGGCTCTTCAACTGAGGGTTCCTCAAACACGGACGCTTCACCAGAGGCTGTCTGTATAAGCGGTGTTTCAAGGGGGGGGTCTTCTAGCTGTGGTTCCTCGACTGAAGGTGCTACTGCCACAGGCTCTTCAACCGTTAATTCTTCGCCTTGAACTTGTGCGATAGACGGTTCGGCGGCCAACGGTTCGGCGGCTAGCATGTCTTCAAAGGACAAAATTGGCGCAGGAGCTTCTTGCTCCTGGGTATGAGCTTGAGATGTGTCGGGCGCATCATTCGTGGCCGGGCTTCCGAAAAGCTCAAGCAGATATTGTTCTATACTGCCCGGCTCCGGCTCGCCGGGTTCGGTAATATTCGGGTCGGCGTCTTTGGGCGGCGTCCAATCCGGGTTTGCCGTACCACAAACCGAGCAGAACTCAATAAGAGAAGAGATTTCATTGCCGCATGATGGGCAGCGTACAACTTCGGTACTCACGGAGCATTCCTTTCGCTCGATGAGTACTTGTCCGGTAACGTGTACATAATCAGATTATAGCAACAGGCAGGCTTTGCGGCAATGGGCCGGTGATCAGGTGGTAGGGCTGTGTCAAAGTCGGTGGAGCGTGCCCTTGACGATGGACGATGCCTGCAATCGTCCATCGTCGGATAAGCATCTGACACCTCAGTCTGGCACAGATATTGCTTTCCATATACGGCAGTGCTTACTAATTTCAAGCATGAGGCGCACCGTAAAGCCTGTTCTTACACAAGG
>JBBQIC010000338.1:0-4491 GCA_038324555.1 Chloroflexia bacterium
AGATAAGGTCGGCAAATTCACAGGGATGGTGATCGGGACGGACGACATTACGGGTACCTACGAGGAGCTAAAGGGGCGCGGAGTGAATTTTACGCAGGTGCCGGAGAAGGCGCCCTGGGGCGGCAGTTATGGGCAGTTCCAGGACCAGGACGGCAACGAGTTCGGGCTTGTTGGCGAGTAGAGGCAAAGATGTCCACAGACCCACGCGCTATCTATGATGGCGTCGCCACTGAGATAGTGGCTTCGTCGCCCGCAACTACGGGTAAGATGTTCGGGATGCCATGCCTGATGAACAACGGGAAGGCGTTCGCCGGGTTTGCTAAGGAGGCTATGGTATTCAAGCTGACGGCCCTGGCGCACGCCGAGGCCCTGGCGCTGCCTGGGGCTAGGCTTTTCGACCCGTCTGGGCGTGGGAGGCCCATGAAAGAGTGGGTTGAACTGCCCACCGAACACGCCGATAGGTGGCTCGAATTCGGGCAGGAAGCCCTGGATTATTCAGACAACGCTCACTGATTTATGAAAAAGCAGACCGCTTGTGTCTGCTTTTTCGTTATACTCGTTATACTTTTCCGTTACATTTACTATATGGGTATAATGTCCGTGTTCATACCAAGGGAGAGCGATCCATGCAGCAGGCATTCACCAGGTTTGGCAAATGGACGTCGAAGGCGACCGGCAATCCCTTTACGTTTATTGGCGCCATTTCGATTGTTATTATCTGGGCGCTGACCGGGCCGATATTCGGCTTTAGCGACACCTGGCAGCTTGTCATAAACACAGGCACAACAATCATCACGTTCCTCATGGTGTTCCTGATTCAGAACACCCAGAACAGGGACAGCACAGCGGTGCAATTGAAACTCGATGAATTGTTGCGGGCGGTGAAGGGCGCACATGTGGCGTTCGTTGATCTGGAAGACATGTCAGACGTAGAGCTTGAGCAGATAAGAGTGCGCTACGAAGATCTGGCGAAGCGTGCACGCGAAATGGTGAACCAGGGTCAACAGGATACAGATGTTCCTAGCTTTGAGGCAAATATCATTGGGAAAGCAGAAGATCCTGCAACTCGGGTCACTGCGAAGCACGAGGCGAAGAAACATTAGCGACCTGTCATTTTTCACTTCGTTCCGGATGAGGTGGTTCAAGAAGCATATTTCATACTTTTCCACATCCTTGACCCAATGAGCGCCGTGTCATGCTTGCATGAATCACCGATTTCCACATCCTTCACACTTCCTGTCCCTCTTATCCCCACGTTATCAACAACCAACTCACAAGTGCGCGCGCCTGTGCTATGATTGCGTTAGAAGCTTACACACAAGAAGAATTTCAAACCTTCCAACTTTCTAGCCTTCCAACATGCAACAAAGAACCGGAGAGCACACATGTTACAAGCATCATCGTCAAGCCTACCTTCGATAGCCGATCTGTTGAGCAAAGGCAAGCAGGCCGCCCTCACCGGGCAGCGCGAGTTGGCCCGCGAAATGCTGGCCTACGTCGTCTACCTGGACCCGCGCAACGCGGAAGGCTGGCTCTGGTTGAGCGGGGTCGTGGACTTCCCACAGCAGGTGCGCTATTGCCTGGAACGCACACTGCGAGTAGACGCCAGGAACCCGCGCGCCCTGCGTGGCATGGAGTGGCTTGACGCACGCCAAAAGGAGATAGACGAGGCCCGCGCCGCCGCCGAGCGAGTCAAACCCTACTGGCAGACGACCAAGCCCAAGACCCTGCTCAATCTCATCAAGGGGGCTTCGACCACGACGAGCGCGCAGACAGCCACAGGCGAGACATCGAACCGCGTATCAAGCTGGACCTCGACTTCGCTTAGAGTACATAACTCGCGCGCCGCCCGCAGCAATGCGCCCACCACGCCTGTATCACCGGAGACGTTGGAGCGCATCACCAACTCGCGCTCTGCCAACCGCTCCTATACCGAAGATGTGCTTGCCGGTGGGGACGACCTGTCGCCGCGCTTTGTCACCCACATAGCCTTGCACAATCTCATAAGTGCCATAAAGAAGGTCACGGGGGAACCTGGGGCTACGGCGATGATGACGATGGCGCACCTGGAAGAATACGCTGAGGCTGTACCACCTGCCGAAGAGACGCCCGCCGCCAACTTCACCAGTTTCAGCGCACTATCTGAAGCTATGGAGGAGTTTTACGACCACGCAGTAGTCGCCATGGAGCTTAAGGTGGGGCGGGAGATGTTCCGGCAGGAGTTGGCGAACAAAGGTAAGATGGCCGCGATGAAGGGCGTGCAGTTCAAGCTGATGTCGCCCGAAAGGAAGCTGCGCACCATCCTGGAGGAATTGGCCGACGCTCACGCTCGCATGGGTGTCGAAGCCTCCTTCGAGGAGCACGAAGATGGCTACCTGTTCGCCCTGGAGACTTGCCCCTACTGCTATGGTCGGTTGACCAATGCGCGGTGCAACGTGACAGTGGGCTTCATGGCGCAGGGGATCGAATGGGCTACGGGCCGTGCGCTTGCCATAGAAGAAGTTACCTGCCGAGGTTTGGACGAAGCTCTGTGCGCCTACTGGATTACATTCGAGTAGGGTCCATGTTTCAAAGAACAAAACGGCCCCTTCGGGGCCGTTTTGTTCTTTGAAACGAGATTTTTCTACCATCAGGTGGAAGTCAGGTATAATATAACTCACCTTACGCAGACACTAGAAGAGGCAGGACCAACCAACCCGTGTCATTCTGAGCCGCAGCGTAGAATCACTACGCGGTCGTAATCGTGTGGGATAGCGGTACTGCCTCCCAAATGAATTGGTAGGGTGAGTGATTCTTCGCTGCGGCTCAGAATGACACGGGTTGGTTGGTTTGTTGCCCTCATAGTTTTGCTTTCGCCTTTGCAACAACCCTCCTACCCCATTGCGTAAGGTGAGATATAATTGTGCGAATATACGGGGCGGCTTGTGCCGCCCTTCGTTGTCAAGAGGAACAGTTATTTATCGCAGGGAGTAAGAATGGCCGAGGATTACAGGACCATTTTGAAGAACGCGGCGCTCGATGAGGGGTCGTTTGTGCGGCTGACATTCAAGGGCAATACCAGAGGAGAGGGCAATCCCTGGCGCAAAGTTGTGGCGCGTCCCGTGCTTATCAAGGGTGCGAGACACTTGCAATTCTCATATTTCGATGACACACGGGACATTACAAAGAATTATCACGGCGACGAAGCCCAAGCGAAATTAGACGAGGCTTTGGCGATGCCGTTTGGTTCGATATTCCTGGAGGCTACGGGTGAGAATCTGCGCGTGCAGATTGGCAAGGGCGGGAAGGCCACTGTGCGGCGAGAAAAGGTGGACGATGCTAACCGGACGCCGGACCTCTCACATGATCAGCATAAGGATTTGGCGTTGCCTGCTGGCAAACCCGATACTTTCCTGCAAGAGCTTGGCATTATGGGCAAGGACGGCAGGGTAATCGCCAGTATGCAGGGCAAGTTCTCCCAGATAAACGAGTTTTTGAAGTTATTAGAGCACACGGATGAACTGGATAAGTTCGACAAAACGCCTGTAAATATCCTCGACTGCGGCTCCGGCTCTTCTTATCTCAGTTTCGCGGTCTACCATTATTTGAACGACGTGAGAAAGATTCCGGCCAGTCTTGTTGGGATAGACGTGAAAGAGGAACTTGTCGAGAAGAGCAACGCGCACGGCGAGCAGTTGGGCTTCGAGCGCATATGCTTTGAAAAGTCGGCCATCATCACCTACAAGCCCGAAGCGCAGCCCGACATCGTGTTGGCTCTGCACGCCTGCGATACCGCCACGGACGAGGCAATCGCGCAAGGCATTCTAAACGGGTCGCGCCTGGTACTGTGCGTGCCTTGCTGCCACCACGACCTGAACGAACAAATAACGTTCCAACGTTCCAACGTTCCAACGTTCCAACCCGTCTTGCAGCACGGCATACTGAAGCAGCGCATGTCGGACATCCTCACGGATGCATTTCGGGCGCATATTCTGCGGATTATGGGCTACAAGGCCGACGTTATCGAATTCGTGTCATCGGAGCACACCGACCGTAATCTGCTGATCCGAGCGGTAAAGCGCACGAAACCGGGCGACAAAAAAGCTATGAAGGAGTACGAAGACCTCAAAGGCTTCTGGGGCGTTACTCTTTACCTTGAAAAGCTGCTCAGGGATGGGGATTGCTGGCCGGAACAACGTCAAGCCAACGAGTAAAGAAGTCGTTCACGCGGCGTTTGTACTCATCGGCGGCGACGTTCGGGGCTTCGGCGTGGCGGCAGTTGGGCACTACCCATAGCTCCTTGGGGTCGGAAGCCGCTTCGTAAATCTGATCAGCCGATACGGAAGACACGAGGTCGTCGTCAGCGCCGTGTATGACCAGCAGGGCGCAATCGCCCAGGCGCGAAGCAGCGAGGGCGGGCACTATGTCCGAGGCCTTCGTGCCAATCATAGCTTCGGCGTGGCGCACGATAAGAGGCGCGAACAGGAACGACGCCCTGCCCACAAAGGCTTT
>JBBQIC010000339.1:0-4472 GCA_038324555.1 Chloroflexia bacterium
GGCCTATGAACACGACGTGGGCAAAAATAGGACATACGAGATTACGATATTAGCAGTATTCGTTGGTCCAAGATCTAACCTGCCGCTAGATGGGAAGTTGCAGGTCATCTTCTAGAGCTGGTGGAGCCTCGTCCCAATCCAGTATATAGTCGCCGAACCGTTTGATGTGGCTCGTCCAATAGGGACTGAGCAGTGCCATGTCTTCCGCCTTCACCTCGTACCCCTCCTCTACCAATTCACGCACCGCATATGTCAGATCCACCGTGTTCTGTAGAATCACGGCGTTGGCGACCAGATCAGTGTATTTAATGCGTTTCTCCTGATCCTGCGAGTGCTTATCAGGCAAGACACCGTCACCGCCAAAACAGAGCCATTTGGAGAAGCCATTGTATGCTTCCAATTTGTTGGTCGTCGCCGTGATCTGCTCACGCACTTGCGCATCGCCTAGACAACGCAACAGGAACTCCGTGCGCACCACCCTCCCCAGTTCGCGGAAGGCCTGGTAAAGCCGGTTCTTGCGACTGTAGTTCGTCAGCTTCCTCAGCAGCGTTGAAGGCAACACTTTACCTGCCTTGATCGACAACACCACCTGCAGCAGATCCTGCCAGTGCGTCTCGATAAGTGCCCAGTCAATGGTGTCGCTGAACAGGGAGTCGATATGCTGATAGCGAGTGTCCTTGCTCGGCCGGTAGAAGATCAAGTCCTTCCAGTTACGAATACGGGGCATTAGCTTGATCCCCAATAGGTACGCCATTCCGAAGACGGGCAGGTTTTGTCCCTGCGTATCAGCATGAATCGTATCCGGCTGGATGTCAGACGTGTTCTTCTTGATGATATCCAAGATATACACCGCCTCCCACACGCCGCATACTATGAAGTGGCTGAACAGGGCAATGTACATATCTGACAGGTGATGGTACGCGATGCCACCGTAGTCCCCATAGCGAATGTGGTACTCAGACTGGAGCGTTTCAGCATACAGAGCGAATTGAGTGCCATCGGCGGCGGCAACCTTCTCCTTCCCCCAGAGTCTGGGCAACCCACAACCCCCATAGCGATTAATGATATCGCGCAGTGCTCGGTCCAGCCGGTCGGCGGTCACATGGCGGTGATTAGCTACTGAGAGTTGATGCGCCGTGGTCCGACCCCGCAGGTGCCGAGCCATCTGGGTCGGACCGAGGTTACAGCCATAGGTGAACGCGGTCAGCACATACCGTTCGTGATCCAGCTTCGAGTTGGCACCCGACAACGGGCCAAAATGGCGGCTCCAGTTCGTCCAATATTCGACGTTGTGCATAATGTCTAGCAAGTTACGCTCAGGTATCAAGTCCTTCAGGGCCAGGATCAGTGGTCCCAGGGTGGGGGAGCGCGGTTTGCTCTTGGGTCGCTTAATGACTGCTTCGCCTTTCGCGTTGATTGTCACCTGCTTATTATCGGGGAAAGCTTGGTCCACCGTCTCGGCTGTAGTAACCAGCCAATCCTTTAGCCCGGCGACGAAGCCAGCGGGTGTAACGGAGAAGCCGAGTTCACGACAGTACTCAGCGACTAGCGGCTCACATTCCGCCCAGGGCAACAGATGGGAGCGGTAATCGGCATATTGTTCCGACCCGGCGACGCAGGCATCGCCGGTCTTGAGATCCTGGGCAAGGGTGAGGAACACACAGACCTCTAGCGACCGGCGGGCCAGCTTGGGTTTGCGGCGGCGGCGATCAATGATCAGCCTCTGCCAGCCCTCGCTAGCGAAGGTCAGGTCTATCCCCGCTGGCAGCCACTCGCTACGCTTCTTTTGGTTGGCGAGCACAAATTCTAAGGCCTGGCAAAGGGATTGGTCCTGGGTGGTGGAGCTAATTGTCAAGCTACGCACCATCCGGAAGAGCACGGCGCGGTGGCTGTGGTAGAAGCGCCAAAGCAGGGGCAGGTAATTATGCCCGTTGTAGGAGGTGACAGTCGCGCAATCCTCACGTAAGGCGGTGGTGCCCCCACGGGCCGCAATCAGGTCACGCAACTGCTGCACGCGCTGGGCATCTGTGACATTGGTGGCTGTGGTTGTCTTGTCGTTAGTAGTCTGATCAGGATCGTCAGAGTCGTCTGGGCCGTTAGGCAATTCATCAAAAGTGTCAAGCACCAAGGAGAGCGTCTCGGCCACCTTGAGCGTGATTTCCAGGTGCGACTCCCGTAAGCGCACCAGTTCGTCCTGACCGGCCTGCTGGATGCTGCTCATACGCTTGACGAACATGGTCACCACGTCGTCACGGGTGCTTACACACGCTTGGTGGATCAGACAGAGCAGCAGCGTATAGCGTTTGGGCGGGTTGATATCGTTCATTGCACCCGCGTCTAGGGCGTAGGCTTCTGCCGCAAAGTGCTTGAGCTTTGCGGCAGGCACGTCGTTGAGCAGGCGGTCTGTATCGCTCAGGGTGAGCAGCCAGGCTAGTTTCAGTTCCAAGGCGCGCAGGTGACCCAGCGTGGCACTTTCGGGCGGGTCCTTGATCGTCTGGAAGTTGGTCCGGCGCGTGGCGAGTTTGGTGTCGAGCAGGGTCTGCAGCCGGGTGGTATCATCCAGGGTGAGGCGAGCAACAAGGCGAGCAAAAAGCGCCTGATTGACTTCGGTGCGGACATTCTCCACCAGGCGATCCAGGGTGCTGAAGGCGGGTAGTTCATAGCGCAAGCGGACAAGTTCTTCGATTGCCACATTGATCAGGTCGGCAGGATTGTCCATAACGTGGCTGGCAGTACGAATCGTGGCGCTCGCTGCAAGGCGTGCGGTGTTGTCAAAGACCTGCACCTGGAGGTATTCGCGCACGGCCTGTTGATGGCGATAAAGCATCCTATCTTGTTCGTAGCCAAAGGGCACAGCTTGATCAAGATCCAGCCAGGTACGTAGGTGGTCGCTAATGGGGCTAGGGATTTCGCCGAAGCCAGGGAAGTAACCAAGGCATTGGAAGCACTTGAGCCACAGGAGCAGATGGAGCCGATGAGAGACATCGCGGGCTGTGGTTGTCACCCAGGCCAGTTCGACCTCGGTGGGCGTATAGATGGTGGTTAGTTCACGATCGGTGGGATTCCGTTTCAGGCGTGGATAAGCAGTGCGCTCAATGGCAGTCACAGGCGAAGGTCCTCCTAAAGGAAAGTGCTATAATGGGCTGATAAGGGAATAGGGAAACATCAGATAGCAATAGAGAGAAATCCGCTAATATACATTAGCAGATGCTAGGCTGGTTGTCCAGACAGTCTTAATATCTGCTAATAGAGACAACAAACCCCGTTTCTCATGTCTGCTAATACTCTATCTGCTAACATCGGATCCGCAGAGACCTTCCAATGACAAAACGACCAGCCCAGCCTCAACTTTCGCCAGTCGGCCAGCAAGCTTTGGAGGAGTATGCATCGGCCCTGCAGGAGCGCGAAGATATACGCCCGGTGACGCTCCGCAATTATCTGAGCGACCTGCGCCAGTTCGCCGCCTGGTATGAAAACACCACAGCGGCTGGGCAGGAACTGACGAGCTCCTTCGGCTTTGGCCCACAGCAGATCACGACCCCTACGGTTACCCGGTATCGCGATTATCTGCAACAAACATGTAAGCTAAAGCCAGCATCGGTCAATCGTGCGCTGATAAGTATCAAACGGTATTGCTCCTGGGCCATGCACTCGGGCCAAATAGGCCGCGATCCCACACGCGGGGTAAAGATGGTCGGTCAGGGGGTGTCCGGTGCGCACCATCTGACAGATAACGATGAAGACGCTCTGGTGAAAGCCGTAACCGCTAACGGATCGCTGAGGGATCGGACGCTAATCGTGTTGATGCTGCACACCGGGTTACGAGTGGGCGAGGTTTGTCAGTTGAAGCGTGAACACCTCACGTTGAACAAACGGAGCGGTAGTGTGCAGGTACATGGCAAGGGCAACAAATATCGGGAGGTACCGCTAAACACAACGGCGCGAAATGCACTTGAGGAATACCTGGTGGTGCTGCCGGAGGAGAGGAGCTATCTGTTTCCCTCGGAGAAGACTGGGCAGGCTCTGACGGAACGAGCGTTGGGCTATGTGGTGAAGAAGTATGCGCGGACGGCCAATGTGCCAGAACTTAGGCCGCATGATTTGAGACATCGTTTTGGGTACCGCATGGCGCAGGTGGTGCCGCTGCATCGTTTGGCGCAGATAATGGGACACGACTCGCTCGACACGACGATGATCTACATCACGGCTACTAAATCGGACCTGCAACAAGCAGTGGAGAAGATTTCTTGGACGTGAGAGCAACCAAGCATCGGCACGAGGCGAACTGAACTGCCCTATGTCCTATTTTTGCCCACGTCGTGTTCATGGGCCTACTCCTATGACGAGAAATATGGACGTGGCGGCACGAATCGCACTAGGTGCATATAGAAGCACATTACCGGAAAGCGTGCCAAAGCCTTCCGGTGCAAGCCATTTGGAAGCGGTTCGAGTTAGAGATGCCAGTTTAGCCA
>JBBQIC010000340.1:0-4465 GCA_038324555.1 Chloroflexia bacterium
CTGCGCGGTTAGTGAGCACCCCGCCGTTTGCGTGTGGAAGCGCAGCCACAACGAGCGCGGGTTCTTCGCGCCGAAGCGCTCCTTTAGCTCTCGCGCCCAAATGCGCCGCGCTGCCCTGTACTTGGCTATCTCCTCGAAGAAATCGTTGTGGGCGTTGAAGAAGAAGGAAAGGCGAGGCGCGAAGTCGTCCACGTTCAGGCCCCTGTCCACGCACCACTGCACATAGGTTAGCCCGTCGGCCAGAGTGAAAGCAAGCTCTTGCGCGGCTGTGGACCCCGCCTCGCGTATGTGGTAGCCTGATATAGACACAGGGTTCCACTTGGGCATCTCTTTAGACGCAAATTCAATCGTATCCACCACCAGACGCATCGAAGGCTCCGGCGGGTAGATGAAGGTGTTCTGGGCGATGTATTCCTTCAAGATGTCGTTCTGGGTGGTGCCTCCCAGCGCGCTACGCGGTATACCTCTGTTTTCGGCGGCGGCGATATAAAACGCCCACACGACGGCGGCGGGGCCGTTGATGGTCATGGAGGTGGTAACCTGGTCAATCGGAATGTCGGCGAACAGTGTCTCCATGTCCGCCAGCGACGATACACCCACGCCCACCTTGCCGAACTCGCCATAAGCAAGGGGGTCGTCGGCGTCTATGCCGTACAGGGTGGGGAAGTCGAAAGCAGTAGAAAGGCCGGTCTCGCCGTGATCGAGGAGGTACTTGAAGCGGCGGTTGGTCTCCTCAGCCGAGCCGAAACCCGCGAACATGCGCATCGTCCAGGAGCGCGAGCGGTACATGGTCGGGTGGACGCCCCGCGTGAACGGATATTCGCCTGGGAAACCGAGGTCTCTACTATAGTCAAAGTCGGGCAGGTCAGCGGGGGTGTAAATGCGCTCTATAGACTCGCCCGATATGGTGGTGAACTGGTCGGGCGGCACGCGCTCAGGGAGCTTCGTGAGCGAGCCTGCGACTGTCTTTTGTTCCCAGCGTTGCCGCTCGTTGGCGACGGTCTGCTGCTCCGGCGTGAGTTGCCCTGTGCGCGCCTTGCGGCCCGCGCCGTTGCGGTACTGCACGCGTGCTTTGTTGTCGGCGTTAGGATTGGTGGTTGGCCTGGATACTGTTTCAACCATGTGTCGTCACTCCTTTGTGGGGGGATGGGTTTGTTGGCCTTCTAAAAGTCTATTATACACGGTTCTGCTTCTAGGTTGCTTCTATTTTGCTCAAAATTGGCCTTGTATTTTGGGGAGAAAGGTGATATGATCCCGATCGAGTTCTTCGGGATTAGGAGAATACAAAATGCACGTCCGAATCGTGGATAACACATCCAATGGCATAGCCTCTGTCTTGTCAGAAACAATTGGAAGGTCTGATGAGGTGAAAATAGCTGTTGCCTTTGTGTCGAGTGGAGGCTTAACTATGATTGGGCCTGCAATCCAAGCAGCTCTGCGGATAGGGGCTTACGTTGAGTTTTTCGTTGGCCTTGATGGGAAAGCCACGGAGCCGGAAGCGGTGCTGCATCTCTACGAGTTGTCCCACAAGAACACCAATGTTGGCTTGTATTGCTACGCCCCACTAGGCAATAGGGTCATATTTCATCCCAAATTGTACCTCTTACGGGCTGAGAATAATGTAACGTCCATCATCGGCTCATCGAACCTGACTAGAGGCGGACTTCAACAGAACTTTGAGGTCAATGTGGTGATGAATGGCACGATATATGAAGAAGCTATATCGAACTCCTATGATGCCTATAATGTACTTAAGTTCCGTTCCAAGGCAAGGGTGCCGGATGAAGAGACTTTGCTAAGTTACTTGGCAGTATTCCAGAGAGAAAAAGAAGCCAGCCGTAAAGTAGAACGTGATGACTCTCTACGTAAGCACCTAGCCGAGTTCAAAGAAAAATTTGAATCTTTGCCGCGCCCTAAACCTACCCGGCGGGATATTGCAGGTGGTTGGCTTGAACTGGTCTACGATGTCTTGCCATCTGGGGAGTTTACCAATGAGCAAGTCTATGCCTTTGAGCAGATGTTTCAGGAACGCTATCCAGAAAACAGAAATATCAGAGCCAAAATCCGCCAGCAATTGCAGATGCTTCGTAACATGGAATTAATCCGACAACTTGGAGTAGCGCGGTGGCAGAAACTATGAACAGCGACATGAATCTGATTGAAAGCAATAGCCCACACGCCTTGGTCCTATCGAATGACTTAGGATGCCAACTTGCATGGGTGCGACCTAGCTATGAAGCCGCACTTCAAACATTACGCGCTTGGTTCGCGATCAAACTCGTAGAATATAATGAATCGAATGATATGGTTGGCGATTATCCAGACCCTTCCATCATGTCTTACGAACAGATAGCTGAATGGACTACTGATGAGGATTGGGGATGGGACCTAATGTTGTTACCCATAAACACGCCTGTTGACCCTTTATGTGACTTTATCGAGAACAGTTTGAAGTATTATCCTGTGGCTGAACAAGAACGTATCAGGCGTAGCGTGATTAAAGCACTTGACTGGGTTTCTGAGTGGTGAAGGGTGCAGAAAATAGACGCTTTATCTATCTCTCCCTCTCTACTCCGGCAGCACCCTCAGTAGTGAATTGTCTTACCTGTTCTCCCACCCCCAGATTGTGTACAATAAAGCTGCGGCCCTCATGGTCGCACTCTCATTAGATTGGAGCAAGCGTGCAGTATGTCTGTTGGGCGTAGCAGACGGCCTGGGTCGTGGTTTGTATTTATGATAGCGGCAGTGGGTTCTGTCCTCATGCTCGCCGCGTGCGATATTGGCGCGCCCGGCGGGCAGGCTACTTCTACCCCAGACGCTAACGCTACCCAGAGCGCCGAGTTGAGCCAGATGCTCACCCAGGTCCCGGCCCAGCCAACGGTCAGCGTTGCACCCGCGCCCAAGGGCCTTGACGACGATGATCGTGTGAATATTTACCTGGGCATGATTGATGCGCTGTTGGGTGAGAAAATACCCGCTTATATCTATCTCAGCCCGTACCTGGGCCAGGGGGAGAGGCTGGACGAACCCGACGAGAATCAGCCCATACCCAAAGGACTTCTCTCTGCGCTGGAGAAGGCAGACACTGGCCCGAAGTACCAGGTGTCGGAGTTCCAGGCTGCAATCGGCCCTCTGGATGAGGGAGGCGCGGTGAAGAACAACGGCGCTTTCATAACGCTGGGCGCTTTGGCGGGCGATCCGTCCGACAAGGACGTAGCCATAGTCAGGGGCAGCATCTATCGCAAAGGAGGCGACGCCCAGGGTGATCGCTTCCGCTTCAAACGCGACCCCTCGGCCCCCCACGGCTGGAAGCTGCTAGACTCCACCCAGGAGTGGACTGAATAGGATAAAATATACAAAACAAATCACTACGTGATTTGTTTTGTATATTTTATCTAGGATTATTATGGCGACTACCAGTAAGTCCAGACTCGATACTCCACTAATCCAGGCGCTGCGTGGGGTGCTGCCCCAACAGCGCGTGCATGACACGCCAGAAGACCTGGCTGTCTTTGGGTATGACGGGACATGGGCTTTGCATAGGCCCGATGCGGTGGTGTCGCCTGTTACCGCTGAAGAGGTGGCGGCTGTTGTCAAGGTCGCTCGCAAGATGGGTGTGCCTGTAGTGCCACGCGGCGGCGGGACTGGGCTGGCGGGTGGCTCGGTGCCCGTCGAAGGCGGCGTGGTCGTCAATACTACCATGATGAACCGCATACTGGAATTGGACGGCCCGAATATGGTGGCTGTGGTGCAGCCGGGGATAATCAACGCGCAATTGCAAGCCGAAGTCGAGAAAATCGGGCTATTCTACCCGCCCGACCCGCAATCCCTGCGTCAATGCACCATCGGCGGCAACGTGGCGACGACTGCGGGCGGGCCGCGCTGTTTGAAGTACGGCACCACCAAAGACTACGTGCTTGGTCTACAGGTCGTGCTCGCCGACGGGCGGATAATACGCACAGGCGGCAAGATGATAAAGGTGCAGACCGGCTATAACTTGACGCAGCTTTTCGTCGGCTCAGAGGGTACGCTGGGCGTCATCACCGAAGCAACCTTGCGCCTGATACCCAAACCGCGCTATAAAGGCACTGTCATGGTCGTCTTCAACCGCCTGGACGACGCCGCCGAGACGGTCAACCGGATTCTTCGAGCGGGCATCCTGCCACTGGCCCTGGAGATGATGGACAACGCCTGCATACGTTCGGTGGAGGCTTATAAGCCGTTCGGCCTGCCGCAGGACGCGGAGACGATATTGCTGATAGACCAGGACGGCAACGACAGCCGCGTGCTTCAAGAAGAGTTGGCGGAGATAGCGCGCCTGTCGCGCGAAGGGGGCGCTTCCGAGGTGCGCCAGGCGGCTACCCCAGCCGAGGGTGAGGAGCTGTGGCAGGCGAGGCGCGCGGTCTCGCCCGCCTTGGCACGTCTGCGCCCTAACAAGTTGGGGGAGGATATTTCGGTGCCCCGC
>JBBQIC010000341.1:0-4464 GCA_038324555.1 Chloroflexia bacterium
ACTCACCTTACCAACCTGTCTGAGAATTGGTACCGTTATCCCTAACGCTTACGACCGTGTAGTGATTCTTCGCTGCGGCTCAGAATGACACGGGTCAGTTGGTCCTGCTTCTTCTAGTGCCTGCGTAAGGTGAGTTATTAAGTCCCAGGCGTGGGCGCGAGGGTGTTGTAGCTCATGCACAACCCCGATTGTAAAATTGTACAAATCTAAAGCGTGCGCTCGTTCGCTATGACTCCTCGGCAGCAAGAGTGCGACCACCCGTTTCGCTCTTCTTCCTGCGTGCCTTGCAAAGATACGAGGTGCTGCGATGACCAGGCAGCTGAACCGCATATCCTGTACAATCTTAGTATGCCCCTAACTGGCCCGGAACTGCAAGACATAAATCAACTAACGAGCAATGACCTGTTCAACAGGCTCGCGCCGAACGAACTGGCAAGCGTTGCCCAGGCAGGGCGTCTTCGCCGCTTGAGGGCAGGCGCGTACTTGTTTCGTCAGGGTGCCCCGGCCACCAATCTGTATATCCTGGTCGCCGGCAGCATCAAGATGACCCAGCTTACTCCCGAAGGCCACCAGGTGCTGCTGCGTTTGGCAAGCCCTGGTGAGACCATCGGCGCGATCGCTGCCGTGGGGGTGCGCTCTACCCGGCAACCGCGCAGGCGGCAGAGGATTGCAGGCTACTCGCCTGGGACAGCGAATCGCTGCTGTCGCTCATGGAACGCTTCCCCCACCTGGCGATCAACGCTCTGCGCTTCATGTCCCGTCATGTTCAGGAGTTTCAGGATCGCTACCGCGAGCTGGCAACTGAGCGGGTGGAGCGAAGAGTAGCCCGCGCTCTGCTGCGGCTGGCGGGACAGGCGGGACGGAAAGTGGATGAAGGCATATTGATAGAGCTGGCCCTCACCAGGCAAGACCTGGCCGAGATGACAGGCACTACCCGCTACATAATCAGCCGCATGTTGAGCGAGTGGGAGCAGCAAGGCGTGATAAAGGCGGGCCGGGAGCGGGTGCTGATCAAGCAGCCACACAGCCTGGTCGTCATAGCCGAAGATCTACCCTCGGCGGAAGGAGCCGCCCCCTGATATGCAATATAGACGCTAGCTCGAGCGATTTGCTGTCTGCTTCTACCCACTCATCGCGCTAATGCCGTCTAATTACCTGTTGTTCTCGGAAGTATGCTGTGCAAAATGGACCATCACCTTATCGAGTCGAGCCAGTCAAGCTCACTCGTGAGGTGGACTACACTGTGCTCCACAAGGAACTGCAAGGTGCCGGGGTGAGGGGGTGTGCGGTGTCCAGTTCTGCCTGGAGCATCTCCCTGCGCCGTTCGAGCAGTTGCGTAACCTGATCCGGCGGCAGAGCGTCAGCAAAGGCGAGGCCCAGGTCCTGAGGGAACTTGGAGGGCGTATAAGTGGAGAGATTGAGGGTAAGAAGCCTTCTGAACTCGGCTTCTCCCTCCGGCGTAATCGAGTATACCTTGCGGGGCGGGCGCCTGCCCTCGCGTATCTCTTGCTCATTGACCCACCCACGCTGTGTTCGCGGCCTGCCGGTTCGCGTCCAGCAGATGTCGAGTTGTCTATGTTTCCTGTTGTTCCTGCATGCCGAAGAGGAATGGGCGCAGGCATATGAAGAAGAGGATCAGTGCGACCGTGAGTAGTATATGTCCGATTCCCGACATACCAGCGACCGCGGGGCTGACACTGTTGCCCAACACCGTGTTGGTGCCATTGAAGGTCAAGAAGGTAGTCGCCCTGGCGCATCGGCGCATCGACAATGTTGAAGATCGAGCCGCCAGGCGCCCGCTGGAGCGCGGTCACGATAGCCGCCGCCATGTCTGCCACATTGACCATCGATAC
Organism: Chloroflexia bacterium; assembly: GCA_038324555.1. Lineage (GTDB taxonomy): Bacteria > Chloroflexota > Chloroflexia > QHBQ01 > JADMIH01 > JADMIH01. The sequence continues at coordinate 1,854 of JBBQIC010000341.1, forward strand.
GTAGTTGCTGCCATCGCAGGGCACCTTCTCCGCACCAGGTAATCAGTTGAAAGGTGTGGTAGCCATAGACGGCAAAACGCTACGCGGCTCAGGTTCACGCTCAGGTGACAGCGTTTCGGGTAAGGGGCCGATCCACATGGTGTCAGCCTGGGCACGGAACAACCACATGGTACTGGGACAGGTAAAGGTAGACAACAAGAGCAAGGTAGACAACAAGGGCAACGAGATAACACCCATACCTGTCCTGCTCAAGCTGTTGGAGTTTGATGGGTGCATTGTTACAATTGATGGGATGGGCTGCCAGAAGGAGATTGCCAGAAGGAGATTGCCAGAGCCATTACAGAGGGGGGCGCTGATTATGTGTTGGCTCTCAAAGCTAATCACGATGCCATGTACCAGGACGTGATTACCACCTTCAATGAGGCTCTTGACACCAATTTCGCAGGGATAAGTCACCAAAGGAAGGAGACGATAGAGAAGGGGCTGCGTCGCATAGAGACCCGACGCTACTTCTTGGTGGATGACCCCCTGTACCTGCGGTACTTGGAGGGGGCTGAAAGCTGGTCCAACTTGAAGGGCATAGGCATGGTGCTTTCACAACGGGAAGTAAATGGTGTGGTCAGTGTGGAGAAACGCTATTACCTATGTAGTGTAAGCAGTGTGAGGGAGTTTGCGCAGGCAGCCAGGGGGCATTGGAGCGTCGAGAACAGCCTGCACTGGGTGCTGGACGTAGCCTTCCGTGAGGATCACCACCGGACACGTACTGGCCACTCCGCACAGAACTTCCCCGTACTACGTCACATTGCTCTCAACCTGCTCAGAGCCGAGAAGGCAGGTAAGGTGGGGATCAAGGGCAAGCGTCTCAAGTGCGCTTGGGACCATGCTTACCTGCTCCGCGTCCTTCTTGCCTCCCCTCCTATTAGCACGCATAAGCCCTGGTTATACTCCCTATGTCCCATAGCATAGCATACAAATGTCGTGTACAATAGTTGCGGTTAGTTTTAGCATAGGCTAAAAGGGTCCGTGCGATGAAAAGGCTCTACTTCCGGTCTTTCACAGCCTACATTGGCTTCTTTGCAATTGGACCCCATGTTCTGAAACTAAAGTTTGTGAAATGACGTACAATCAAGAGGCTATATAAATACTGAAGTATTTTTTGAGGTTTAGGAGGCACACCTGGATGCACGTTCTTACACGTTTTTCGCTTCGCAAAGCGCCTATTATCATTATGCTAATGGCTCTCGTCCTGTTTGGTGGCGTGACTGCGGCTACACAGCTCAAGAGCGAGCTTTTGCCGGACATAGAATTCCCTGTGGTGAGCCTGGTAACAGTATATCCGGGCGCGGCCCCCGACGATGTGCGCCGCGACGTGACGGAGCCTATCGAGAAGATAATCGCGGGCACCGCCAACATGAAGACCCTGACTTCGTACTCCAACGACAGCGTGTCGTTCGTCACCGCCGAGTATGCGTTCGGCACCAACATGGAGAAGACGCAGCAATCGCTACAGGACTCCATAAACCGCCTGACCCTGCCCACTCAGGTGCAACGGCCCAACATCAGCCGTTCCAACTTCCAGGACATCCCGGTCATCGTCTACACGGTCAACACCGACAACAAGACCGCCGATGCGCTTGTTGACCTCCGCAGCAAACTCGAGAACAAGTTGGTGCCCGAACTGAAAGCCATTCAAGGCGTGAACTCGGTCCTCCTGGCTGGTGGCGGTACAAAGAAGGTTGTAATCATCTTAGACGACAAGAAACTGAGCGAGAAGGGCGTTACCGCCTCCTCTGTTACGGGCCTGTTGCAAGCTAACAACATATCTTTCCCTACAGGCCAGATCGTCTCCGGCGGACAGGCGATACCCGTGCGTGTGACCAACCAGTTCGCCTCCGTTGACGACCTGCGCAACCTGGTAATCAAGTCCGCAACTTCTGGCGCCTCATCGGGCGACGGCGCTCCCGCAGGCGGCCCACCATCGAGTGCTGGCGCGGCAAGCGGCCCTCCTTTCGGCAGTTCTAACGCTGGCGGCCCTCCTTCCGGCAATCCGCAGGCTGGCCCACAGGGTGCTCCGCAAGGTGGCGGCCAAGCATCGGGTAGCGAAAATAACTCAAAACCCAAAACCATGCCCTCGAACGAAGTGAAGGGTCAAAACTCAAAACCCCCCTCACCTGCCCCTGCCGTCAAGTTGAGCGACGTAGCATCGGTCGAACTTGCGAATGCCAACACGGACAGCGTCAGTCGCAGCAACGGCAAACCGAGCCTCAGCCTCATCATATACAAGAGCCAGAACGCCAATACCGTGCAGGTGGCGGACGCGGTTAACAAGCGCGTTGACGAATTGAAGAAAGACGTGCCCAGTACCGAGACGGTGGTGCTCTTCGACTCTTCGACCTGGATCAAAGACTCACTCAATGGCCTGATCCGCGAGGGGTTGTCGGGCGCTGTGCTGGCTATCCTGGTGATTCTACTTTTCCTGCGCAGCATCAAGTCCACGTTCGTCACGGCGCTTTCCATACCTCTATCTCTCCTCATCGCGCTCATCATGCTCAACGTATTCAATGTCTCACTGAACATCATGAGCCTGGCGGGTCTCGCGGTGGCGATTGGG
>JBBQIC010000342.1:0-4462 GCA_038324555.1 Chloroflexia bacterium
TCATTCTGAGCCGCAGCGAAGAATCACTACGAGGTCGTAAGCGTCAGAGATAGCGGTACTGATACCAGACAGGCTGCTAAGGTGGGTGATTCTTCGCTGCGGCTCAGAATGACACGGGTCAGTTGGTCCTTTTCTTCTAGCACCTGCGTAAGGTGAGATCTTAAGTGAGCCGTCAGCTATCAGCTATCAGCTATCAGCTATCAGCTATTAGCCGTCAGTTCTAAAACATTATCCCAGGGCTGTCACTTATGAGGAAAGCATATGCTCTTTTCATTCAGAAAGACCCTTTTCGGAGTCTTTCTGAATGAAAAATTAAGAATCGCTCTCGGAGAGGAAGCCCCTCGGCTGATAGCTGACGGCTGACGGCTGATAGCTGATAGCTATCCACTATCAGCCATGTTATAATAGCCCCTTGTGAGAAGCATCTTTCACGCTTCCTTTGTTGGAGGTAAGGCTTGATAACCCAATGGCTGCAAGGTTGGGCGCGCAACGTTGCGCGCCGGGCTGCGCAGATTTTCGTAAAAACCCCGATAACGCCCAATATGCTGACCCTGTTCGGGTTGATATTGAACGGCATAGTAGCTGTGCTGTTGGTCACCGACCATAAAGTCGCGGGCGGCATGATGATTATCTTCGCGGGACTGTTCGATATGCTGGACGGCGCACTCGCCAAGATCACGAATCGCATGAGCACGTTCGGCGCTTTCCTCGATTCGGTAGTGGACCGCTATTCAGAAGCTATCATCTTGCTGGGCCTGCTGCTCTACTACTATAACCTGCACCAGACGACGCAATCAGTCACCGAGATCGTGCTTATCTACGTGATCCTGGTAGGCTCAATGATGATCAGCTACACGCGGGCCAGGGCCGGGTCGCTGCACATACACAACGAAGTCGGCATAATGGCGCGCCCGGAACGTATTATCCTGCTCGCTATAGGTCTGCTTTTCCAGACCGTGCTCCTGCTGCCCGTGCTATGGATACTGGCAATAGGCACCCAGATCACTGCCATTCAACGTGTGATCTACGTCTGGCAAGTCACATCAAAGAAGGAGTAGGGTGAGGGAGTAGGGTGAGGGAGTAGGAATAAGAACTACTCCCTCACCCTACTCCCTCACCCTACTCCCTCACCCTACTCCCTCACCCTACTCCCTCACCCTACTCCCTCACCCTACTCCCTCACCCTATCTCCGATAATAACAACTCCACTGGCCCTGCATCCCTATGCTCCAGGCCTTTGCAGTTGCGTATATCTGGGCTTTGGCGTCCCAGATGCTGGAATAGCGGTAGGGGTTCCAGCTACCTCGCCAGGTTCCTGGCGCGTACTGGAAAAGGCCCAGGTGAGCGCCTCCCGCACCCGATGCGCGAGGGTTGCCCCCCGACTCGCACATCATAACGCGGTACATCTTATCCAGGCTTTGTGGGTACGGGTACATCTGTCTGGCGCTAACCATCCATGCCCTGTATTGTTCGACGCCTTGCGCGCTTTCCGCTTTTGCTGGCCCCGTTTGGGCTAACGCGGACACACAGGCGATTCCTACGGACAGCAGCGCCACGCAAACAATCCGGCAGCGCCAGCCTCGGCTGTTATCCTCTTTCATGTTGTATCTTCCTCCTTGCAAGAGATTAATATTGCCCGTAATGCCTCATTATGTCTAGTTATTTTTCGGCACGTTCAGGCACACCGGGTGATATTACCCGAATGGTAGCCACGCTGTCAAGGAGCTAGTTACTCTCTTGACGCCTATTGTCGCCTTGCCTATAATAACTTCTTATAACTCTGCACATTAAAGGGAATCATGCTGACCGACACGCGACGCCCAACAATACGCAAAGCCTGGGGACTATTGCTAGACCTCGTATACCCGCCCAGGTGTGGAGGCTGCGACGAACGCGGCACCACGTTCTGCTCTGTGTGTAAAGCTTCTATTCAGCCTCCTGATCCAGACGCTTTGCAACTCAACCAACTGAACATGCTCGTCTGCGCGGGTGTCTTTGAGGGGCCTCTGCGCTCGGCTATCCACAACTTTAAGTACAATAGCGACACGCCACTTGCGATACCTCTGGCTCAATTACTATCAGACGCCCTGGCACAATCGGAACGATTTGCGGACGTTGCCGAGGTGGAACCAACACTTTTACCTGTGCCCTTGCACAGCGCCAGGCTCCGAGCGCGCGGCTACAACCAGTCCGAATTGCTGGCACGAGAACTGTCACGCATGACGGGTTGGCGCTTAGAGAAAGGGCTACACAGGGTAAAGAACACCCGCTCTCAGGTGGGGCTTAGCGTGGAGGCGCGCGGCGAGAATGTTTCCTCAGCATTTGCGTGGGCAGGTAAGGAGATACCGGCATTCGCCCTGCTCGTAGACGATGTTTGCACAACGGGGGCGACCATTACCGAATGCGCCGCTACTCTCCGGGCGCTAGGCGGAACGCGAGTATGCGCGGTTACTGTAGCGAAGGCGGTGGACGATAGACGATAGACGATGGACGATAGGGAAAGGACGATGGTAGTGAGATCGTCCATCCCCTATCGTCCATCGTCTATCGTCTATCGTCCTTCCCCCAAAGCACCTTCCAGATAGTCTCTCTGCCCGCCAGCCAGGGTGATTTCACCGTCCAGGGCGACCCAATAGAATTGAAAGACGTATCCTTCGCTTTCAAGCACTTCACCACTGCTCGTTTCGATCCATTCCCAGGCATCAGGCGTGTCCGCAGGCGCTTTCAAAAGGAAGACGTTTCGCACATGCAGATTGCCCGTATCCGGATGGGTATAGTAAAACGTGCCAACCTTCCGAATCAGTTCCAGGCCAGTCAAGCCGCTCTTTTCCTCAATCTCCCGTACCAGCGCCGCCTCTACGCTCTCGCCATCCTCAATAGTGCCCGCCGGGACCTGGACTCCCGCGTCAGGATAATCCCTGTGCTTGAACACAAGCAACTGCCGCAGACCATCCTTCTCGCGAGTAATATAGGCCACGACCTTATACAACACCTTCCTACCCTGCATAACTCAAAACTCAAAACTCAAAATCCCCTAGATTTCCCCATGAACACGGGCGAAGGACCAACGCAAATCAACGAGACTATGAGGCACTTTGAGAGCAACGGCAAGCTGTGGAGCAATACCCACGCGGTAGTTTTCTTCAACGACCTTACGGGGCACAAGAAGATAAGCTGCCATTAGCTGCGCCTGACGCTCGTCATGCTCCTTAGACCAATCGCTCGTCTTGCAGACGAAAAGCCCCTGCGGCTGGTTGGCGATGACGTGCGCGGCCTCGTGCGCCTGCGCCATTCGCTGCCCACGTGGGTCCAGGTTCTGGTTGGTTCCAATATATATTTGCTTGGGCCTGACCAGCGCGAAGCCCAGCGTCATTGGCGTAAAGTTATATTTGCGCATCTCGAACTTCTCCAGAATGGGGCTTAGGTCAACCGGCAGGCGCGAATGCAGATGGTAACGGTGGATGAGAAAGTCCATCGTATCAAGCAATTCGTCCGGAAGAGTACTCATCTTTTCCCTCGCAAGGTAGCAATTAGGTCATCTTCTGCTTCCCGATTTCCGTCTTCTAACTGCTCTTCTTGGAATACCCGCCTCAGCACCCCCACGATGATGTCGTGGTCGCGCTTTGGCAGATGGTCCAGTTTCGGTGCGAAGTCAGCGAGGAACGGGGTGAGGGCCGGATCGTGCTCAACAAGGAAGTCTTCCATACCGGCGGCCTTGTAAAGCTCGGCAGGCGTAACCGAAAGCGCCCCCGCGATCCTGCCCAGCACCTCGCCCGAAGGCGCTTTGTACACGCCCCTCTCCAACTTGGACAGGTAACCGCTACTGACGCGCGCCGCCTTTGCCAGCGTTTCCTGGCTTAACTTACGCTGCAATCTTAGTTGTCTTACTGCCGGACCAATCATAACTGGGAAACCATGAAGCAATTCAGGGATAGAGTTCGCCGCGCCCTGCTAAGTCAGCAAAGGGCAAAAGTGGAGTCATTATACCATAAAGAAACACCAAAAACATGCCCTGGATCGAGTTGACACCATACGCTGCCGGGTTTATACTCGTCACAGGTCGAGCGAGCGGTACGTGATGCCGCACCCGGCCCAGTGTGACCTTTAACAGCAGCCCCGTGAGGCTGACAAGGTTCGGTGTATGATTACATAAGCCCCTGAAGGGGTGCGAACCTTGCAAAGAAATAGCTTGCAAGGTTTTTTAATAGGTTATGCACCGCGCAGGAGGGGAATGTGGATTTCTCACCAGTCACGAACAGCAACTTCTATATGCCCAGGGTTGGCGAACGACCTGCCATCCAGAGCCGCACGGCGTGCATAGCCCTCATCAAAGCCACGCTCTTGCGCGCAGCCCAGGATACCCTGGACGCAGAAGGCTTCATACAGGTTATGGCCCCCGTGCTCACCACCTTATCAGGCGCTTGCGGCGATCCCAGCACGCTCATTTCTGTGGACGTTCGAG
>JBBQIC010000343.1:0-4457 GCA_038324555.1 Chloroflexia bacterium
GAGCCTTCACAATCCCGCGCTCACGGTGGTCAATTCTCTAATAGGCATCCTGAAATACTGCGCTGATCAACCTGAGATGATGCTCGGCTATTTCCGAGCGATGTCCCTCCTCCCCATCGAGCTAATGTACGCCATGCTCAACGCCCTGGCGGGTATGCCCGGCAGCACGGCGGTGGTCGCGCTCCGTTTGCTGGCTTTACAGCCCGACCCGGACTTGATGCACGCCGCTATCGAGGCGCTAATTGTAAGGTCTGATAAGGAGGCGCTAAAGGCGCTGGCCGCACTCGAACCCAATCTACCGGAGGACCCCGCTCGCGTGGTATCGCGTCACCTCCAGAAATTGCGCCTGAGTGGACACACCACGAATCTTCTCAAAGAGGCCAAGAGCGACTGCCGGGCGCTACTTGGCCCTATAGATGGACGTGGCAGGCGAATGCTCTGGCTTGTCGTGCCCACCCTCAGAGGGTCAAGGCAAGCTGCCCCGGCGCGCAAGGGTCAGATAGGATACCTGGCGCTATTGCTCAAGGATACAGTGGGAGTGCTAGATACGCTGGGTATGCCCAATCACGATTCAGACATCTTCCCGCGTCAAACGCCTGTAGGAACGATGCATCGTAACCTGGCGTCTGTCCCATTGCCTGGCGAGTCGCCGGGGCTTGTGCCCTATGACGGCGTGGCATGGTGCCTGGAAGCGCCATTCACTTATGGTCTGCGGGTTTTGCGCGATGCTGTGCGGGAAAACTGGGTGTCCGGCACGCCTCTGCCTCTGGAATACCAGGTGCTGTTCGACATAGCCTGGCGTTATGGTGAGAAGGTGGACGGCGAATCCGATGAGCATGAGAAGATAGCCGAAATAGAGGGCCACGCTGAAAACGAGAATGAATTGCTATCCAACTCGATCTTTGATAGCTGGTATTTGGAGAGCGGGGCTGTCTACCTGGCCGCGCAGGAACTCCTCGCAGAGGACGTGGGGCTGCCGGTGGAGATGACCGACCAGAGTTGGCGCGCTCTGCTGCCGATGGTAATAAAGCTGGCGCGCAACGAGTTCAACCTGGATACGCGGCAATGTTACTCCCAGCGCCTGAAGTTGATGGCACAGTGGCTCTCTTTCGCGGGCCAGGGGGAAGACGCCAGGCTCGCGGCTTCCGCCGCCAGGACGATGTTGGAGTCGCCGCCCGAAGCCAACCTGTTCGTCCTGTCGCTCGTGCAGAAGGGCCTGCTGGTGGCGCTCACCAATTTGCTGTCCGGTGAGGGAGTAGGGTGAGGGAGTGGCTCCTAATCCTCCTACCTACTCCCTCACCCTACTCCCTCACCCTACTCCCTCCGCTACGCCCTGGCAATCCTGGCCCTTATCCTCAACCTGTTCAGCACCTACCAATTACACCTGAATAATTACGATACTGCCATAGGCGGCGTCGGCTGGCTAATCAGCCTCGTATTGTTGCTGGGCGCGTTCGTTGGCTATCGCTCCAGGATTGAAGATGTAAGAGATCGGGGATCAGGGATCGGGGATCAGGGGTCGGAGGCTAAGGAATTAATCCCTGATCCCCAACCCCTGATCCCTTACGCCCGCAAGCTGGAAATAGCCCTTGTGCTCGCTATATTCGCCCTGGCCGCATTCCTGCGCTTTTACAGATTAGGCGACTGGACTACGGGTATGCACGGCGACGAAGGCGAGGCAGGCATAGACTCCCTCAACATCCTCAAGGGCAGCTTCGCCCCGCTATTCGGCTCCGGCTGGTTCCAGCAACCCAACTTTTATTACTGGGGCGTCGCCCTGGGGATGAAGCTGTTCGGCACGGACTTGTTTGGGTTGCGCATATTCGCGGCTGTGTCAGGCGTGGCGATATTCCTGCCTTTCTATCCGCTAGTGAAGATGTGGTTCGGCGTGCGCACCGCCATAATCGCCACCTTCTTGCTTGCGATCTCCGACGTGAGCATCCACTTCTCCAAGATGGAGTTCAGCAATATCACCACGCCCCTGTCGCTGGTGCTTGGCCTCTATTTCCTATTCAGTGGGCTGCGCACGAACCGAACGTGGCAATTGGTGCTGGCGGGCTATGGCTTTATGTTCGGCCTTTACTTCTACAATGGCGGTCGCCTCAACCCCATCTTCCTGGCCGCTATACTCGCCTACATGTTCGTGCTGACGCCTGCGGTCCGTCTGCCTGGGGTCTACAGGTGCTTGCGCAACCTATCACCCGGTCTGGACAGGGCACTCGCATTCAGACAGGCGGTATGGCAACAGATGCGCGGCGTATACGGACACAGTGGGCAAATCGTGGCGCTCGTTATCGCTTGTGTTTGCTTCGCGTCCCCCTGGGCTGCTTACTATCTGGACAACAAGGACATGATGGGCAGTCGCGCCTACGACAAGATGATCTTTACGAACACCGACAACTGGTCCATCACACGTTATGGGGCAACCCACGACCCGCTCTACATCGGCCTGCGCCTGCCAAAGAGCAGCGACATCTACCCGATACTGCCTGTTGCCTTCGAGCGGACACCTTTTAGCCTGAAGGTTGCCGGTGACGGATATTGGCCCCGCGTGCTGTGGAATCAACTGACCACCACGCTGTCAATCCTGACGCTCAGGGGCGATACGAGTTCGGTCTATACTTTCACCGACGAGCCTATCGCCAAGCCGCTCGAAGCCGCGCTAATCGTGCTGGGGATAGCCCTGGCTCTGTGGCGCTGGCGCGACACCCGCATGGCTGTGCTTTCGATATGGTTCTGGTCTATCATCTTCGCGGGCGGTGTGCTGACTACGGAAGCGCCCTACATGGCCCGCCTGGTGGGTATAATACCGGCGCTGGCGATTTTCGCGGCGATTGTGCTCAACAGGCTCGCCTCCGAGTTTACAAAGGTAGCAAACAGGGTAAAGGCCAAAGGGGTAATCCGCATCCCCTCGCCCTACTTCCTCACCCTACTCCTTATCTCAACAATACTGGCCTACCTCGCCTGGCAGAACATCGGCGATTACTATGGGCGCTACCTCGCCAAGTGGCCTTTTAGCAGAGCCGTCGGGCAGGCCGCGTTCGTGCGCGAGATGGACAACAAGCTAATAAGCGCCGGACGATCTACGCCAATGTACTACTCTCTCGGCATGAACCTGGGTATAGACGTTATCTACTGGCCTCATGGGGTAAACCGCTTCCTGAACCAGGGGGTTCCAGGCTTCGACTTGCTCAATCCGTCCGACGAGCTACCCGTAACCAACGACGGCGGCAGAGACCTGATATTTATGGTCTACGACAAGAACATACACTACCTGCCGATAATAGAGGCATATTACCCAGGCGGCGAGGAAGGCACATACTCATGGGGCGCTAAGGTTCCTTCAGACTATTCTATTATCTATTATCACGTCCCAAGAGAACAAGTAGAGGCCCATAGGCACGTAACCGCCAGGTACGTACCAAGCAACGGGCCACCCATCCAAAGGCAAGAAAGTAACTTCGGTTCCTATTCCCTCACCCAACTCCCTACTCCCTACTCCGTGCAAGCCACCTGGACGGGACAGCTAGTCGCGCCCGCCTTCGCCCATTACCGCTTTCGATTGGCTGGCTCTGTTGAAGGCAAGTTGGTCATTGACGGTATAAGTGTAGTGACTTCTACCAACAGCACAGCTAGGTCCGAGGGAGACGTAATCCTGGCTGCTGGCTTGCACAACGTTGAATTGAGCGCTACTTTGCCAGATAACAAGCACAGCCCTAGCCTGGCCTGGTCTACCGCAAGCGATACCAAGTTCTATCCGATTGGCAGCCAATACCTTTGGTTGGGACCCGGCAGGGGCCTGGTCGGGGAGGTGCGCCCATCAGACGGAGCCGACCCCGCTTCGCTCATACCCGTTACCCAGCGCAGGGTGGACGGTTTCCTGGGTTTCGGCACGGCTACCGACGTGTTCGGCGGCGATCCTTTCATGGCAACCTGGAAAGGCAATCTCAACGTGAAGCAAGATGGCGAATACGAGTTCGAGACAAACTCCAACGGCGGCAGCGAACTGCTTATTGACGATAAAGTAGCTCTGGGGAACGAAGGTGGTACTTTCGTGAGCGGTAAAGTGGACTTAAAGGCAGGGGTGCATAGCTTCGAGTTACGCTATAATTGGAACGCTGATGATGGCTATCTCGAAGTATACTGGACGCCACCGGGCGGCAAGCAGATGCTCATCGGACCGGATGTTTTCACCCCCACAGAAGGCGGAGCCTGGCCTCCGGACAGCGTCACCGAGCCGCCCGCTTACCAGTTGCCGAAGGTTGTGCAGACGATGGACGATAGACGATAGACGATGGACCATCTAATAGACATTGTAAGTGTTCAGATTATGGGTAAAGGAAAATCTATCGGTAGGGGCGACCCGTGTGGTCGCCCTCGTGACGACGCGGGTTGCCGACCGGGCGCCCCCAAGGGTCGCCCCAACCCCACTATCTCCTCAATCCCGCATCTGAACA
>JBBQIC010000344.1:0-4434 GCA_038324555.1 Chloroflexia bacterium
TGCTGGTGTGGGTGCGTCTCAAGACCCTGGCTTACCAGACCAGGCAGACTGTGTATCAACTCAAGCATGGCTTGCTTGCTGACTATCTTGTTCAACAACTCAAAAATCCTGCCATCAAGATGGTTCTTGCGTAAGTCCTAACTCAGTGTTGGTAAAAAGTCAATGAGTTTTTCGCAGGCAGCCAGGGAATCTACGTACTGGACAGCAGAACCTTGCCTTACTACGAAAGATAGTAGAAAATACAGGGGAAAATAAAACCGCTTGCGGGTAGAGAAGGGAGAGCGCATGTATGGATAAAGCCACCGTACTGAGCGAAATAGGGGGCAAGCACGACGAAATGGAGGCTCTGCTGGCATCGTTGGACGAGCGGCAGATGACGCAGCGAGGCGTGTATGAGGAATTGTCGGTCAAGGACGTGCTCGTTCACATAGTGGCCTGGGAGCGGATGATGCTCGGTTGGTTGGCGGCAATACAGCGCGGCGAAAGCCCTGTTCGCTACGCGCCTGGCTTCATCTTCAACGAGCAAGGTCCGGATGAAGACCCCGAAGCCGAAGCAGTAATGAACCGCCTCAACGACCACGTTTTCCAGGAGAACAAGAACAGACCGCTCGCGGACGTCATGGCCGATTTCCAGGCCACGCACGAGGACGTGGTAAAGGCGGTCAGTCAAGCGTCAGACGCGGATCTGTTCGATGAAAAGCACTCCACCTGGCGGCGCAAATGGGCTTTCTATGAGACGGTTGCGGGCAACACCTATGGGCACTACCAGGAGCACATTGACCTGATACGGGCGTGGCTGAACGATGGTAAGCACGGTTGAGGCGGGAGGGCCGCTCGTCGTAACGGCTGCCGAGATGCGGGAGATTGAGGCGGAAGAATCCAGGCGCGGCAACACGTCTGAGGCGCTGATGGAGCGGGCAGGCAGGCAGGTGGCCGAGAAGGCGATGGGGTGGATAGGCCCAAAAAGCTCACCAAGAGTGCTGGCGCTGGCCGGACCGGGCAATAACGGAGGCGACGCGCTGGTGGTCGCCCGCCTGCTGGCCGATCACGGCTGGTCCGTGCGCTGCCTGACCTGGAGCCGGGTAGCCGAGCGAGACGAACGGCTGCAAACTCCCCTGCGTGAGCGCGGCGTGAGCATCGAGCCTGTTGTACTGGATAATCTGGGCGAGGCTCTGGAATGGGCCACTGTGGTAATTGACGGTCTGCTCGGCACCGGCATCGCCCGCGATGTCGAGGGCGATTTAGCGGAGATAGTGCGCAGAGTAAGTGGTGCGGGCCGCCCCATCATCGGTGTAGACATCCCCACCGGCGTTGACAGCGACACCGGGATCGTGAGAGGCGTGGCCCTGCGGTGCGACCTTACTGTCGCGTTGGGGCTGCTCAAGTACGGGCACGTCCTGGAGCCTGGAAAGACCCTGAGCGGGCAAATCAAACTAGGAGATATAGGATTGAACGATCAACTTAGCCGGGGAAAAGCGTCCGGCGAGCTATTGACAGACGGGAGCGTGCGCGCTTTGCTACCCAAGCGGCCCGATGACGCCAACAAAGGCACCTTCGGCAAAGCAATGGTAGTGGCAGGCTCTATAAACTATATTGGGGCTGCGGCCCTCGCAACCGAAGGCGCGCTCCGGTCCGGCGCGGGATTGGTGACGCTGGCGTGCGCGGGCGACTTGCTAATAATACTGGCGACCAAGTTGACCGAATGCACATTCTTGCCTTTGCCTTCCGACCTTGGGGTAATAAGCGGGCGGGCAGTTGACAAGCTGAAGGAGCCTCTGGAAGGCTATTCTGCGGTGCTGATAGGCTGCGGGATCGGCAAGGACAAAGAGACAGCGCACTTTTTGAAGGGCGTTCTCTCGCACGCGGAGGAAGTGCGCGAAATGCGGATAGGCTTCGCGGGGCGCACACCTGAAAAAAATACCGAGAAGAAAGAGGAAGAGGGTGGCTTACCTCCCCTCGTGCTGGACGGCGACGCCCTCAACATGCTTTCCGAGATGGATAACTGGTCCGACCTGGTGCCTCAAGGCTCGGTGCTCACACCGCACCCTGGCGAGATGGCGCGGCTGTTGGGCAGCACGGTCGAGCAGGTGCAGGGCGACAGGGTGAACGTAGCCAGGAACGCGGCCAGGGACTGGAAGCAGGTGGTGGTGCTCAAGGGCGCGGGCACGCTCATAGCCGAGCCGGGGGGCAAGATATACGTCAGCCCGTTCTCGAACCCGGCGCTTGCGACCGGGGGCACAGGCGACGTGCTGGCGGGCGCGATTGTGGGGCTGCTTGCCCAGGGTCTATCACCCTTGGATGCAGCTTGCGCGGGCGTTTACCTGCATGGGCTGGCGGGAGAGATGCTGCGAGCGGAATATGGCGTGGCGGGCGGCCTGGCGGGAGATTTGCCCGTACTGCTTACCCGCGCACAACGCGGACTCCGAGAAAAGGGCTAATGCTGCCCGTGCCAGCCGAGGAGATAAACGCGCAGCCAGGGCGGCCTGTGTCCGCCGACATAGACCTCTCTGCCGTCACCCAGAATGCCCACACGGTCAAGGGGCTAATCGGGCCTGATTGCGCATTGATGGCGGTGGTGAAGGCCAACGCATACGGCCTGGGCGCGACGTGGGTGGGACAGGCGGCCATCGAGGGCGGGGCCACGCAGCTTGCAGTAGCCTGCGTTGACGAAGGTGTAGAGTTGAGGCGTGCGGGTTTCACCTGCCCAATACTCGTAATGAGCTACGGCTCGGCTTCGGAAGCGCCCGCCGCAGTGGAACATCAACTGACGCTGGCTATTCACCGTATGGATATAGCGGCAGCCCTGGAAGAAGCCGCGAGCCGAGCGGGAGCGCCTTACCGGCAGGTGGCTATTCATATTAAGGTGGACACTGGCCTTGGGCGGTTCGGCTGCTCGCCAGAGGAGTTCTTGCCGCTCGCCGAGTTCGTGAGGCAATGCCGCCACCTGCGGCTCGAAGGGCTGATGACCCATTTCGCGGAGGCAGACGCCGAAGACCTCAGTTTCGCGCACCAGCAACTCGAGTGTTTCGCCCGCGTGCGTCAAGAGGCCCACGAACATGGCATAACGTTCGACATTGTACACGCCGCGAACTCGGCGGCAACGCTGGCTCTGCCCGAAGCGCGCTTTGACATGGTGCGGGTGGGTATGATGCTGAACGGGCACTTCCCATGTGCGCTGCTGCGAGGGACGCTGCCGCTCCAACCTGCTATTACGCTACGCACCCGACTCATAAGGGTCTTTCATATTGGAACGGGCGACAGCGTGGGCTACGGACGCACATGGGTTGCCCAACGACCTTCTACCATCGGACTGATACCGGTCGGGTACGCGGACGGCTATCCACGCCTACTGTCCAACCGGGGAGCTATGCTGGTACATGGTCAGAGGTGCCTCATCGCGGGGCGCGTGAGCATGGACCAGGTTGGCGTTGACCTCACAGACGTGGATGGAGTGCGCGAAGGCGATGAAGTCATGCTGATCGGCAACCAGGGGAACGGGGAGATAACTGCTGACGAGGTAGCTGAGTGGGCAGAGACTATATCTTATGAGCTATTCTGCGGCCTTGCGGCGCGTGTGCCCAAGCGGTATATGCGAGATGGACGGCTTGTCGGGATATGTAATCTGCTTGGTTGCATTACACAATCTGAATAAAACGGGAGCGAGCCTGAGTTGAACGTAGTCAATTTGATCGCTGCAAAGCGAGATGGGCGCGAACTGACCGGCGAGGAGATCGCCTGGCTGGTCGAAGGCTTCAGCACGGGGGGCATTCCCGACTACCAGGTGTCGGCGTGGCTGATGGCTGTCTGCATCAGGGGGTTGTCGGCGAGAGAGACAGCCGATCTGACCCGCGCTATGGTGGCTTCGGGCCGCCACCTGGACCTGTCCGGCGTCGCGCCATTCGTCGCCGACAAGCACTCGACGGGCGGAGTGGGCGACAAGACTACGCTGGTGGTCGCGCCTCTTGTGGCGGCGGCTGGTCTGCCGGTGGGCAAGATGTCGGGGCGGGGGCTGGGCTTCTCAGGCGGGACGATTGACAAGCTGGAGTCTATAGAGGGGTTTCGCACGCAACTCAGCGTGGAGGAATTTGTGGAGGCCATCAGAAAAGTTGGCATGGTCGTGGCCGCGCAGACCGCCGACCTTGCTCCGGCGGACGGCAGGCTCTACGCCCTGCGCGACGTGACCGCGACGGTCGGGAGCATACCGCTCATCGCCAGCAGCATCATGTCCAAGAAGATAGCGGCGGGGGCCAACGGGGTAGTTTTGGACGTGAAGGTTGGGCGCGGAGCCTTTATGAAGACACAGGAGGCGGCGCGCGAACTTGCTACTACCATGCGTGACATCGGTAAGGACGTGGGCTTGCAGGTGAGGGCGGTTATTTCGGGCATGGACCAGCCGCTTGGGTGGGCTGTGGGCAACGCCCTCGAAGTGAGCGA
>JBBQIC010000345.1:0-4409 GCA_038324555.1 Chloroflexia bacterium
TCGGTGCTCGTTATCGCCAAGCTCCCCTTCTCAGTGCCCAGCGACCCGGTCTTCGCCGCCCGCTCCGAAGGCTTCGAGGACGCTTTCAACCAGTACTCCGTGCCCCAGGCCATCCTCAAGTTCAAGCAAGGCTTTGGCCGCCTCATCAGGAGCCAGAGCGACCGTGGCGTGGTGGCCGTGCTCGACCGTCGTATCACCTCCAAGCGTTATGGGCAGGCTTTCCTCAACTCATTGCCGGTGTGTACGATAAAGAGCAGCCCGACGGCTAACTTGCCGGGGGAAGTGGTGGCTTGGTTGGGGGTTGAGGATTAGCCAAAGTGCCAGATGCAAGGGTGGTATAATATCCGTAATCTACAACCACCATAGAAGGAAACGAATAGAATGGTGTTGGTGACCGCTGCTACCGAGAGTCGTGATGCGCTGTTTAAGCGATTTGCACCCAAGATTAGAATCAACCCCGATTTGGATAGAAAGCTAGTCAGCTACCAGGCGGATAAAGAAACGCCCTTCTATGGCTGGTTCAAGTATCGTGAAGGATTTACGTCTCGGCTCGTTCACTACCTCCTGAAGAACATTCACCCTGAACCTGGAATGCTACTTGACCCATTTGCAGGCTCCGGTGCGGCGTTGTTTGGGGCAGCTTCTTTGGGTTGGAAAACGCACGGCATCGAGGTTCTGCCAGTTGGTGTCTATGCTATTCAGGCTCGTATCTCCGCCGAGCAAGTTGATCCCACCTTGTTTGCTTCTACGGTCAAGCAACTAAAATCACTGGACTTTGGTCAATTTCACAATGAGAACTACAAGCTAGAGCATATAGCAATCACAAAGAGAGCCTTCCCACTCAACGAAGAACAGCAACTTACTGGCTACATAGCGTATTGCAATGAGTATATCAGTAATAAGGATATTCGGAGATTAGCTCTGTATGCCGGTTTCTGCGTATTGGAAGATATTAGCTATACCCGCAAGGATGGGCAGTATCTTCGATGGGATGCGCGTTCTGGCCGTTCGCAAGGTATAATTCCCTTCAACAAGGGCCAAATCGTCCCATTTTCACGAGCCATACACGACAAACTGGACCAAATGCTCTACGATATCCTACGTATGCCTCGGCCTATAGCCTCTGGACAATTAGGGTTTGATTTTGTGGAGGCAAGCAGTTCTGCCACCGATAACTGTGCCCCCAGTATTGTTCAAGGCTCCTGCCTAGAGGTCTTACCAACCCTACAGAGTGGCAGCATGAACGTAATTCTCACATCGCCGCCTTACTGCAATCGTTATGACTACACTCGAACTTATGCTCTTGAATTAGTCTACCTGGGGGCCAGTCACGACGACGTAATTAGCTTGCGCCAGGACATGCTTTCATGTACAGTCGAAAATAGAACCAAGCAAAAGCAACTCAGTGTTATGTACGAGCGGCTTGATCGTACAACTCACTTTAATCTGGTAGATAGGGTATTTCATGAGCAGGCTGCTTTACAGGAAGTTCTAACTATTCTGGATAACTATAGAGACATAGGTAAGCTCAATAATGCTAACGTTGCTCGCCTGGTCAAGAATTATTTCTATGAGATGTGCTTTGTTATCTTTGAGATGTCCCGTATCCTTGCGCCGGGTGGTCAGGTGATAATGGTAAACGATAATGTCCGCTATGCAGGTGAAGAGATTCCCGTAGATATTATTCTATCCAGTATGGCCGAATCCTTTGGCCTGATAACCGACCACAT
Organism: Chloroflexia bacterium; assembly: GCA_038324555.1. Lineage (GTDB taxonomy): Bacteria > Chloroflexota > Chloroflexia > QHBQ01 > JADMIH01 > JADMIH01. The sequence continues at coordinate 1,731 of JBBQIC010000345.1, forward strand.
CTGGACGCTCGCGCGTGGCAAAGGCAACAGTAGTCAGCAGATGGGCGAGCATGGACGAACAGAATTACGGAAGTGCGTCTATGTTTGGAGGAAGCCTGCCTGATGGCTGACCCCCAGTCCTTGAAGCGCGAAGCGCATCGACTGAATTATCAGTTGCGCTCTACTTTCTTTTATCGCAAACTGAAAGAGTATGGGACACTCAGCCTTCCAGCCCGTGTGGCCGAGCTCTTTCCAAACCAAAGTCTCTATGATTGGAGCAATCGTTCTGAATGGGGTATAAGGGAAGACGCGTTTCAGTACATCGGAAGCACTAGCTTCAACCCACTACAGGTGTTTTGCCATCCAAAAGTCCTGCGTGAGCATCCAGACCTGGTTGCATACTACCGCAACATTGCGGCGCTACCTCAGAAGGCGGTCAGATATCTGACTGGCATTGATCCAAAGAGATACGAGGCTAACCAACCGTCTAACCTTGTGTTGAACGATATAGAAGCGAAAACCCTAGCTGTCCTGTTCAATGAGCATGTAACGCTCATAATTGACAGTTCGGTCTTGTCCCTTACCCTACAGGAACTAGAGGGCCTGCTGTTTGCGTCAACCGGCGCACAGATAGATGGCTCCTGGCGCAACAGAATAGGCGAGGAAGCAGAGAAGATTGTGCAACGCCTTCTCATCAAAGAGGCTGTGCAGCGCGGCATCGTTCAGGCCCTCATCCGGCGTCAAGTGTCGGAGATCGTGCCGTTCGATGAGCAAGGAGCAGACGACCTGTTGAGTAGAGCCGATGAGTATCGCGGCGTGATGCTGACTAACAAAACGTCCATACTCTTTGCCAGCGAGCCAGACATTACGCTCATCTCACGAGGCGGCGAGACAATCGCAGTTATTGAAGTAAAGGGAGGAATCGACCCTGCAGGGGCGTTGGAACGGTACGGGGCAGCCAAGAAATCTTTCGATAAGGCTCTAAACGCTAACCACAACGCCAGAACTATATTTGTAGCCAACGCAATCACTCAGGAAGTTGAGCAGCGCCTATCGTCGGACCGCAGTGTAACAAGATACTTCAACTTAGCGAATATGCTGAACGATCTAACGATTTTAGAGCAATTCGCAAGCTACATCTTTGGCTTGTTGGACTCTAATAGCGAGTAGGAACCCAACAATGTGCATCCCACCCCAACCCACCCCCACAACCCTAAACCCCGACACCGGCATAAACGAGGCCATACTCGCCGCCGTGTGGAACGAACAATCTCCATTGCGCGGGCCGATGTGGGACTGCGAGGGGAAGCCGGTCGCCGTTGTGTATCGTGGGCGGTGGACTGCTGGCAATGGGCCTGATTTCGAGGGGGCTATGCTGTCGCTGGGCGAGGGTAGCGCGAACCTTACCACAGGCTCTGTAGAGGTTCACCTGCGCTGCGCCGATTGGTGGACGCATGGGCATCATACCGACCCAAATTACAACAAAGTGGCTCTCCACGTCGTCTTATGGCCCGTGGGTGCTCGTCCAGTCACTCGCGCAGACGGCGTGAATGTACCGACCCTCGTGCTGGCAGACTATATCACCCTGACATCGAGCGAGCTAGTGAAGCAGGTAAGCCCTGTGCTCTCCAACCTGGGCACGCTGTCGGAGGAGCCGTGCTGGCAACGCACCCAGAACTGGCCCTTGGAAAAGCTGCTCGCTCCTATAGACGAAGCGGGCGACAGCCGACTCCTCGCCAAAGCCACCGTGATGGAAGCCGACCTCGATGTATACGAGTCCGCAGACGAAGTCTTCTATCGCGGCCTGATGGACAGCCTGGGCTACTCCGCAAACCGCGAACCGATGCGCGCTATCGCGTCTGCCCTTTCTCTGCAACAACTCCTCACCTTGCCGCTCGCCGGTAGTGAAAAGGGGCGTGCTACCCTGCTGGAAAGCATCCTTCTCGGCATAGCAGGCTTCCTACCCTCCCAACGCCCCGACCTTGAGCCACTGGATTATCTATCATCTCAATACGCAGAAGAGACCGAAGCTATATGGCAGGCCCACGCCCGCACACTCGGCTTCGGCGACAAGCCCATAGCCGAAGGTTGGACCAGCAACAGGGTGCGCCCCGCCAACTCCCCGCCGCGCAGGCTGGCAGCCGCAGCCCGTCTCTTCTCGCGCCTGTTGTGGGAGCCTGGGGGTATGCTGGGTCCTTTTCTGGACGTGCCTACCTCTTTGTCGCCGGTGGATAGAGGCAAGAAGTGGACTGCGCTACTCAGAGTGCCTGACGAAGGCTATTGGGCGACCCATTCCGATTTCGGGCGTCCCTTGGGTGCTCCAACCGCCCTGATAGGCAACTCCCGCGCTTCGGACATGGTTGTGAATATCCTCCTGTCCCTGCTTGTAGCCCACGCCGATAGGAAAGACCTGCCCGAACTGCGCGAGTCGGCCCTGGCGGTATACGCTCGCTACCCCAGGTTAAGCGAAAACACCATCACCGAAGCGATGGCCGAAGAGAGCCTCGGCCCGCGCAAAGACGCCATAAACGGAGCCAGACGACAACAGGGCCTCATTCACCTATATCGCCTCTACTGCCAGTCCCGCCGTTGCTACGAATGCCCGTTGTCCGGTGTCAAACCGTAGAGGCAGGGTAAGTGTTCAGAGTTAGGGTACCCTGTAGGGGCGAACCTTGTGTTCGCCCTCTTGACGAAGCGGTA
>JBBQIC010000346.1:0-4395 GCA_038324555.1 Chloroflexia bacterium
GATGGTGACTTGTGCCGCGAAACTACCTCCATGCACGAAGGCAGGGTTGCTGGTGATAGCCGCGCTGCCACTTTGGACGGAGGTGGTGAATGGGCTTGTGTTACCCGTCTCGAAGTCTCCATTGACTACCTGATTGGCTGTGGGCGCGGCAACGAGGCGACCGGACAGTCCATATTCAGTGTCTCCCAATTTGCCTGCTTGTACAGGTGCCACCGACATGTTGGCGGCCAATAAGCCCGATATGAGCACCAGCGCCAGGAGCGTGAATATAACAAGTACAGGTCGCCATCGAATTGACTGTCTCATTTGATCTTGCATGTATTCTATTCCTATATGTTGGTGAGACTATTTTAGTTGTCGGGTTGCTGCTGCTGTCGTAAGTCCTACCCACGAGAATGTGAGACCGCTGCCAAATCAGCGCGCAGTGGAGCAACCAGAGTATAACGGCATTTTACATACGATACAATATTAGATTGAAAAATAGTAAGAAATTAGTAAATTGGGGTTGTGGACTCTACGTCTTATTCGTGCTCATTGACGCCATCCGCCAGCGTGGAGAGGATAAGCGGCAACCCCCGCGCAAGGTTGGAGTTAGCGAGCACACGGGTGGCCCCGGCTTCTTTGGCAGCGGTTCGCCCTTGCGCGTCCATGTGAGGGCCGAAAGCCACCACGGGGATGCCCAGGGACGCGGCTTCGCGTATGGTGGAGGTTGTGTCGGCGCGGGCGGCCAGGTCTACGACTAGCAGGGCGGCAGGGGGTAGAGGCTCACCTGGACGAACGTTGGCGAAACGCAAGCCAGCGCGTTTTATCATATTCTGGATATGCACTCCGAACATGAGGTCGGTGCATAGCAGCAGGACGGCGGGGGCGCTATTCGTATTTGTTTGTTTATCTTGCATTTTGGATACTCCTGCCGCCGTTGTACCAAAAGCGCGAGAAGGAGTCAAGAAGACGAAAGATGGTAAGTGTTCAGATTAGAGGTAGAGGAATGCCCGTAGGGGCAGGTCTCCGTGCCTGCCCTCTATCCCCACCATCAACATCCGGGTACGCGAACAGGGCAGGCACGGAGACCTGCCCCTACGATCTTTTCTCCACTCCAACTACTCTGAAAATAGAAAGGGCGGACCCCGTAGGGGCGCACGGCCGTGCGCCCCTACCTAGGTGGATATTTTCATTCGTTTGGTGGCCCAAAGGGTCATGTTTACTCTGAACACTTACGAAAGACGACAATAGCTCAGGGTCCTTCATCTTTCGTCCTTTGTCCCCCGTCTTTCGCTTTTCGTCAAGTGCGTAATATGGAACCTTCTGGTATATAATGACGTTATAAGTACGAGGTGTGCGATGAATGTGAGATACTGCTGCGCGACCTGGCAGGCGCGGTGGCGTGAGGAGAGATGCTATGTTAGACCGACTGTTCCGTTACAGGGGCTTGCTGTTGGCTTTATTAGTTGTGGGCGCGCTTGCGATTGCGGGGGTATCGAGGTTGGCTGGCGCTAACACCAACTTTCCACAGACAGGCGCCCGCGTTTGGGGGCCTTTCGGGCAGTATTGGAAGGCTAACGGCGGTGTGCAGCAATTGGGGTTGCCTTTGACCGGCGTATTCCCTTACAACGGGTATGCGGTGCAGTGGTTCGAGCGGGCCGTCTTCACTTATAATCCCAATAATCCCGACCCCTATAAGGTGCAACTGCAAAACATCGGCTGGATGGCGGCGTCCGCTCGTTGCGGCGACGCGCCCTTTGCGCGTACTTCGGCGGTAGGCAACGGCCAGTATTTCCCTGCGACGGGGCACAATCTGGCCAGCAAGTTCCTTGGCTATTGGAAGTCGAGGGGCGGGCTTGCGATGTACGGCTACCCTTTGTCAGAGGCGTTCACCGAGCGCAACAAGAGTACCGGCAAAGAGCGGCTGGTGCAATATTTCGAGCGATTCAAGATGGAACTGCACATAGAAGCGGCTAGCACGGCTAACGAGGTGCAACTTGGTCTGCTAGGGACGGAGCGACTTGCCGCCGAGGGCGGGGCTTCCGCTTTCGCGCAACTGAAAACACCCCCGTTTTATCCCAACTCCGCGCCGCCCGTGGTCGCTCCGAAGGCGGGCGTATACCCCAAGACCGGCTATGCGCCCGATTTTAGTTGGGTCGCGGGAAGCGTGGCCGACGTCAGTCCGAGGACGGGACCGGGGCCGCTACCCATGAGGCCGACGCTACCGCCGAGCATCCACGCAGGCCCAGGCCCTGTTTTCGCGCCGCCTCCGCCGGAAGCCATGCCCATCACTTATCCCAACGGCGTGACTGTGGGACGCGCGGTCAAGGGAGACGTATCCCCGCCCCTAAGCTCGATGTCGTCGCTTCCGGGAAGCCCTCTCTGCTCGGCGATGGCTGCGGATGTGTTTCTACCCACAGGCCCGGTGTGGGAGAGGGAGAGGTCCAAACTGAAAGACGGCGATTACGTGGTAGTCTTCGGCCACCTGGCTACGCCGGGAGAAGTTTCGACGTTGGGAGACCAGGGCCGACCCTACGTGGTAGATAAGCTGATTGTCAATCGCTAAACCGACCAGGAGGTACATATATGAATAAAAGGCTATGTTATCTTGGGAAAGCTCTGGCTGCGCTGGCTCTTATCGCGATGGCGGCGGGACCGAATTTCGCGGCAGCGGATACGCCTTTCCCGCAGACGGGAGTTAGTATGTGGGGGCCTTTCGAGCAGTATTGGAAGGTCCATGGAGGATTGGGGCAGTTTGGGATTGCGCGCACGAGCGTGTACCCAGCAGGGGTCGGGTACGACGCCCAGTGGTTCGAGCGCGCCCTGTTTACTTACACCCCCACAAATGCAGACCCCTATAAGGTACAACTTCAGTTGCTAGGCTCCATGATTACCGCTAACCGGCGCGGCGAGGTCCCGTTTCAACGTGCTGCGGCGGCCCTTTCGGGGCGGTATTTCTCGGAGACGGGACATAACCTCATGGGCAAGTTCCTCGAATACTGGCAGCGCACGGGCGGGTTGCCCATCTACGGCTATCCTCTGTCAGAGGCGTTCACCGAGCGCAGTAAGAGCGACGGAAAAGAGTATGTGGTGCAGTATTTCGAGCGCAACAGGCTTGAATTACACCCGGAATTGGCGGGTACGGCATACGAGGTGCAGCTAGGCTTGCTGGGGTCGGAACTGCTGGACGCCGAGGGTGGGCCAAGCGCCTTCGCAGGCAAGGGTGCACCCAGATATTATCCAGCATCTACGTCAGCGGCTACACCGGCAGCTACACCAGGAGGGTCTAACGTGTATCCCAAGACAGGCCACGCACCGGATTATAGCTGGGTGGCGGGCCAGGTAGCTTTCACCCGCATCCAGGGTGGTTGCGTATTCGTCCGGGCGGGCAACGAATCGTTCGCGCCCAACGGCCCCGGCTGGGACGCCACAAAGGTAAAGCAAGGGGATAATGTAGTGATAATGGGCCACATCGCCGGACCGGGCGAACCGCACGAGATATGTCCAGGCGGACAGCCCTATATTGTGGACCGAATGCAACTCAACCCATAAAAGGATAGTAATCAAAACAAGCAAAAATCACTTCGTGATTTTTGCTTGTTTTGATTATGTTATAATGTCGCTGCTCAGGCAAGAGTCTTTAAGTAAGGGGCCGGATACGCAATACGCGATACGGAGGGGAGAGAATGTCAACAGACCACATGCCAAAGCCACCGGACCAGCCTACCGAGCAGGCAAACGCGCCATCAGTGCCAAGCCAGGCAGTCGCTCCCATTGAGCAGACAGGCGCTGAAGCTGTCGCGAAGGAGGCCGAACCTCTTGACATCGGCGCGGATATGGCGCGGATTATGGAGGAGCAGGTGGAAGTAATAGTGCAGAGGCAGGTATATCACACGCAGATGATGTTTGGTGTGAGTGGTCTGGGCACGGACCCGGTGAACGCTCGCAATGCGACGCTTACTATTGCCGGTGCGTTGCGGAACAAGACGCCTGAAATCGTGCTATATACGCTCGTCAATCTGGGCGACGCGCAACTAAGCCAGATAAATGACCAGAGCATACCGTTCAAATTCAACGTACAGGTAGCAGGTTTGCTCGAAGGCATACTCATAGACACTATCAACCAGGCATACAAGGGTGATCCCCCACGCCAACACGAAGCACGCACAATGTTGGAACAGATGTTTATAGACGCCAACGAGCAGGCGGAAACTCACCCCAAGTCGGTGCTGATGTTTCAGGCTCCTGCCCCAGACCCAGAAATCCAAAGGCAACTGACGTAGCTGTTAGAAGTCAGGGGTCAGAAGTCAAATAAAAGGACCCGTTGTAAGAGTTCAGATTAGGGGTAGAGGAAAATCTATCGGTAGGGGCGACCCTTGTGGTCGCCCTCTTGCCCATGCGGTATGCAGGGAG
>JBBQIC010000347.1:0-4389 GCA_038324555.1 Chloroflexia bacterium
GGCAAACGCCGCGAACGTCCAAAAGCGCACATGCCGATTCTTGCGTAACTTCCAGGCGGCAAAAGCTGCCAGCGCCAGGACAATATAGCCAAGAGAGACCACGCGCTCGGATAGGCCGCCTATAGGCAGTTGGCGCTCGATTGATTTGCCCCACAGCGGGTGAAGGGCAGAGGGCATGAAAGCAAGCGTTGCTTCGGAAGAATAGAACAGCGTCTCGCTGGGCGGTTGCTGGGCGTAGCCTTTACGGGCCTCTCGTAACGTGGGCAAGAGGATGGGAGAGACCAGCAGGAAGAATACCCCTGCACCCACCAGCAGCCGTAGCGCGCCGTCAGCCCACCCGACGTTCAGGAGTGTGAACGCATGACGCTCAGAGGGCATGAGTATCCGCCAGGCTACCAGCAGCCCGGTTAGCAGCGCCAGGAAGATGCCATAAAGCCAGTCGGTGTAGGTGTTTATGGCGAGCAGGACGCCTGCGGCTGCTGACCATAGTAGGGAGTAGGGAGTAGGGTGAACCCGTAGGGGCACACGGCCGTGTGCCCCTACGGGTGTCTCGTGGTGTTGGGGTAGGGGCACACGGCCGTGTGCCCCTACGGGTTCACCCCTCACCCTACTCCCTACAGAGTCGAGCGCCTTCAGGAGAAGCAGCACGTAGAAGGGTATCCATTGTAGAGAAAAGAGGTTCATGTGCCCAGCGAGATGCGCGAAATGGTAAGGCGAGAAAGCGAATACAAACCCTCCTATGAAGGACGCCCAGACGTTTCTTGTCAGGTAATGGCACAGGAGGAATGCGCCATATCCGGCCAGCAAGAAGCTCGATAGCGCCATCAGATTATACGTTGCGAGCAGGTTGAAGCCGAGCAATTGTAGTGGAATGCCCAGTAGACCGGCAGTCAGAGTCAGAGTGTGGAAGTAGAGGTTCGCGCCGTCCGGGTAGAAGAGCAAATTGGTATGGTAAGGGTTCGTATGAAGGTCCAGGAGGGCGTGCTTGACCCACCACAAGTTCCAAATGTGCTGCCAGGCGTCGCCCCCGAAGGGGACCTCAGATGTGAAGTGGAGTGTGATCGGATAGGTGAAGATCAGGGTAAGGGCCAGGTAAGCGGTCAGTGCGAGCAGGTGGGTGCGTGGCGAAAGACGGGAGACGGACGATGGACGGACGGAAGACGACGGACGATGGACGATGGACGATTCCTCTAATCGTCCATCGTCCATCGTCCGTCCTCCGGTATCAGTAGCCAATATTCGCTTCTGCTTAGTGACGTGTGGGTCTGATGTGGGCGCGTGCTCCGACCCACCCGTATGCGCGGGAGACCAGGACCCAGAGCAGACGCCAGGCTTTTCCTGAAAGGGTGGGCGTGCGTGGTGGAGGTGTATCAAAGTCCGGGTCGTCATACGGGGGCGGCTGAGGACGTGGCTGAGGCGCGTCGGAGACTTCGCTGGTTTCCGCCACATCGGGTGTCTCTACCACCTCGGTTGCCTCGGTCACGGCGGAGCCTGTCGCTACCGATGCTACTGCCTGGGCTTTCTTAGCCCTTTGGTTGGCCGCAGCCCTCAGCGGGCCTGTAGCGAACTGAGTGGTCGTCACCTGGACGCCCTGCACCTCCTGGTAGAGAGGCATCTGGTAACGCATACGGCGCATCAAGGGCTTGCCCACGAGGTTCATCGTGCCTGCTACGGGTATGCCGAAGAGCGCGCCCCATAAGCCTGCCACCTGCCCGCCGACGAGCATAGCAGCCATCACGTACAGGGGGTGGATGCCGATAGCCTGGGACATGATGCGCGGGCCGATAAAGTTCATCTGAATGGATTGGACGATAAACAGCACCAGCAGCACCAGCCACCAATCGCCGGGCCGGGTGACCAGGCAAACAAGCAGGGGCGGCGCGAAGGCGATGAAGTTGCCTACAAGCGGGATTATCATTGACAACCCCGCGACGATGGACGCTATTACCACGTAATCCAGCCGGAAGAACAGCATCACCATTGCAGTGAGAATCGCATAAGCGGCGGCGAAAACCAACTGCCCGCGCACAAAGGCGCCAAAGCTCTTTTCGATGCTGATCGCCAGCAGTCGAGCTTCGTCCTGCCAGCGTGGAGGCAATAGCTGAAGCATCCCGCCGAACACGCGGTCCCCGTCCTTCATGAAGTAGAAGGAAAGCAGAAGTACGAGGATCAATTGGAGCACCAGCGTAGCAACGCTTTGTAGGAGGGTGATCGCGTTTCCCAGGAAGCTGGGGCCGATAGACTGGATCTGACCCACAAGCTGGTCGGCGTATTTAGTTATATCAACGTCTTTCAGGCCGAAGGTTTTGAGCGTATTCTGCCCGCTCACCACCATATTCTGTATATCCTGAACGTATGTGTTGAAGTTCTTGTTAAGATCCGAGACTTGCTGCGTTATTACCGGAACCAGGAGAATGCCACCTATGGTAAAAAGCAAAGCAAGGCCGACATAGACTATGAGCACCGACAGCGTGTAAGGGACGCCACTGGTGTTGAGAGACCGGGCGAGGGGGCGCAGAACGAACGCCAACAGCCACGACAGAAAAAAGAGCAGGATTATGCTCGAAAACTGGATGACGAACGACCATACGAAGCTAGCCAGGTATAGCGAGGCGATAATAACCAGGAGCACTATAAGCGTCTGCAACCATCTGTAGTTTTGCATAAACTGTCTCTTGTGTCTCTAACCACCACCGTAGGGGCAGACCCCCGTGCCTGCCCTGTTCGCATACCACGTTTTGGTGGTAGGAGAGAGGGCAGGCATGTGGTAGTCCCCCAAGCCTACGGTGGCGTTTACTTAGTCACTCATGTTACGCACTCTATCGAAGAAACGAACCCACTAACCCGTGTCATTCTGAACGCAGTGAAGAATCTCTCAGTTTACCCTTATGTTGGAGAACGGTTTGTGCCCAAGCATCCACGCCTGTGACGAGATTCTTCACTGCGTTCAGAATGACACGGGTTAGTGGGTTCGTTCCCCTCGTTACCTTCGGCTTTGTGCCTGATATATCTCCACGGTTGCGTAGCGTGACTAACTCACATCACATGAATATGAGGCGAGTGCCACATTCAGTACAGAACAAGGCTCCTGGCATAACGGGCGAGCCGCAGTTGGGGCATCTTTTCTCCTCCGTTACAGGTGTTGCGGGTGCGGCTTCGGCGGGCTGGTCCACGCTCGCAGGTATCGCGGGTGACGAGATAGAGTGCTCTGTGCCGAACGATGTGGTCGCGGCCAGTCCACCAGGCTCGTGTCGCTCTGTTTGTTTTTGGTTGTCTTCGATGGATTGGAGAGATTGGAGAAGCCACGAGGAGTCGGTGTTATCCGGCGCGCTGAATGCGCTAAAAGTGTCAGTATTGTTTTGGCTCCCTTCGTCAGCGCTGGTGGGCGCTGGCGGCGCAACATGGAAAGCATCGAAAGAGCGTGTGACCGACAGTTGAGGCTCGGTCGCGGGTTCGGTTATGGGTGTTGAATGCTGGCTCTCCCGATATGCCGCCTCAAGGGGACTTACGGGTATTAGCGTTGTAGGCGTGGCGTCCCATTCGGGCATCAGAATGGTTGGCTGCGGGGCTTGCGGATAGCTCATCGCATTAGTGACCTCGCTCGCGCCCATTGCCGTGCCTGCGCCTACGCCTGTACCGGCAGGTGCAGATGCGGGTGTAGGGAACATACTCGACGCCATGGCAGGCGCAGGGGTCTGCGGCGGCAGCGCGCCAGGTATGCCAGGACGGCCCGATGGCCCCCAATTGCTTGCGGGGGAAGGTCGGGCGACAGCTATCTGGGCACGCCGAATGGGTACTAACAACACAACGAGCGCCGCCAGGAAGGCGAGCAGGAGCGGGAACCACCCTGCCCACACCATGAAGCCTCGGGATAACAGGTTCTGGTAGAAGCGGCTGGTGGTTTCGGCTCCGTCCAGGCCGGTATAAGCATAAAGGAGGGTCAGTCCAGCGACCGCGGCGCCTGAGAGCAGGCCCAGCAACATACCGCCAATCCAGGACCGGGTGGCTAACTGCTGCTTAGGAAGGAGCGTGCCCAGGCCATAGCCGACGACGGGTACAATAAGCCACAGCACTATGAGACTGAGGATAAACTGCTCCTGACCTTTGTCCATGCCTGGGAAAACCAGGTTCAGACTGTCGGCCCATACCTTATCGGTCCACTGAAGATTGATGAAGGCTGCCAATACAACTGACGCAGCCACGATTGCTTCGCGCACCACGCCCCGGACCATGCCGATAACTGCAAACACCACGGTGATCAGCAGAGGTAACCAGATTGTATAAATTTGGTTTTCCATTATGAATTCAACTCACATTTCCACATTAATATCGGATCATTTTGTTCGGGCTAGACGCGGTGTAAGTTCATTATATCATAGTTCGGCCCGG
>JBBQIC010000348.1:0-4370 GCA_038324555.1 Chloroflexia bacterium
ATCGGCTGGGAATTAGAGTGCCCTGACACGGGACATTTCACCGACGTATCACCAGACAACCCCTTCTACTGCTACGTGGAGACAGCCTATGCTCACTCCTCCATCACAGGGTACTCAGACGGCACATTCCGACCCGACAACACGGTCACACGCGCTCAACTGTGCAAAGTAGTGGTGCTGGGGATGGGTTGGACGATGAACACGAGTGGAGGGCCACACTTCGGTGATGTACCCGCGACACAGACATTCTACGCATACATAGAGACAGCGTACAACCGGGGTATCATCAGTGGGTACAGCGATGGCACATTCCGACCAGAGGGCAGCGGGAGGAGGGGAGCGATAGCCACAGTGGTGTACCAGGCTGTTATCCAGGGAGACCGGGAGTGACCAGAGGGAGGAGTAGGAGCGCGACTTTGCTGGTTGTAACCCGCGACTGAAGTCGCCGAGCGATGTTCGCGCACAAAAATGTGGGCAATCACCGGTACTTTTCCAGTACTTTAGTACTTTAGTACTTTTAGCTACCTTGCATTTGAGTACGCACGTATGATATAATTGCTCAGCCAACCGTCTTGGCCTGATAGAGTGAGGGGAGATGCCAGAGTGGTCGAATGGGGCCGCCTGCTAAGCGGTTAAGCGGTAATTAAGCTGCTTCTAGGGTTCGAATCCCTATCTCCCCGCCCCTCACGCGCAACACTAGGCTTTCGTTATTCTCAGGCTCACAAGGCCTGTTCCCACAACGTCGGTTCGGAGTTCATAACTTCACTGTATGTTGATTTACGCGGCTTATTGATCTTACTCTTACTTAACTATGTTCGTGTTAACCCTTCGCAGCTATTTCTCCGGCTCGCCAGACTATCATAACTTTGATTGTGTAATTTGTTGAGTAACGCTGTTGTTTCATGTAAAATGCTCCCGTGTATCAGCTTCTGGCGCGCACATACATGCCTATAACTCTTTTCCTACTATAAACACTTGAACACACTTGCACCCACGCTCCTCTCCACATACTGTAGGGATTGCGCTTTTTGACAAATATCTAAATTGCGGTGACGCTTACGCAGGCGGTAACGATTTGACGCTGCGCTGTATTTCTATAACACTGCATGATAAAGGAGTTCGCTAATCTATGGCTAAAGCTGCGGAAGTAATGGGGAGAAATCTCGCGCTGGAACTTGTTCGCGTAACGGAAGCCGCCGCCATGGCCGCCGGACGCTGGATGGGGCGCGGCGACAAGAACGGCTCTGACCAGGCAGCGGTGGACGCTATGCGCGATGCCCTATCGCGGATTGATATGGACGGCGTGGTAGTCATCGGCGAAGGAGAGAAGGACGAAGCCCCAATGCTCTATATTGGCGAAGAGATAGGCAACGGCCATCCTCCGCAGGTGGATATAGCAGTTGACCCCATAGACGGCACGCGACTCCTCGCATTGGGCATGCCCGGCGCGGTAGCGGTAGTGGCCCTTGCCGAGCGGGGCACTATGTACAGCGCGCCTCCCGGTATTTTCTATTTGAATAAAATCGCGGTCGGAAGCAGAGCAAAGGGTTACATAGACGCCAGCGCGACCGTAGCGCAGAATATCGCCTCGGTATCCCGCGCGCTGGGCCGCGAGAGGGGCAACATCACCGTCATGGTGTTGGACCGCCCAAGGCACGAACAGCTTATCAAGGAAATCAGAGCAACCGGAGCACGTGTCAGGCTTATACCTGACGGGGACGTTGCCGGGGCCATCGCAGCCGCCGAGGAGGGGACAGGCGTTGATATGCTGATGGGCACGGGTGGCGCTCCTGAGGCTGTGGTAGCTGCATGTGCGCTCAAGGCGCTGGGTGGGGACATGCAGTGCAAGCTTTATTTCCGAGACGAGGGTGAGCGTCGCAGCGTCGAAGCCTCCGGCATAGACCCTGAGATGATACTTACCATAGACGATCTGGTTCGCAGCGACGACGTGTTCTTCGCCGCGACCGGGATCACGAGCGGGGAACTGCTCCGAGGCGTGATGTACACGGAAACCGGCGTCATAACGGAGTCCGTAGTTATGCGCGGCAAGAGCGGTACAATACGATACATGAAAGCCGTTCACCATCCGGACAAATTGTCCAGAATTATAGGAAGATAAAACAATGATCAAAGGACCAGACACAACCAACAGGATCAACCGAGAGATGAGAGATAACAGGGAAAATGGCAGAGACATGAGGGATGGCTACACGCCGCGACCTCGTCGCCATTACGAGAGGACCCCTATGGAACGGGTAGCCCTCGAAGCCCCTCCAGGACTGACGCTGGCGGACCTCGAAACCCGCAGCCTGGGCGAACTACAAGACATGGCACGGGAGCTTGACGTCTCCGGCTACAGTCGCCTCAAAAAGCAAGACCTCGCCTTCCGCCTCCTTCAGGCCCAGACCGAGCAGCAAGGCAACATCTTCAAGAAAGGCATCCTGGAGATTATGGAGGACGGCTTTGGCTTCATGCGCCTGTCGGGAGGATACTTGCCGCACCAGGAGGACGTTTACGTCAGCCAGAGCCAGATAAGGCGCTTCGGTCTGCGCACGGGCGACGAAGTGGTTGGACAGGTGAGGCCGCCCAAGGAGAGCGAGAAGTATTTCAGCCTCCTGAGGGTGGAGGCTGTCAACGGCCAGGACGCCGAGACCGCCAAGAAGCGACCCCACTTTGGCGACCTCACTCCCGTGTTCCCCAAACAGATGTTCGACCTGGAGACCACTCCGCAGATGCTTTCGACCCGCCTGCTGAACCTCGTAGCGCCAATTGGCCGGGGCCAGCGCGGGCTTATCGTTTCGCCGCCCAAGGCCGGCAAGACTATGCTCCTCAAAGCCATAGCCAACGGCGTCGCCGCCAACTATGGCACGGACACGCACTTGATGGTCGCCCTGATCGGTGAGCGTCCAGAGGAAGTCACCGATATGAAGCGCTCCGTCAAGGGCGAGGTGATCGCCTCAACGTTCGATGAGCCTGTGGAAGACCACACCAAGGTGGCCGAGATGACCCTGGAACGCGCCAAGAGGCTCGTAGAAGCAGGGCGCGACGTGGTGATATTGCTCGACTCGATAACGAGGTTGGCGCGCGCTTACAACCTGCAAATGCCTCCATCGGGGCGCACCCTCTCCGGCGGTATGGACCCCGTCGCTCTCTACCCGCCCAAGGCGTTTTTCGGGGCGGCCCGCAACATAGAAGAAGGCGGCTCGCTCACTATCATTGCCACCTGCCTTGTGGATACAGGCTCGCGCATGGACGACGTGGTCTACGAAGAGTTCAAGGGCACCGGCAATATGGAATTGCACCTGGACCGCAAATTGTCCGAGAAACGCATCTTCCCCTCGATTGACATCGTGAAGTCGGGCACAAGACGCGAAGAGTTGCTGATGGACGAGAATATGCTCAAGCAAGTGTGGACTATGCGCCGCATGGTGGGCGTGCTGGGCGGCACCGAGGGGTTAGAGCTTATGCTAGCCCGCCTCTCCAAGACGAAGGACAACAACGAGTTCTTGTCTACGCTGACAAGGGACGTTCTATAGCGAGTTTTGAGTTTTGAGTTTTGAGTTCTGAATCGCTTTTTCAGACTCGAAATTCAGAGCCGAGGACTAGAAGGAGGTCTCTCATGGTAGAATTGCTCAAAGAAGAGATGGAAACCTACGAGGCCAGAAAGCGCGATTTAGTCACCAACTCAATTGGGAAATTTGTGCTTATAAAAGATAATCAAGTCGTTGACGTTTTTGAAGCCCAAGGCGATGCTATTCGCCAGGGCTACGAACGTTTCGGCAATGTGCCTTTTCTCGTGAAGCAGATTGTGGAAGTCGAAACGCCCCAGCATTTTACTTCTAATCTGCTAGGCATCTGACATCTAAATGCCCTCGTTCACTGCGCAATCGCCTAACCTGCAAGACGTAGGGCCTGTGGTTGAGGTCAGGTTGGCCGTTGGGTCGGTTGTTGAAGATGTACTGCGGCAAAACAATCAAAGTATACCTGCACCCTTACCAACACTAGCGATGATTGATACAGGGGCTACAAAGAGCGTTGTACGGGAAGACATAGTTCAGCAACTCAATCTCAAGCCCGTTGGCGTTTCATTGATTCATACTGCGTCGTCTGTAAACGTTCGGTGCTACGAATATCTTGTGCGGCTTCTCTTCCCAAATAACGTAACGATGGAGACGGTTGTAATTGCGGCTCCGCTACAGGGCCAGCATATCCAATGCTTGATAGGCATAGTATGGTGCCCCCCAATGTCAAGACAAATTTAGGGCAAAATTAAGGTAGAAAAATAACTGAGATAAATGGGTCGAATCGAGTCGAATCAAATCTCGCCCTTGCGACCAGGTTGGGGTTACAGTCCCAATCATTTCATTGCC
>JBBQIC010000349.1:0-4362 GCA_038324555.1 Chloroflexia bacterium
CATACCGCTTCGTCAAGAGGGCGAACACAAGGTTCGCCCCTACACGGTTTTGTTAGGCGCTCATAAAAAAGAGCACGCATATATAGGAGCGCGTATGATGGCGAAGGCATTCTGCGTGTTGGGGCTATTGGCTCTTAGCCCCTTTGTGCTTTTGGGCGATGCTGGCGCTGGTGGGCGAGCGGCGGGACGGGCCGCGTCGGCGACGGTTTGCTGGGATAGCGCCTGCTATCGCACCTATACGCAGGTTGAGGCGTTCTTGCAGGGCGTAGCAGGGATGCATCCCCAAATTGCCGAGCTGCGGGACGCCGGTCTCTCATGGGAAGGGACCAGACATTTATGGCTCATGCGGTTGGGGAGTGGTCGCCTGCCGGAGCCAAAACCGGCGATTTATCTGGTGGCGGCCCACCATGCACGGGACGTTGCTACGCCTGAGATGCTGCTGCGCTATATCTCCTATCTGACTGAGAACTACGGGGTTGATCCCGACGTGACATGGCTCCTCGATAATCGCACCATCTGGGTAATGCCTCTGGCTAATCCCGACGGTTATGAGCAGATATACTATGGGGGCCAATGCGCGCGCCTGAAGAACACGGACACATACGGCTGTACGAACCCATTGGACCAGGGCGCGGACCTGAACCGGAACTACCCCTACCAGTGGAATACGGGCGGAGCAAGCAGCGAGCCTTGCGACTCTTCGTATCCTGGGCAGGCTGCACTCTCCGAGCCTGAGAGTCAACATGTTCTTGGCACGTTTCAGACGACCGGGGCGGATTTGGTATTGTCCCTTCAAGCCCCAGGACCTTCTATCCGCTATCCATGGGGCTGGACGGCTGTCCCACCTGCCGACGCCGCAGGGTTGGACGCTTTTGCCTGGGGCCTCGCCCGGCTCAACGGCACGCCACGTTCAGCAGTGAGCCAGCATAACACGGGGACAGCGATCAGTGGAATACTGGATGACACCATCTACGGCCTGTTTAACGTGCCCGCCTTTACCCTGAACATCGGCGATATGCGCGCCCCTGTATGCGCCTCTTTGGATACGATCTGGGAGGCCCAGCGGCCCGCCCTTATCTACGCTGCTAAGGCAGTAGCTATCACCACAACTACCACTTTATCGCGCTCATTTGGCCCTGTGACGCATGACCTGGCTGTAGAAACAGGTCCAGTGTCCAACACCTTATCTCTCACCGGCGTCATCTCAGCCAATTACGGCACGATAGCCGGGGCGGTATATAGCGTTGACGCGCCTGCGGTGGATGGTTCCGGGGTGGAGATGAGCGGTAACTTCGGTGGCGGAATAGCTAACGTGAACGCGCTGGTGGATACAGACAACCTGCCCGATGGCCGCCACCTGCTGCTTGTGCAGGGCAGGAATGACAGCAATCATTGGGGCGTGTTCTCCTCGGTATTCTTTACGGTAACTGGCAGCAGTGTCACACCTTCAGCAACTCCTGTCACGACAGCCACGCCCACGCTCACTGCCAGCGCAACGTACACGGCTTCGTCCACCAGGACTCCTTCTGCTTCGCCTACCCGTTCGCCGACAATGACGCCAACGAACTCCCCAACCCACACGCGCACCCCTTCCTCAACTCGAAGCCCCAGTCCCACGATCACCACAACAAGCACCTATTCGGCAATAACCGACACGCCAACAATAACGCCCACACCTGGCTGTGGGTCGGGGACGTATAGGAATAATATTCTGGTCCCTATTCCCGCCAGCCGTACCCTACTATCAACACTAACAGTCACCAACACAGGCGTAATCGCCGACCTCAACCTGGTGGGACTACAAATAACACATCCCTCGATACATCAACTTACACTGCTCCTTACCTCACCCGGCGGGACGACAGTGATGCTGATAGATCGAGTGTGCGAGAGCCAAAGCGACTTTGAGAACATCAACCTTGACGATGGGGCAACGCAGCCAGTTAGCACAACATGCCCTCTTGTTGTCGGTGGCATCTACCAGCCTGTGGATGATCTGGCACGATTGAACGGCGAAAGCGCGGATGGCATATGGACATTGACCATCATAAATGGGAACGTGATCGGCTATCTCCGGCAGTGGGGCCTCTCCATAACCTTCGGTTCGCCTTGCTACATACCCACCATTACACCAACAGCTACCTCTACAGACACACCGCAGCCAACCGGCACGCGCACGCCTACGCCAACTCACACGGCTACGAACAGCCGAACCCCAACCCCAACGCGCACCCCAACCGACACGCGCGAGCCTACGGACACGCGCACGCCGACACCCACGCCAAGCGTACCCCCGCCCGACACGGCTACGCCCCTGCCGTGCCTTGATTACAGCGACGTATATCCAAGCCAGTATTATTCGAGGGCGGTAGACTGGTTGACGTGCAGGCACATAGTATCGGGATACTCAGACGGCACGTTTCACCCCTACGATGGCGTAACGCGGGGGCAGATAGTGAAGATGATAGTGCTGGGAGAGGGATGGGGGATGTACGATGCCGGGCGGCCAACCTTCAGCGATGTAGGCAGGAGCGATTGGTTCTACCCGCTCGTCGAAACGGCATACAGGCACGGCGTAGTGGCGGGCTATAGTGACGGCACGTTCCGCCCATTTAACGGGGTAACGCGCGCCCAGCTATCCAAAATGATAGTGCTGGCCCGCGCATGGCCGCTTCTCAACCCACAAGCGCCACACTTTTCAGACGTGCCGAGGGATAACCCGTTCTACCCGTTCATCGAGACAGCATACGCGCACGCTGTCATATCGGGCTACGGCGACGGCACATTCCAACCCCAACTGGAAGCCACACGCGGGCAGCTTTGCAAGATGTTGTATGTGGCGCTGACGCAGTAGGGAAGGGTGAAGGAGTAGGGTGAGGGAGTAGGTTCTATTCCCTCACCCTATTCCCTCACCCTACACATCATCGCTTAGAGAAGAAGGCCACAGGCGCACCGCGCTTTTCTTCCTGCTGGCGGTAGGCGACGACGCTGACCTGGGCGGCTAGATTGCGGGCCACCTGTATGAATGCCTGGGCCTGCGGGGAGTCCGGCTTGTCTACCACGACGGGGCGACCGCTATCCCCACCTTCGCGTATGGTGAGGTGGAGGGGGATTTCGCCGAGGAAGGGGACTCCGTAGCGGACAGCTGCTGCCTGCGCGCCGCCATGCCCAAAGAGGTCTGTCGGGTCGCCGCAGTGTGGGCAGACGAAGGT
Organism: Chloroflexia bacterium; assembly: GCA_038324555.1. GTDB lineage: Bacteria > Chloroflexota > Chloroflexia > QHBQ01 > JADMIH01 > JADMIH01. The sequence continues at coordinate 3,213 of JBBQIC010000349.1, forward strand.
GCTCATGTTTTCGACCATACCAAGAACGGGAACGTTCAGCTTGTGGAACATCATGAGCGCCTTACCCGCGTCGAGCAGGGCTACGTCCTGCGGCGTGGAGACGATGACCGCGCCCGTGAGGGGTAGAGATTGGGCGGTGGTTAGTTGCACGTCACCCGTGCCCGGCGGCATGTCCATAACGAGATAATCAAGCTCGCCCCATTGAACGTCGTACATGAACTGGGTGAGCAACTTGGCGAGCATGGGACCGCGCCAGATGACGGGGCTATCGGGGTCTACGAAGAAGCCCATCGAGATAAGCTCTACACCATATGCTTCGATAGGAGCTATCTTATTGTCACCGGCGGGCACAGGTTTGGCGTTCGTACCCATCATCATAGGTACGTTAGGGCCGTACACGTCCGCATCGAGCAGGCCAACGTGCGCGCCGTCGCGGGCTAGAGCCAGGGCGAGGTTTACGGCGACTGTGCTTTTGCCGACGCCGCCCTTGCCGGAGCCGACGGCGATGGTATTGCGCACACCTGGTATGCCCTCCCTCTGGGTCATCGTGCCGTTGCGCACGCGGGATGTCACTTCCGCCCTGACCTCCCGCACGCCCGGTATGGCGCTGACCGCGCTCTCCGACTGCTGCTTTAGCTGCTCTTTGACGGGGCAGGCAGGCGTTGTGAGCACGATTGTGAAGCCGACGTTGCCGGTCTCATCTATGCTGACGTTTTCGATCATCCCCAATGCAACTAAATCGCGCCCCAAATCCGGGTCTTTGACAACGCTCAGGGCGCGCAATACCTCTTCTTTTGTAACTGGCATCTTATTTTTCCTTTTTGTGATACGGCTTTTTATCGCTTGAGTATCAGAGATTACTTTTCGAGTATTTTGTAAGCATCATTACGAAGTAACCATCATTAATGGTACGTGTTTTAGCGACCCCTGTCAATGTGAGTGGGGGTGAGGGCAGGGCGATTGCATCTAAATTAGGCGTGAGGCGGCAAGTTGCACCCCAAATTGCTCAGATGTGGCATCAATGTGCAAGCGTGAGTACAAATCTCTATCACAGGCGAAGCTGACCACTCGTGCGTAATTTAGATGCAATCGCCCTGGGGGTGAGGGGTGAGGGGTGAGGAACAAGCTGTTCGATCCCTCACCCCTCACC
>JBBQIC010000350.1:0-4331 GCA_038324555.1 Chloroflexia bacterium
CGCGCGATCTTGTTTTCGATATTGAATTTTAGTAGGTTGTATTGGACTGACATAAGCAACATAAACCCAATAATGTCAGCAAACAAAATCACATTATGTTTTTTGTTTGCTGACGTTCTCGACCCTGATGCCGCAAGAATCCTCTTGCAAGAGCATAGGGCAACATAGCTACAAGATACAAGGCAATTGCCAAGGTCATAAGGGTAATGATGAAATAAAGAGAAACGGCGATTGATTGGTCAGGTATCCACAAGACCATGGCATCTGGTATTATGTAAAGTGGCAGATGAAACGTCATTAGGTAAGTGTATTCCCAGCTCTCTGTTGCTGAAGGCCATATGGAAATGATACCGATTGCGAATGCCAGAATCAGCCAGGTAAGGCTCGCCGCCCCAGAAAGACCACCGAGCAACTTCCACGCTTGCGGCCCATGCGTTCTTAACCCTATCCAGAACGCCAGACATAGATGACTCACTAATAAGGCAACAAACAGTAAGATGATAATTAGTGAAATAGTATCCAACTCCATTGCCTCTCCAACCAAGCTTACGATGTTGTAGTCAAGCATTCATCTGATGCTCTTATCTGAGCTTTGGTCAGATCAACTCGTGCTTGCACCTTACATCCGAAACACCCCGAAATTCGTCTGCGGAATAGGCGCATTCAGCGACGCCGCAATGCCTAATCCTAATACCATGCGCGTGTCTGCCGGGTCAATTATCCCATCGTCCCAAATCCTTGCAGTGGAATAGTACGGGTTGCCCTCGGTCTCGTATTTGTCCAGTATGGGCTGCGTGAATTCTTCACGCTCCTCGCGCGTCATATCCTTGCCGCCATGCTTAAGGTTGTCCAGGCGCACGGTCAGCAGCACGTTCGCCGCCTGCTGGCCCCCCATGACCGATATGCGCGCGTTGGGCCACATCCAAAGCTGCCTGGGTCCGTACCCGCGCCCACACATCGCGTAGTTACCCGCGCCGAACGAGCCGCCGATAATCACCGTGAACTTGGGCACTGCGGCGTTCGCTACTGCCATCACCATCTTGGCTCCGTCCTTGGCGATTCCTTTGCTCTCGTATTCGCGTCCTACCATGAAGCCGGTGATATTCTGTAGAAAGACCAAAGGCACGCGCCTCTGGCAGCACAACTCTACAAAGTGCGCGCCCTTCAATGCGCTCTCCGAGAATAGGATACCGTTGTTGGCAATTATCCCTACCGGGTAGCCCATTATCAGCGAGAAGCCGCACACCAGCGTACTTCCATACAAAGCTTTGAATTCGTGAAAGCGCGAGCCGTCCACTACACGGGCGATAATCTCATGCACGTCATAGGGGGTTCGCGCGTCGCTAGACACCACACCGTATATCTCGCTCGGATCGTAAAGTGGCGGCTCAGACTCGGCTACGTCCCAGGGATACTCTTTCTGGCGGAAGAGGTTGGCCGTTATATCGCGGGTGATAGCCAGGGCGTGAGGATCGTCCATGGCGTAGTGGTCGCTCACGCCACTGATGCGCGTGTGTACGTCGGCCCCGCCGAGGTCTTCCGCGCTCACTTCCTCTCCGGTGGCGGCCTTTACGAGCGGCGGGCCTCCCAGGAAGATCGTGCCCGTGCCTTTGACGATAACCGTCTCGTCGGACATGGCGGGCACGTATGCGCCACCCGCCGTACACGACCCCATCACCACGGCTATCTGCGCTATACCACGCGCCGACATCATCGCCTGGTTGTAGAATATACGCCCGAAGTGCTCTTTGTCTGGAAACACCTCGTCCTGCAAAGGCAGGTACGCGCCGCCAGAATCCACAAGGTAGATGCAAGGAAGGTGGTTTTCGAGGGCAATCTCCTGCGCGCGCAGGTGCTTTTTGACCGTAATGGGAAAGTAAGTGCCGCCCTTCACCGTGGCGTCGTTAGCGATGATCATGCACTCCTGGCCTGACACGACGCCTATGCCCGTCACCATCCCCGCAGCAGGCGCGTCTCCATCATACATATCCCAACCAGCTAGAGCGGAGAACTCCAGGAATGCAGTGCCTGGGTCGAGCAGGAGTTGGATGCGCTCGCGGGCCAGCAGTTTGTTGCGCGCCTTGTGCTTGGCAACGTCGTCAGGCCCCCCTCCCATGCGCACAGAGTCGAGGCGGTCCCTCAATTGGGCCACCAGACCGGTCATCACGGCTCTATTCGATTGGTACTCAGGCGAGGTCGCGTCTACGTGGGACTTTATGACCGCCATTGGCCCGTTGTCCTCTCAGAGTGAATAGGGTGAGGGAGTAGGGTGAGGGTGAGTGATTGAGTCTCTTATCACTCACCCTCACCCTACTCCCTCACCCTATTATTTGAAGAAATCGCGGTTCTTGGCGATGTACGACTCGAATTCGGTTGGAACGTCGTCCTCGGGGTAAATCGCGTTGACGGGGCATTCGGGTTCGCACGCGCCACAATCTATGCACTCTTCGGGGTCTATGAACAGTTGCTCAACGGTAGCAAAGCCAGGCTCGTCCTTGCGTGGGTGTATGCAATCAACAGGACAAACGTCTATGCAGGCAGCATCTTTCACGTTTATGCAGGGTTCGGTAATAACATATGTCATTGGGCATTTCCTCCTCTGTTTTGTAAGTAATCGGATCGAGAGCGATCCCCGTGTTAATCTATGGGTGCTTGGTATCCGCATTATACCCAACGCCGCTTATGCGCGCAACCGGAGCGGCTGGGGCAACAGGGTCTATTCAAAGTTGGAAATATAGAGGAAAGAGGACCCACTAACCCTTGTCATTCTGAACGGAGTGAAGAATCACTCTCCTTACCCCAGTGTCGGGGGACAAGAGGGCCTCTTCCCAAACGCTTATGACCTCGTAGTGATTCTTCGCTGCGGCTCAGAATGACACGGGTTAGTGGGTCCTCTTTCCTCTATATTTCCAACTTTGAATAGACCCTGGCTGGGGCAAAGATGATGGACGATGGACGATTCATGGCGTGTGCAGTCGTCCATCGTCCATCGTCCATCGTCCGTGAAGGTGCGCCCCGACACCGGGTGTGGTAAGATAGGCATGAGACGACTCCCATTCCCAATCGCTAAGGAGGTTGCTACCCTATGATAAGCGCACCTTCAGTTGACACTATTATTTCGCGCCTGCGCCCCCGCGATGTGAGCGGCATAATTGACCAGGCTTTTCGGCTATATCGCAAGCACTTTCTCACGTTCCTGGCAATAGTAGCAGTGGTCTACCTGCCTGTGCAACTTCTTATTCAGGCGTTAACGCTTTTGTTCATTGGGCCGGTCTACAAGCTATCAAATAGCTCCAACACGGACTTTACGACACGTCGCAGCTCCCAATATTTGAACGAGGTATTTACCGGCCTCGCCGTTTATTTTGGCGCCCTGATAGTGCTGTCACTTCTGGGCGCGGTTCTGGAGTATCTCAGCCAGGGCGCTCTTACGGCGGGGGTAGCGGACAGCCAACTGGACAGGCCGATCAGCCTGGGCAAGTCTTACCGTGAGATGCTGCCAAGGATAGGCTCTTTACTCGGCTATATGGGTTTACATGTACTAATCTTCTTCGGTATAGGGATAGTAATATTTCTACCCTTCGTACCGTTGGTTTTCTCGAATGGCGCTACGGGCGGCGCTTCCCTGCTGGCGTGTCTGTCCGTATGCCTGATGCTCCCTGTCATCATACTTGGCATCTACATCTACATCCGCCTCGCCGCAACGGTTCCGGTCATCATGGTCGAAGGACTAGGGCCTGTGCAAGCTATGCGCCGTAGTTGGCGGCTGGTAGGAAATTACTGGTGGCGGACTTTGGGGCTGATCCTTCTGCTTGTCGTGATTAGCTTGATCATCTCGGCGGGGCCTTCTTTTTTCGTATCGGCGCTCGTGCAGGTCATTCTGCCACTTGATCCGCTTACCCGCCAGGCGGTAAGCGGTGTGGTAGGAGTGCTTACCAGCACGTTTTTCATTCCTCTCCAGTTTACCGCCATGACCCTTTACTACTTCGATCTGCGTGTGCGCAAAGAGGGTTTTGACATTGACGCCGCGATGAACCAGGCCTATCCACCATACGGCGGGTACGGCTACCCACAACCCGGCTACGGCGCATACGGTCCGGGCCAGGTCGCTCCCAGCCCCGTCCAGGATGGGGGGCAACCCCAGGCTAACCCGATGTATCCACCCGTGCTTGGATACGAGCAGCAGGGGGCCGGTTATAGTTATGCGCCCGCCACCCAGGAAACCGTGAATCTGGGTACACCACCAGCTTCGCAAAGTGTGCAGCCTACCTCTGAACCGGCAAGCGTCCCCAGCAGCACGCCTTACGGAAACGACCCGCTCGGCCTGTACC
>JBBQIC010000351.1:0-4308 GCA_038324555.1 Chloroflexia bacterium
ATTTCGAGAGCGCGAGACTCGAACAACCGGAGGCACTTATGGTTGATGCAGCATCCGACCAGATTAAGTTGGTGCTGATAGTTGAAGATGAGCCTGATAACCGCGAGATAATTAGAACCGTTGTTGAAGAGTTACTTGGACTTCGCGCCGTGCTCACCTCCGACGGCGAAACTGCTATAAGCCTGGCGACCGCTTTACGGCCCGCCGTTATCTTGATGGACCTGATGATGCCCGTGCTGGACGGCTTCCAAGCAATGGCGCGCCTCCGGCAGAACGACCTTACGGCGCAAATACCCATAATCGTCATTACGGCCCTCGGCAGGTCAACCGACCGCCAGCACGCCCTCGACGCGGGGGCCACCGACTACATAAGCAAACCCTTCGACCTTGACGTGCTAGCCCAGATGATTAGCCGCTACGCAGGGGTAATAAGCGGGACGTGAGCCGTCTGATTGTACATTTTTACTGCAACACCTTCAGTATGGCCTCTATAGCTTGGTTGGTGTCCATAGCTTGGCGGCGGGCCTCATTGTAAGTTTCCAGCATAAGTTCATGTGGATCGAATTGTGGGGTCTTAGTGAATTGTCTGTCGGTAATCTCCTCAAGCATATCCCCATTGTCATTATAAATACGCACGTAGTAGTTCCTAGCGTCCGTTAAGTCCGCGAACTGGGCTGCCATAGATCTCGGTGATCCCGGTGGTTCTGTAGAAATTCTCACTCCGTACTCCGGAAAGCTGGTTAGATAGACCCCTTTGGCTGCTGTGCGCGCCCAATGAATCTTGCCTTCCATTGTTCCTTTATGTAGACCTTGGATTAATCGGATCAATCTCTCGTCATCAGCCATGCCTATGCTCCAATCCTTTGTTTCAGTACAATGAGCACTTCATCAAGCTTGTCTATCTCTTCAGATATTATTCTGTTGAATTCAGCCGAATCCAACGTGCTTTTGGATTCGGAACCCAAAGCACGCTGAACCTGTTCTTCTATTATACTCAATTGTTGTATAGCGTCCTGCAAAACCAGTTTGTGCTTACCAGAAAAGCCTGGGTTTGCACTCCGAACAGCATTAAGCATCCTTCTAGCAGAAAAATAGCGATCAGGAAGCATATCCCAGGCACTAATTTGATGTAGCGTTCTTAACCCTTCCATCGCGCCCATCGCAGCAGTCAAATCGGCTATTGTGTTGACTTGTGATAGCGTTTGCCGAAGCTTCTGCACTTCTTCTTTAGCTTGTTGTGCAGCTGTCCTGGCGTTCTTCGCTTGATTGAACGTCAGCCAAAAGCCTACAAGTGAGAGCAGTACTCCCAAGATACTTGCGATGTCACCAATATGGTTGTCTGTGATAAACTACATAACAGATTAAATATTATCACACCTTGGCGACTCATAATGTGCCTTACACAATCTTCAACTTGCAGCTTACGCATTATTATTATACAAGCGACCATACAGGTATTTGCCAAGGTTAGCTGACCAATCGGGCGGCCCATCCAGCTTGAGCGAAAGGGCCGTGTCCAGGAACGACACAGGTTCCTCCCGTTCAGCAGGCAGCACCTCCTCTATAATAATCCGCACGCGGGTATTCGGCTCGAGGTCAATCGGCCCGTCAGGGTGTAGCACCTTGCCATCAAATATTGCTTCAATCACGTTAGCCATAATGACCTCCATTATGCAGGGTTCGCATATCCAGGCACATTAGTAGAAGTAGAATGCAGATACAATCTATTACCTGATATATTATACTACCCCAACGCGCTCGTTCGCCTCCGCATAGCCTCTACCCTCTTCTTCCTCCTCATCGCCGCTGGGCGCCTTGCCCCGCTTGTTGAGTGGGCGGGTAGTGTAGTACTTCGCCTGTGGGTGATGGACCACCATTGCTGCGGTTGACTGTTCGGGGACCAGCACAAAGCCTTCCTCGGTGAGCGACACGCCTATGCTCTTCTCGGCTGGGAGTATCTTCATCAGCTTGACCTGCTCTGCCGGGTCTGGGCAGGCGGGATAGCCCCAGGAATAGCGACGACCCTGTTCGCTTGGCAGGCCAAGTTCGCGCCTTACCAGGGTATGCGTCCACTCGGCAAGCGCCTCGGCAAGCGCCACGCTCAGGCCGTAGATATAGTAGCCTTCTGAGTAATTGCCTTCCTCCTGCATCCTATGAAACACTTCCGAAGCCCGGTCGCCCATCGTGACCACCTGTAAAGGTATCACGTCCACCCTACCCGACCCCACCGAAGCAAAATAGTCGGCCAGGCAGAGTCGTTCGCGGTCGGGCTGGCGCGGGAAGGTGAAGCGGGCGATGGGGGTCGAAGACGATGGACGATGGACGATGGACGATTGTTCCTTGCTATCTATCGTCCGTCGTCTATCGTCCATCGTCGCGGGATCGTACACAATCAAATCATTCCCCTCCGACTGACAAGGGTAATAGCCGTATATCACTTTGGGCGTGAGAATGTGGCGGCTCTGCATCTCGGCGCGCATACGGTTGAGGCGGGGCATAAGCTCTGTCTCTACTGCGCTCTTGTACTCTGCGCCGTGCAGTTTGTGAGCGCCCCAGGACAGCCTGAAGAGCGATTTCAGGTCCAGGCAATCGAACACTTCATCTAATGGGATATGTCTATCGCCCAGTACTTTATAACCCCAGAAGGGCGGCGTTGGGATGGGCGCGGCGGGGTCTACGGCGTTGGAACGCTCCAATGTTGGAACATTGGAACGTTGGGCCTCATCTTCGGCTGCGCCGCTCTGCTCGCGCTCGCGGACATGGCGGGCTTCCTCATGGCGCTTGGCGATAAAGGGGTCGCGTCTCGCGTCGTCGGTCAGCACGTCCATTATGTCCAGGCCCTCGAAGGCGTCGCGGCAATAGTAAACGCCGGGTGCGTAGCGGCGGTCCTCCTCTACGAAGCCAATGCGGTAGCCAAACGGCCTGTTGATGGCCGCACCGCCGATGAGCACCGGGTATTGAAGGTTGCGCTTGTCTAGCTCCTGCACGCAAAGGGGCATCTGCTTGGACGTAGACACCAGCAGCGCGCTCAATCCAATGGCTGTGGCGTCTACTTCCACTGCCTTGTCAATTATCACGTTCAGGGGCACCTGCTTGCCCAGGTCGTATACCGTGTAGCCGTTGTTAGTCAGGATGGTGTTGACAAGGCTCTTGCCGATGTCGTGGACATCTCCAAACACCGTGGCGATCACCACCCGACCTTTTGTATAGCCTTCCCGCTTCTCCAGAAACTGCTCAAGGTGCGCTACCGACCGCTTCATCACTTCGGCTGATTGCAGCACAAAGGGGAGTATCAACTCGCCCGCGCCGAACTTATCGCCCACGTCTTTCATAGCAGGCAGCAACACGTTATTCAATACTTCCACTGGCGTATGTGCCTTCAGACTCTCGTCAATCAGCGCCTCGATACCCTCTTTCTTGCGGTGCAGTATCTGATAATGTATCTTCTCCTCGACGGTCATGCCCTCGGTGGGGTCTTCCATCGTCTGCCGCCCGTCGTCTAGCGTCCCCTTGTTTGCCTCAAAATAGGCTATGTACTCAGGAAGGGCGTTCGGCTCGTTGTTTATCAGGTTGTCGGCCAGCTTGCGCTCTTCCCCTGGCACCTCAGCGTAGGGCGTAATATGCGCAGGGTTGACTATGGCGAGGTCCAGACCCGCCTGCACAGCATGATGCAGGAACACCGAGTTGAGCACGGCCCTGGGGTGCGGGTCTATGCCGAACGACACGTTGCTGACGCCCAGGATGGTATATGCGCCTGGACATTCCTTCTTGATGCGGCGGATACCCTCTAGCGTCTCCAGTGCGGAGCGTGCAAGGTCTTCCTGCCCCGTTGTGACCGGGAACGTCAGCACATCGAATATCAGCGCATCGGGCAAGAGGCCGTAGTCCTGGGTGGCTATATCGTAGATGCGGCGGCAGATTTCGGCCTTACGGTCGGCGGTGTGCGCCATGCCTATCTCGTCAATGGCGAGCGCCACGACCGTCGCGCCGTGCTCCACCACCAGGGGTAGTACAGCCTCTATGCGCTCCCGACCACGCTCCATGTTGATTGAGTTGACTATAGCCCTACCAGGGTAGACTTCCAGAGCGGCTTTCAGCGCAGACGCCTCCGTACTGTCGAAGACGAGCGGCGCTTCGACACCCATGCTGAGTTTTTTGACGGTCTTACGCAGCATGTCGTCCTCGTCAGCACGTTCGGTAAGGGCGACCGATACGTCAAGCACATGCGCGCCGCCCTCCACCTGCTCTCGCCCAACCTGCACAATAGCGTCGTAGTCGTTGGCAAGCAGCAGGCGCTTGACCTTGCGC
>JBBQIC010000352.1:0-4306 GCA_038324555.1 Chloroflexia bacterium
GAAGACGCTCACCACGTCAAGGCCAACGTGCGCTGCGATGCACTCCTGGTCGGCGAAGACGCCCGCTCGGATACATATCCCACCATCAACGTAGCCAACAACTCCGCCACGATCCAGCACGAGGCCACCGTCTCCAAGGTCGGTGAGGACCAGTTGTTCTACCTGATGAGCCGGGGCATCTCCGAAAACGACGCCACTTCGATGGTCATCAACGGCTTCATCGAGCCGATCACCAAAGAGATACCGCTAGAGTACGCCATCGAGTTAAACCGCCTGATAGAACTTCAGATGGAAGGTAGTATAGGATAATTCTCAGTAAAATCAAACAAAGAGGCGGCTGTAAGCCGCCTCTTTGTTTGATTTTTCTGAGAATTATGAGAGGAAGAATCATGGCAGAGCGCACGCAGGAATACGTTGCCGTCGCCAGAGTGGACGACCTCGCCCCAGGCGAGATGATGCACGTTGACCTGAACGGCGAGGAGATTGCGCTATTCAACATGGAGGGCGAGTTCTACGCTATAGGCGATGTCTGCACCCACGCCTACACCCACCTGACCGAGGGCGACTTCTACGAAGACATGCGCGGCTGGGTAGTAGAGTGCCCTCTGCATGGTTCGCAGTTTGACATAACGACAGGAGCAGCGATTACGCTTCCGGCGACGGGCAACGCAGGGAAGTACGATGTGGTGGTGGTGGATGGGGAGATATTGGTGGGGGTGGTGCCTGTGGTGAGGTTTAAGCAGTAGGTTCTGGCGATTGAAGATGCCTTCTTATTATATGAGCGACTGTGCCATAGGACTGCCCTTCAAGCCCTTTCAGTGTCTCATGCTCAATGTCTTCCAGCTTTCCTAATTTACTGGTCCAGAGTCCAGAGCTTAATTGCCTGGCAGTATGAGTAGGTCTTCCATTATCATTATGATAAATTGCTATTTTCTCATACCCAGGTTCTGACTCCTGACTTTCGCAAGACTCATAGCCTAAGCTCTCGAACATACTGACGAAGGATCTGAGAGTGTTTTCACGGACCAAACCAGGAGGCCAATAAGTGTCAGAGCTAGGCCACCACCACTTCTCGATATCGCCTGCCGCCCAGGCGATACAATTGTAGTCTATCGTGAAGGGGCTAGTTATCTTGTAGTTGCTCTGAGCTAAACTGGGGAAAATAGCTACAATATAGTCTTCTGGCATCTAAACATAACCATGCTTGTAGCCCCAACTTAACCAGTCTTGCGCCATTAGCTTTACATTGCCTATATGTTCGGCCAATACCGGATTCTCTCCAGTTAATGACCTGAGTGCCCAGAACCAATGGTCCGGTTTTGCTTCTAGCTCCTTCAATATCAGAGCGATAGCTGGCTGCCCCATTCCCATTATCCTTTGGTAAGCGGGGTGCATCGCCATATCCTGGGCAGATGACATATACCCAGTTTCACGTCGCCATGTATCGGCAAGCTCGTGAAAGGTTGTTTTTATATCGGTGTTCTGGGATAGCGCCATTTCAGGTTCCTTATGTTTGGATGGTGATGGTATAACTGCTATATTATAGCACTAAGAGAAACAAAACGTGCTCGCCTGCTGCAAGCATAGCGAGCACAATAATTCACCTGAAGAACAGACCCCTAATAAGCCCCTTCCCGCTTCAACACCGCCGGAACCGTCCTCAGTATAATCATCGTGTCCATCTCTAGCGACCAGTTCTCGGCGTAGTAGATGTCCAACTTGACCATATCGTCAAACGATAGGTCGCTTCGACCACTCACCTGCCACAGGCCGGTCAAACCAGGCGTTACGTCGAGGCGCTTGAGGTGCCATTCGTTGTACTGGGTGACTTCTTCGGGTGTGGGTGGGCGGGGGCCGACGAAGCTCATCTCGCCTTTCAGTATGTTGAACACCTGGGGCAACTCATCGAGCGAGGTGCGACGCAGGAACTTGCCGAAAGGGGTCAGGCGGGGGTCGTTGCGCATCTTGAAGATAGGGCCGTCTACCTCGTTATACTCGCGCAACTCTTCCAGACGCGCTTCGGCGTCCTTGTACATCGAGCGGAACTTATAGCACATGAACACTTGCCCGCCTCTGCCTACGCGCTTCTGCTTGAACAGTACGGGGCCGGGCGAAGTTAGTTTGATGAGCGCGGCGACGATCAGCATCGGTATGGCTGCCACGATGAACATAGACCAGGCCAGCAGGAAATCGAGCACTCGCTTTACGAACAGATTGAAACCTTTGAGGGCAACTTCTTTCAGGCCGATGAGCGGCACTCCGTTGAGTTCGTCAACGCGCACTTCGTTGAAGCGCATCTCAAAGAGATCGGGAACCAGTTTGAAGTCCACGCCAAACTCCCGACAGCTATCTATTATGTTGAGGATTTGCGCGTGGTGAGTGGCGGGCAGTGCAACTATAACTTCATGTAAGTGTTGCCCACTCAATATGCGATTCACGTCCTTTACGTTGCCCAGGCGGTGCAGGCCGCCGTTCTTAGAGCGAATGGGCACGCTCCACGCCGAACTGCCGGGGCCGTCCGTGCTGTCCGCGACGTAGCCTGCCAGCTTATAGCCGAGGTCGGGGCGCTCCACTATATCTTTCATAATCCGCTGGCCCGCTACGCCCGATCCAACGACCAGGGCGCGGCGTATGTTGATCCCACGCCGCCAGAACCACATTCGCAATCTGCGATATCCGAACCGTTCTATACCAAAAATCACCACGGTGCATACCCAAAGGAAAACAAAGACGAGGCGGCTTGGCAGCACCGGGTTGAGCAATAATGCTCCTAGCGTAAGGGCTGATACTCCTATCAAAGATCCACTGGTCACGAGGCGCATATGATCCAGCCACGTCGCTGCCCTGGGCACGGAATACAACCCGCGCGCCTGGAACGATATGAGGGTTATGGCTGTATATGCGATTAAGTAGGGGAAAAAGGTTGAGAGGGGTTTGAAAGATTCGGGAGCAACAACGTCTCTCCCCAGTTCGAGGCCGTAGCGGAGCCAGTAAGCGATTATGAAGGCCGCCATGAGCAGCCCGCTATCGGCGAGCGTCCTACCCGCGAACAATATGAACCGCAGGCGCCGCGCGCGCCGTACATGCTGTTCATAAGCGTCGGGCAAAGACATCAAGGCTCGTGTAGCAGAGAGGCTCCCTGTAGCTAATCTTTCCTTCTCAGGATCAGGATCGGATTCGGGGTAGACTCTTCCGCCTATACTTGTCGACATTTCAGTTGGTTCCCGCTCATTGATGGGCGGAGGCTGTACTTGTACTCGCAATTCCTCACCTGCCAATGTGGGGTGGCCTGCTTCTGCTCGCCATATTCTCAAAAATCGTGCCGCGCCAGCAGGTTGAAGGTTAGAAGGTTCCAATCTTCAACTTGCCCGGCCTGCGCAACCGACTTTTGCTTGAACCGTTACATATTTAGAGTACCCAAGAATCTTGAAAACTATATTTAGCAGACTCCCCCATATCTTACTAGTCTTACATAACAATATCAGGACTTACGCAAAATATACATCGTCTATCGTCCGTCGTCTATCGTCTCTGCGTAAGTCCTAAATATGATGGTGTCAGCCCCGAAGGCCAGTCATCGCTAACACGCCTTGTGGGGCAGTCGGTATTATAACACAAAGTACACAAGTATTTGCCCCTACGCACGAGTACGTGTATAATGTGACTTAGCCCATTTGGGCTGGTTTGTGATGCAGTTTACAATAACCTGATAACCCATACCTATCCAACGATCACATAGCAAGCAAGTTGCGTATGGTCATAAATTAGAGTTAGAGCGCCGGGAGGATTTGACGCTTTGCAGAAAGGCCGCCAAAGGGAACAACCAGCCATAAACGGTGGTCAGACCGCGCCTAAGCGTAACGTTTCTGTGGGCGGTAGCGCGGCTGTGAACGTTTCGGAAGCAAAGAAAGAGGTCGAGCAGACATTATCTAGCTCTATCGAAGCTCTGCCTTTGACCCCGGAGAAGGTTGCTATACCCGCGCATGGCAACGGTACAAACGGTTCAACCGTCCTGCCTCACCTGTCAGTGCCCGTCCCACCTATTACTGAGCCTTTGATTGGCGATGATCTGTCAAGTGACGTTTCGTTCCCCGGTATCGCCGGACTTCCGCATGTATCCAGGGCGGAACAGACGCCAGAAGAGGTTGCACGCTCGTCTCATGCTCGCCGGAGGTTGTGGCAGTGGGTGGGCCTCTTTCTACTTTCCGCAATTCTGATAGGGGAGAGCCTTCTTCTTTCGCCCTGGACCGATCCCGTCGCCGCACAGCCGCCTCGTCAGGTTGCAAGTATACCCCTGGCCGAAGTA
>JBBQIC010000353.1:0-4258 GCA_038324555.1 Chloroflexia bacterium
GCTCTTTGGCTATCCTATCTCCGAAGCACACGTCGAGAACGGCTATCTCGTGCAATGGACCGAACGCGAGCGTCTTGAGTTGCACCCTGAATACCATGGCACGAACTCCGAGGTGCAACTTGGCCTGCTGGGGCGCGAATTAGTCGGGGGAGGCGGGAGGCGGGAGACTGATTCCCGACTCCCGCCTCCCCCTTCCTTTTACTTCCCTGAAACACGTCAACTCGTGAGCGAGCCGTTCCTATCATACTGGCAGCGCAACGGCGGGCTTTCGGTGTTCGGCTATCCGATTTCCACCCGTTTCATCAACGACAACGACGTTCAGGTTCAGTGGTTCGAGCGGGCCAGGTTCGAGTACCACCCTGAATTGCCCGACCCCTATAAGGTTTCGCTCGGTCTCCTGGGTCTAGAAGCCTTAAGGCTTGCGGGGGAGGGGCAAACGGAAATAGAAGTCGTCAATAGCCCCGCGCCCGAAACACCCCTGCAAATCGGACTGTCACAGGGTGGCGAGTCCGCTGACCCTGCCTTCTTCGATAACGTGAGGCAGGCGGGGTCCGAGTTGGGCGAGGGGCTGGTCAGGCTCGACAACATATACAACTTCTACCACGTTGTCAGCAGGTCGGCGGACGGCACGCTAACCTACGATTGGCAGAGGCTAGACAGGGTATTAGACGCAATAAAGTCCATGGGCAAGGAGCCTCTTATATGCCTGTCGTACATGCCCGAAACTATGTCAGCGTCGGGTGACAGCCGTATCCACCCGCCCGCCAGCTACGACGAATGGGCCTCTCTCGTGCGCGCCACAGTGTCCCACCTCAACGTCGAGCGCAGACTGGGCATCCGTTACTGGGAAGTGTGGAATGAACCCAACCAGTGGAACTTCTGGCAGGGGAGTTTCCAAGACTATCTCAGAGTTTATGACGTGACGTTACAGGCAGCCCTCAGCGTGGACCCGTCTATCCGTATCGGCGGGCCTGCTTTCTCCAATTTCGAGCCAAATGGTATCAACGAGTTCATGGGGCATGAAGCGAACCAGGGGGCAAGCGGGCGTGTTGATTTCCTTTCCTGGCACGCATACGGGCAGTCTCCCGATCAAATAGCCGAGCAGATACGGCAGGCGCGGAGTATCATCGCGCAGTATCCCCAGTTGCACCCTGAGCTTTTCATTACGGAGTTCAACGTCTTGCCAGGTGGAGAGGGAGATACAAGCGCGAACGGCAGCGCGGACAAGGTTGATGGGGCTATATCGTTCCTCGCCTCAGTTGAAGCTATGCAGCGTGAGCGTCTGGACCGCGCTCTGCTCTTTGAGCTAAAGGACGGGTTGGGCGCTACCTCCTTCTGGGGACGGTGGGGCGTCCTCACCTACGATGCCAAACCCAAGCCCGTCTACTATGTGCTGAAAGCCTTTCAGAACAGACCTGCGTCGTCCAGGCTGCCTATCAAAATCAAGGGTGGCCCAACCGATGGTACTATAGGCGTGATGGCCTATGGCAGCCCGCAGAAGTCGTTGCTTTTCTTGTGGTACAAAGGAGACCGTCCGGCTCATATAAGGATCACGCTGCCCGGCGAATACGTGGGTGTTAATTACGGCATTACGCTATTCGATGCTACTCACAACGACCCTGCCCAAACTGGGGTTACAACTCTCACACAGTTAGCGGTGCGCAACGCGAGAGACCTTGTGTTCGACGCTAAACCGGATTCCTTGTTTATATTATCATCCACCAGCCGGTGAGTTAGTTATGAAACTGCTACTTTCAAAAAGTGTACGTATTGCTTGGACACTGGTCGTGTTTGCTCTGTGCGCCTCTACCGTAGTTATATGGAAGTTAATTCAAGATGCGCCGCCCACGAACAGTGTGCTGATAATAAGCGATCAGGCTACGAGCGCGGGCGGCGGCAAGACGCCCGCATTAAACAAGGCACCAAGCAATAGCTTCCGACAGGCCACATCAGCACCGGGCATTGAACTTGCTGCCAGCCCAACCGCCGCAACCGACCAGCAAGTGCGCACAGCTGACCTTAAGATCAATATCTCGCCCGTGTCTGTGACTTCGACTGAAACGATAATAGCTCCAACCTCCTCTCCAGAGATGATAGTGGTGTACGTCAGTGGCGCGGTGCAGAAGCCTAGCGTATACACTCTCCCCGTTGGGTCGAGGGTAGCTGATGCTGTGGGCGCGGCGGGCGGACCAGCGCAGGGTGCGAATCTTGATAACCTCAATCTTGCCCAGCGCCTGTCCGACGAGGACCACATATCAGTCCCCCACGTAGGGGACACACCTTTGCCGGTCAGCATCGGCCAGTTGCCCCCAGCAACTCCGCGCAAGAAGGGCACGCCGCGTCAAACAAGCACAGCGCGGCGACAGGAAAATACTCCTGTATCAGCAGCCATCAGTCAGCAGACAGCAAGTCCCGCAAGCAGGGAGGGCACGCCAAACCAGACAAGCCCCACGCAGCAGCTATATACGCCCGCATCCCAGAGTGAGTCTGTACCTATCGGCAAGGTCAACATCAATACAGCGAGCGAACAGGAATTAGAGGCTTTGCCTGGGATAGGGCCGTCGTTGGCGGGAAAGATAGTGGCATACCGTACAGCGAACGGCCCTTTTCAGGCCATCGAAGACATCATGCGTGTGCCCGGCATTAAGGAGGGCATATTCTCGAAGCTGCGCGATCATATTACGGTAGGGCCATGAATAGGGTGAGGGAGTAGGGTGAGGGAATAGTCTTATTCCTACTCCCTCACCCTATTCCCTCACCCTACAGGTGCAACCTTCCACCCTTTCGCCACGTATTAGAGAGTGGTGATAGGATTCTGGGCGCAGGTATGATAAAATACCAGTCCTGAGAAGCATTTGTAGAGGCGAAGGGTGAGGGAGTAGGGTGAGAGGCTGGAAACTCACCCTCACCCTACTCCCTCACCCCAGACTAGGAGGTCTATAGTGTCCATAATAACCCGCATAACGACTTTGATAAACGCTAATATCAATGCTATGATAGACGCCGCGGAAGACCCTGAAAAGATGGTCGATGAATATCTGCGCCAGATGCGCGGTGAACTCTCCGAGGCGCGCGCCGCCACTGCGATGGCGATGGCCGACGAAACCAAGCTCCGCGCGCAATACGAACAGAATAAAGCCCAGGCCGACGATTGGCAGCGCAAAGCTGAACTTGCAGTGCAGCACAGCGACGACGAACTGGCCCGCGAGGCTCTGCTGCGCCGCAATAATACGCAACAGTTGGTTGAGAACTATAATGCGCAGTGGACCGCCCAGCACGATCAGGTGCAGGAACTTCGCACCGCGCTCGCCAAGCTGGAAGCCAAGATTTCCGAAGCCGAAGCCAAGCGCGACCTCATAATAGCCAAGAACCGCCGCGCCGCCACCCAGGAAGCTATCACTGCCACGATGAACAGCATCCAGGGCACAACCGCCGACGGCAGCCTTGGCCGCATGGAGGCCGTCGCTGACGAGCGGCTGGCAAAGGCCAATGCCATGGCCCAACTGTCCAGCCAGGACCTCGACACCCGCTTCTCCGACCTGGAGTCGTCTCAGCAAGTAGAGACCGACCTGGCCGACCTCAAGAAGCAAATGGGCAAATAGGCCTTTGTAGGGTGAGGGAGTAGGGTGAGGGAATAGGATAAGAACTACTCCTTCACCCTACTCCCTCACCCTACTCCCTACTCATGAGAAGATCAAACCTAATAATCTTCATACTTTTCTTGCTGGTTGCCGCCGGGGTGGTGGGCGCGCAGTTCGTTTTGGGGCGCACTGGGAGCACGATTTTGAACCCTGCGGCTCCTATCAATATCAGCATCCTTTATTCCTCCGAACTTAGCGAATGGCTGAAGGCCGAGATAGACGGCTTCAACGCCCAGAACCGCAAGGTTGGCGAGAGGCCCGTGCGCGTTGACCTGCAAAAGATGGAGGACGGAGACGTGCTGAGCGGCGTGGTGGCAGGTACGATCACGCCTACCGTGTGGATACCTGCTTCTACTACCTGGGTCAACCTGCTCAACAACCAGTGGAGCGGCAAGCACCAGACCGACCTGATACTGCGCTCCGGCGAATACGGGACCACGCCTCTCGCCCTCACGCCTATGGTCTTCGTCATGTACAAGGAGAGGGCCGACGCTTTCACCAAACATTTCGGAGGCGTGGTGGACTGGAAGGAGATACAGCAGGCCGTGACCGCCAAAGGAGGTTGGAAAGACCTCGGAGGCGATCCCGACTGGGGACACGTCAAGTACGGCCAAACG
>JBBQIC010000354.1:0-4216 GCA_038324555.1 Chloroflexia bacterium
GATCGGGTGGCCTGCCCCACCAGGCAGCGTGCGTATCAGCGAGAGCGGTTAGCGCCACGCGATAGTCGTCGGCAGTCCAGGAGATACGCGGCCATACCGACTCCGACGCAGACAGATGCAAGAGCGGCCAACCGCCTCTACCGGGGTTGTTTACTCGTCCAACAGCGTGTTCGTCCAAACTACCGGAAGAAGATCCTACCAGGGGAGCTGTAGGCTTGTCAACAATATCGCTGACAGGGAGCAACGCAAGATTAAGTGCAATCATTCTTACCTTATTACCTTCCTGACCGTTCGACACACAAAGGGAACCTGTGGCGATGCCAATGCAGGCGTCACCTGGATGAAATTGCCGAATAGGTTGTTTCCCTAACGAATGAAGCTACGTGCGATATGCCAGCCCGGGGCGCTGGTTCGCTTATAGTCCACTTTTGTGCGACGTTGGATGGGTATTCTATCAGACGGTCAGGCGGTTGTCAAACTTCTTCCAATCGCTTCTTCAACCTGTCATAAGTGGTCTCTAGCAACTCCGGTATCACCTTTGTCGCACCCACGATGGGCATAAAGTTGGTGTCGCCCGCCCACCGGGGGACCAGGTGCATATGTACGTGGTCGGCGACACCCGCGCCCGCTACATTGCCCAGGTTCATACCCAGGTTGTAACCTTGCGGCCTGTATTCGACCGCTATTACGCGCACCATGCGCTGCATGAGGGCCATCATCTCATTCACGGTCTGGGAGGGCAGGGCCGCGAAGTCGGCGGTGTGCAGATAGGGCACGGTCATCAGGTGGGCCGAATTATAAGGGTAGAGGTTGAGGATGACAAAGTTATGTTCTGCCCTGAGAAGGATGAGGCTGGCGCGGTCATGGCTTGGTGAAAGACAAGCGCGGTCGCAGAAGACGCAGCCCGTGCTCTCCATCTCAACTTCGGGTATATTGGCAGCCGCTTCCTGAGCCTGAGCCGCCACGTCCCGCCCAGGGTTACTCTTGCCAGCGTTGGCGCTGTCAATGTACGCCATGCGCCAGGGGGTCCACAAGTATTGCATGTTAGCCTCTCGGAGTTGAGGGTCTTGTAGGGGCGCACGGCCGTGCGCCCCTACAAGACCCTCACCCTAACGCCAGAATGCCTGCCCTGAGCAGCAACCACAAGTCCACAAAAATAGCGACCACTATCAGCCCTACCAGGGTCGCCGCCAGCCAGGTCAGCACCCCTTTGTTGATATTGACGATATTCCGCACGAGCGGATTATACCAATCTCCCAATTGGTAGCGCGGGCAGAGCACGAAGCCCATAGCGGCCCCGGCGATTAGCCCGCCCACATGGGCCGAGTTGTCAACTATAATCCCATTGAAGAAGTTTAGCTGTAGGAACCCCATACCGACGCTCAGGGCTACCACAACAATGATCGTCCAGAGTTGCACTGTACCTAGCCTATGAAATAGGCGGCGATTCAACGCATAATAGACCCCCAATGCGCCTACCACCCCGAATATCGCTCCCGATGCGCCCAAGCTAGGTTCGTTAAGTGGGAGGAACGCGAAACTGGCGACGCTGCCTGCCAGCCCCGATACCGCGTATATGGCGACGAAGCGCCTCTTACCGACGAACGCTTCTAGCTCTACTCCGATAGTGTACAGTGCGTAACCATTGAAGACTATGTGGATTATGATTGGCAGAGGCGCATGAAGGAAAGTGGCGGTAATAAGCCGCCACCACTGGCCCTCATACACAAAGGATTTCTCGTTGGAACCCCAGGTCATCATCCAATCGTAAATATTGGGGGCAAGCAGCGCGGGTATGTATATAATCACCAGGATAGCCAACAGCACACGGGTCACTATAGGTCGCTCGGTTGGTATGCGCAGCCACGTACGGAGGGCTTGCGTCCCGCCCGTACCGAATGCCTGGCGGGGGACAGACGGCGGGAGTTGGGTGGGAGGCGGCGGTGGGATTTGCTGCGTTGTGGTCACAGGTTGCGGCCAACTGTGCTTGCCGTCAGGTGGCGGCGGTTGGGGTGAGTACATAGCACATTATACTAAATTATGAAGTAAGAATTATGAATTATGATCGGGTTCCTCCTAATTCATAATTCTTAAGATTTCGGCTACGCTCCAGGCTTGCGAGATGCAGCCTCTGGGGGCATAAGGGTCGTTGCCGTCGAATATCTCACTTATCGTGCCCAGCCCCGCGTCGAGCAGGTGGGAGCGCAAGGCGGGCAGTATCTTTCCGAACTCGGTTTGCGCTGCCCGTTCGCCCTCTATAGCACGCACGGCATCGAAGTATGGGCCAAGGAGCCAGGTCCATACTGTACCCTGGTGGTAGGCTCCGTCGCGTTCGGCTCCGTCGCCTTCGTATGCGCCAATATAGCGCGGGTCCTGGGGAGAAAGGGTACGCAGACCGTAGGGCGTAAGCAGTTGGCGCTTCACTACGGATAGCGCCTGGCGTGCCTGCTGCTTGCTTACCAGGTCGGAATTGAGCGAGAAGGCGAGCAGTTGGTTGGGCCTCAGCGAAGGATCGTCACCGTCCGGCCCGTCTATTACGTCGTACAGATAACCTCCATCAGCGTACCAGAAGCGCCAACGGAAGGAGTCGCGGGCTTGCCTGGCAAGCGCCTTGAAATCGGGATGTGGCTGCTCGCCCTTCGCGGATTTGCTGCCCAGCGACGCGCCCAGCTTATCCATTACGAGCAGGGAGTTGTACCACAGGGCGTTTATCTCCACGGGCTTGCCTATGCGCGGGGTGACTACCCAATCGCCCGCCCTTGCGTCCATCCAGGTGAGTTGCACGCCTTCCTCTCCCGCGCACAGGAGGCCATCATCTGGGTCTACGTGGATGCCGTAGTCCGTACCGCGAACGTGGCAGGCGATTATGTCGGACATTACAGGGTAAAGTTCGAGGGCGGTGGAGTAATCGCCTGTGTTCTCGGCCAGGGTGGCTACTGCGTGGAACAGCCAAAGGGTAGCGTCGACGGTGTTATATTGAGGAGAGGTTCCAGCGTCGGGGAAGTTGTTGGGCAGCAGGCCGTCGCGGATGAAAAGGGCGAAGGTGCGGAGAATCTGGTTAGCCTCGGCTATGCGGCCAGTGGGCAGCGCAAGGCCGGGGAGGGAGATCATCGTGTCGCGGCCCCAGTCGGTGAACCAGTGGTATCCTGCCAGGATCGTAGGCGCCTGTGTGACTCGGCCATCCCCCTCCAAATCGCGCCTGACGATGAAGGTATCGGCGGCTCGGACCAGTTGGGCTTTGAAGGCTTCTTGTGGGGCCGTGGGGTCGGCGGCGTCTGCGTCTTCCGCTTCTGGCGGTATGTTCGCCAGTTTTAGCAGTACGGCCTGTCTGGACCGTTCGCGCTGCAAGGCGTTCGGTAGGAGTGGCTCGGTCTGTTCGGGTGGTTCGGCGCTGGCTATCAGGGTGAAGCTATCGCCAGGCTCTATTGTGACGCGCATTACGCCGGGTAGGTAAAGGTCCTCTTTCTCGTCGAACCCGCGCTCTCCTTCACGTCTGTATACGAAGTTCCAGTACCAAACCCCTGTGTGGGTGAATTGGGCGACGGGCGAAGATGTGAGCCAGACAGAAGCGGCCCCTTCATAGGCGGTGACTTTGCAACCACCGGGAAGGGTGTCTACCCAGAAGTTCCAATCTAGCGAACCTTTGGTGAGGCTGTGGTAGTCACGGTAGTTGCACATTGGGTGGAGCACGAGATGGCACTCGCCGCTCCCTTCGGCGTAGGTGTAGTGGACGTAGGTGGTGTTGTGACCGTGCTCCATCCACACTGTCTTTTCGATAACGTGGTCGCCCAGGCGGAAGGTGGTCGTGGGGATGTTGTCATGCAGGCGGAACCCCTCGATGTGGACGAAGCCGTCCGGCTGTATCTTGCCGTCGGGGTATTCGTTCGCGCCGAGGTAGTAGCTGCGCCCGTCTATCTCTACGTCTTCGTCTATGTTAGAGAAGAGGACGGTGCGTTCGACGGGCGGCTTGAGAGCGGCCACGAGCAGAGCGTGGTAGCGTCGGGTGTTTACGCCGCTGACAGTGCTTGACGCAAAGCCGCCAATGCCGTTGCCAACCAGCCACTCTTTATTGAGAGCCTGGTCGAGGTTCACGCACACGCTTCGCGGCAGGGTTATCATGGGTTGCTAGTTATTATAACATGGGGTGAGAGCGCCCGGCGACTAAAGCGTCGCTACGCTCCGAGGGCTACACATGGCAAAGTCCGCCTGCGCGGAC
>JBBQIC010000355.1:0-4196 GCA_038324555.1 Chloroflexia bacterium
CTTCGTCTTCGTCAAGAGGGCGAACACAAGGTTCGCCCCTACGGAGCACCCCAACTCTGAACACTTACGTTCTTACGATTCGGGCCTCAAAGCTATTGCTATTTTCGCCCACTCAGTTAGAGTGAGGGTTTCGGCCCTGCGCGTCGAATCTATGCCTAGCTTGTTGAGCCGCGCTATGACCTCGGCTTTTGGAAGATGCAAATCTTTTGATAGCGTATTGGCTATTTGCTTGCGCTTCTGGCTGAAGCCTGCACGCGCCACGCGAAAAAACCCCTGCTCGTTGGCGGACCAAAGGGGAGTTTCACCAGGCCCATAAACATCTATGCGAACCACAGCCGAATCTACCTTCGGCACGGGATGAAAAGCGCCGGGAGGAACCCTGAACATAATCTTGGGCTTTCCGTAGAATTGCACCGCCACCGCCAACAGGTTCATGTCGGGCGGCGTGGCGACCATACGCTCGGCCACTTCGCGCTGCACCATCACCACCAGGAGGGCGGGCACGGAGACCACGCCCCTACGTTTGGCATCTGCTTCCAGGAAATGCCGCAGCACAGCCGAAGTGATATAGTACGGCAGGTTCGCCACCAACTTGTAAGGACGCCCGTTGGATAGCTCGCCGGGGCTTAGGTCCAGCACATTGCCCTGGACGAAATCAACATAGGGTCTATCTGCGAAACGCTCGCGTAGAAGGGGAAGCAGGTTGCTATCCAGTTCGACTGCGACCAACTTGCCGCCTTTGTCAGGATTCAGCCTGCCCGCGATTTCTTCCGTGAGGACGCCCAGGCCGGGGCCCACTTCCACTATGTAATCACCCGGCTCTATATCCGCCGCGTCTGCTATGCGCGGGGGGACGGTGCGGTCTGTGAGGAAGTTTTGCCCCAGCCCTTTGCGAGGCCGCAATCCGGCGTCGCGCAGAATGCGGGTTGTAGGAGTTGCGGCTACTGCGGCGTGTAGGGGCTGCTGATCCAACTTTGAAGCGGCCCAGGAACCCGCCACTAGGTCATCGCTAGACTTCATCACTCCCTACGGCATCGTCCTCATCTTTTTTGGCACGGGTGGGCGGCTTCGCGTCCTTCACGCTTTTGAGGAGACCGGACGGGTTATAGACGGAGCCTGGGAGTCTTGCTGGACCGCCTGTTTCGGGATTGAGTTTCAGCATACCGGCTCGCTCATCCTTACGCTTGCGGACTTCTTCCAGCATACCCTCCAAAGCGGCCAATTGGCGCGTCACCACCCACTCTTCGATTGCCTCAGCTTCGGCCCCTATCTTTTCGTCTCGCCTCTCAAGAGCCTCGAAGCGGCTGGGTAACGCACTCATCACCTGCTCGATGCTGCGAAGGCGCTCGTCTATGTTCGTGAAGCGGTTCATGTACCGCTCCATGCGCTGATCGCCAACCTGGCGCATCTCTCCGAGTTGGGCTTCTATTTGCAGCCTGGTCGTCTCCAGCCGCTCTTGCTGGCCCAGGTATTGCTCGGTGGATTGCTTTTCGATGCGTTCGATCTCTTCACCGGTGTGCTTTTCCTCCTGGCGAATCAGCGTCAGTTGCTCTTCGACTCCCTCTATCCGCTCGATTAGTTGGCGGCGCACGTCGTCCACCCTTTGCGACCTGGCTGCTACCTCGTTGAACTGCTGCCTCAACGCCTCGAATAGCTCCTGAAGCTCTATACCCTGGCGTCGCAGGCGTTGTTCTTCCATACGCTGAAGCTCGGCCACATGGACAGTCTCGCTGCGCACCTCGCCTATCGCGGAGTCTAGCTCCTGAACGAGGTCGCGGAGTTGGCGTTGACCGTCGGTCACCAGCGATACTGACGAGTTGAGTTCCCGCAGATCACGCTGCAAGTCTACCAACTGCTGGTGGTTGACGCTGCTGGCTTCGCGGTCAACTTTGACGGTATTGCCTAGCTCCTGTAGTTGGGAGCGCAATTCGCGTATTAGCTTGTCGGGCGACTCTATACGCTGACCAAGTTCGGTGATCTGGGCTTTTATACGGCCTTCGTCTACCTGACGAGAGTGCAAAGTTTGAGATACGTCCTGGGTGAGACGGTCCTGGTCCGTCTGCAACTGGGCGACTTTGCCTTCGCCCTGACGGTAAAGCTCTTCAAACCACTGTTGCCTGGCGAGGTTCTCCCTGAGTTGTCGGCGCAACTCGTCAACCTGCTGTTGCAAGCTGTAAAGTTGCACTTCCTCACGCTTGCGCTGGTCCTCATCACTCTTAGCCTTGAGCATGTCTTGCATTGTCCGCTCCCTTCGGAAAATTATGAAGTAAGAATTATGAAGTAAGAATTATGAGTACGCGACGCATACTTCTTACTTCATAATTCATAATTTCGTCGCGCCGAGCATTGCTATGGTGGCTACCACCGACTGGGCCAGGGCCTGGACGTTGTAGCCACCTTCCAGGACCGCCGCTACTCGCCCTTCGCTGAGTTCATCGGCTAACTCGCGGACGATGCGGGCCATCTCTGCAAAGCCCGCCACCGTCAACGCCATGCCGCCTATCGGGTCGGCTATATGGGCATCGTAACCGGCTGATATGAGAATGAGTTGCGGTTCGTAGCGTCGGGCGAGGGGCACAAGCACGTCATTGAACACCTGAGCATATCCGGCATCACCGACACCGGCGCGCAGAGGCACGTTGAGCGTGTAGCCTTCCCCTTTCCCGGCACCCGTTTCGTTGGCCGCGCCCGTGCCTGGATAGAACGGATATTGGTGCGTACTAAAGAATAACACATCGGAACGGCTGTAGAAAAGGTCCTGCGTGCCATTGCCGTGATGCACGTCCCAGTCAACTATCATCACCCGGTCCAGCCCGTATTTGCGGGTAGCGTGCTGGGCCGCCACAGCCACGTTGTTGAGTAGGCAGAAACCCATCGCGCTGTCTCGCAAGGCATGATGACCGGGCGGCCTCACGAGCGCAAAAGCGGCACGCTTCCCTGACATAACAGCGTCCACCGCTTCGACGGCAGCGCCCGCAGCCAGTATCGCGGCATTATACGAGCCAGGCGATATATAGGTGTCGAGATCCCAATTGCCCCCACCGCGCCGCGCCATCTGCTCCAACGCCTCTATATAGGCGGGGTCGTGTACTTCGGCCAGCAAACTGGGGTCCGCCGGTTGCGGCTTGAGCAAATCCTCTTGCCCGATGTCGCGCTCGGCCAACGCAGCCAGGATAGCTCTTAGACGGTCGGGTGATTCTGGGTGCTGTCCGGTGTCGTGCTCCAGGTAGGCAGGGTGGTAGTAGAGAGCTACAGCCTCCTTGGATTGTAGAGATTTCAGGTCAGATATCGGGCCTGAGTTCTGTGCGGGTTGCATAGGGCAAGTATACATAAGATGCAGGCTCTATTCAACGGGGAACACCTAATATCCGGGTAAACCGCGCCCGCGCCCAAAATCCCTTACAGCATCCAGTCGAATGTGGAAAACTTCGGCCTTTGCCTATTGACTGCTGCGACTTCTTCCCTTATACTGAAGCTACTTCGAGGTTACAGGTTCGCCTGACGCTTTGAAGGAACAGAGACCCGGACGGTCCGCAAGGATTGTACGGGTTTTCTGTTTTGTCCCACACAAACTCCTCAGACTGTAATACTGTAATACTTTCGTAACCTCTTTTAGCCTTCGGTTAGCTGTACCCGCTATACTTAGGAAGATGGTGCGTGATTCACGTTTCACGTTTCACGTTTGGCGTTTCACGTTTCACACTTGAAAGTGGTGATATAATGAACCCACAACACTTAGCAAACCCAGCGATAAAGGCTATCCAGGTCGCGGCTTCCCAGTCGAGCAAGCGGTCATTATGGCCTTTTTCGCGTGAGGACAGGAGTTTGAGCACGAAAGATCTGACGATTCTGGTTGTTGATGACGAACCTAACATTGTAGAAGTGGTGAGCGCCTACCTGAAGCGCGAGCTTTTTAACGTAGTGACCGCCTTCGACGGCGAGGAAGCGATGCAACGCATAGCAGATCACAACCCGGACCTGATAGTCCTGGACGTGATGCTGCCCCGCATAGATGGGCTGGAAGTTTGCCGTCGCGTTCGGGCAGCGGGCAACACACCGATTATCATGCTGACCGCCAAGGGTGAGGAGACCGACAAGTTGGTGGGGCTTGGCATCGGAGCCGATGACTATCTTACCAAGCCGTTCAGCCCGCGCGAGCTTGTAGCGCGCATTAAGGCGGTGCTGCGGCGAGCATC
>JBBQIC010000356.1:0-4122 GCA_038324555.1 Chloroflexia bacterium
GCCCCGCTAGGCACGATTACTTCTTCGACACTTATCACACATCCCGCGAAAAGGAGGATGTTTATAAAGTCCCAGGCGTGGGCCTAATGGCGTCGAGGCTTATGCTCAACTCTGAATAGGAAATTGTACAAAGTCGAGCTCAGGGGCGTCCGGACGCCCAGGGGTCAACACTCACAAAATCTGGTTGGAACGGTCAAAATAATCAAGTTCTATAGGAGGTACAGTGTGTTGAGAATTGGAAAAGTACTTGGTCTGGTAGGAAAATCGGCGCTGATCGGCTTGTTAGCTGTGCTTGTCTTCGCTGTAGGAGGTCCCGCGCCCGGAACTACGTGGGCAGGCCCCGCAGCCCAGGCACAGAGTGATATGAGCCACCTGGAAATGCTGTCAGGCAAGGATTTTGAGCTAGATTTTTTGAGCATGATGATACAGCACCATCAGGGCGCCATCGACATGGCTAAACTCGTGCCCGACCGAACCAACCACCAGGAGCTAAAAGATGTGGCACAAGGTATCATCGGTGACCAGACTCATGAGATAAGAGAAATGACCGGGTGGCTTCAACAATGGTATAGCACAGCACCAAAGCAGGGCATGATGCACGAAATGCCGGGCATGGGCATGGCGGATATGAAAAACCTGGAGACCCTTACGGGCGACGCCTTCGACAAAGCGTTCCTCACGATGATGCGGATGCACCACATGAGTGCAGTGGAGATGGCTAAACTGGTGCCGGCGCGGGCTACGCATAACGAATTGAAAACCCTCGGTCAAAATATCATCACCAGCCAGACGGCTGAGATACAGGAGTTCGAGAGCTGGGCTAAGACGTGGTACGGTCTCGAACTGACGGGCAGCAGCATGACGGGTGGCTCCTTGCCAAGCGACACGATGGGCGGCGCTACGGCAGGCATACCCCGCACAGGCTCGGGTGGAAATACAGTCCTGTTATTACCGCTCCTCGCTTTACTTGCTCTAGGTATTACAACGGCGGCGGGCGGCGTCTGGCTTCGCAAGCGAGCATAAATTGTTAGTTGAGGATTAGAACAGAATACTGATCCAGTGGGGGTAAGCCGAATACTTAGAAACATCGCCAGGCCATCTTGGTTTCCCGTCGTGGCCTGGCGATGCTGTTGTTCTCTCCAGTTTGCAATACCCAAAGATTACAGATTTGGCAGGTTGTTTTCATTCGCGGTGGTTACATCTTGACAACCGCACCGCAATCTACTAATATAACTTCGTAGAATATTTGCCGATAGCTTTACTCCCACAGGGGGACACTCATGCAAACACCAACCCTTTTTCTCGCCCTGATCGCGGGCTTACTCTCTTTCTTGTCACCGTGCGTCTTGCCGCTCGTTCCGGCCTACATCGGCTATCTGAGCGGGACTGCGGCGCGAAGCCCGAAAATGGGCATGCGGACTGCACGCACTGAAGATAGACCCGGAACGTCGGCCTCCGCTATGCATCTGACGGCGACTATGGGCCCGAGGGCGAGCGCAGCCACTGCGACCACCATGGTAAGGGTAAGCTCCTCTGAACGCCTGGCGGTCATGGGGCATGCCGCGCTATTCGTCCTCGGTTTTACCCTGGTGTTTGTGATAGTCATCGGCGGCCTAGCCGGTGCGTTTAGCGACCTGCTCAGGTACAACAAGTCGCTCGTTCAGCACGTTATGGGAGTGCTATTGGTGGTCTTTGGGCTGCACATGATAGGCGCGATCAATATACCCTTCCTCAACTATACCCGTCGCCTGGGCGACACATACAGACGCCCGATGGACGCACACTCTAAGGGTAGTATGAGCTATTTCAGGTCGTTGCTTATCGGAATAGGCTTCGGCGCTGGGTGGACGCCCTGTATTGGACCGACGTTGGGCGCGATCTTTACGCTGGCGCTCAACGGCAAAGAGGGCGAGGCTTTTCCGCTTTTCCTGGCCTATTCGCTGGGCCTGGGTATACCATTCATGCTGACCGCGCTGGCGATGGGTCAGATTTCGGCGGGGTTGAAGAAGCTAACGCGGCGCATGTATTCGCTAAAGCTTGGCAGATGGACGGTAATTGATCAAGTCAACATCGTATCGCTGGTCAGCGGCGCGCTGATCATAGTCATGGGCCTGCTGGTATTCACCAACGCCTTGACGATATTGAACCGATTCTTCCCAACCTTCGGAATATGACGGGATATTGCGAATAGGCAAACCTGATACTTTCGCAAATCGTACTCCTATTGCGATCCCGGCATGCCAATTGCTTGACTCTCTATCGTGAGCACATTCAAACAGCTATGCAGGCTTCGCTTAAGGTGTTCTCACGGCGGGCGGGGGTAAATCGGACGACTTGGAGGTGATAGTATGGGTGGTGAAAGCCTGGTATGTTTCAAAATGACCGCTAGTAAGCGCGGACTGTTCCTGGCATCATTGTTGGTGATACTTACGCTTGCCACAGCCCTGGCTGTGCCTTTTGGAGCCTCGGCCCACATCGAAGATGTACTTATAAAGGGCATACCCTCGGTCAGGCAGTCTTACAACCTGAGTTGCGAGTATGCCGCTGCTGCTGCCGTTACCCTCTTTTGGGGTAATCTGATATCGGAAAAACACTTCCTACGTGAAGTGCCCGAAAGTCCTAACCCCCATAAAGGCTTCAGAGGCGATATTAATGGAACTTTCGGCGGGCTGACGGATTACGGTGTATATGCCGAGGCTTTGGTGCCGGTACTGGAGCGGCACGCGTACGAAGCCACGGTATTCTACGGTGGAGTTGCTTGGCTGAAGGCGGAACTTGAAGCGGGACATCCTGTCGTGGCGTGGGTCACGGTTGACAAGAACGCTACGAGACCGGTCTACCATCGCACTTATGAGGGCGATTCGTTCAAGCTGGTCCCCTACGAGCATACCGTAGTTGCCTATGGATACAACACTGACGGGCTATACGTCATGGACGTGGGCGATGGAGGAAAGTATTTCACCGACTGGGATTCCTTCTTGCGCCGATGGGGATACTTCGATGAGATGGCGCTTCTCATCCACCCTGAGTAGAAGTAAGCCCTCTGTACCAAGGGCCAGCGTGCCGAGCGCAACGCTCAACAAATGCTCCGGGTGGGGAGGCTAGCCGCGTACGCCAAGCAGGACAAGACCGATGCCCAACGCTGAGACGAGGCGCATACTGGTCAGTTCGAGTTTTCGGCTACCAACGCGCTCGGCCAACAGAAGAAATCCCGCCATGATAATCATCACTATTGCAATTATGATCAAGCCGGAGCGCAGATTATTTGGATTATGAAAGGCATCATCTATTTTACTCTCACCAATTGCGCCAACAATCACAGCCGGTAGGGAGGCTAGCAAGATAAACCATGCCATTCGACGGTCGGGATCAGCACCGACGCTGCGCTGCGCAATGGAGCCGACGAAAGCTGCTATCAGCCTGCGCCAATCGGCCCAAAAGTAGGCTAGTAGTGCGATGAGAGTGCCAGCGTGGAGGGCAACATCGAACTGCACACTGTTGATAGCATCGTCCTTCCAGCCGAAGAGCCAGGGTACGATAATAAGATGCGCAGAGGACGAGATAGGTAAGAATTCGGTTAGCCCTTGTACTAACCCGAGAACGAAGGCTTGTAGCGGATCCAAGTTTAGTTATCTCCTCTTAATGACAAGATCCAGAATCCGGTTGGTCCCCGGCTCCAGATGGTTCTTACGAAGTATACAGTCTGTTGCGTCTATTTACAAAATGTGCTACCCTAGCATAGGAGATTTTGGTTTACATAGATAACGGGCGCAACCGGGGCCGGACTCCTTCCGCGCTCTCGACACTCCTCGACTAAAGTGCCTAATATTCGATGTAGTTTCCTGCACTTCCTGTTGCTTGAAAGCAATCTACTATGTTATACTCGGAGTTGTTGACTCGTCTCTTGTGAAGAGCAAAAGGCATTACATTCTGCCCAAGCAGCGCACTGGATTTCTGTCCGCGTGGTGAGTAGTGCCGGTACTAAGGGCGAGCGCGGTAATAAGTTGACATTATAAAGGAGATATGTCATGTTAGCGACATGACACGGATACGAGCCAGTCGAACAGAGAAATATGAGCAAATGCGCCAGATGCTCAATGAGAAACAGTGGAGACACTTTCT
>JBBQIC010000357.1:0-4081 GCA_038324555.1 Chloroflexia bacterium
GGCTCGCTTCCGACCTTCATCGGTGCGGTAGCGGAAGACCGACACCCAGGCGTCCCAATCTATATCCAGGAGTATGGAGCCGTGTTGTAGTAGTGCGCCGCCGCGTCTGGCTTGCGCGCTGCCCACCAGCTTGCGATCCCCGGCGGTCAATTCATAATCCGATGCTGCGTCGAAGCAGACGGCTCCATGGCTGCCTTCGGTTTCCGAGGGTTCTCCGAGTTCGCTGTTGCGCATGGCTGCGGCGAGCGCCCTGTGCAGAGCGCGGCTCGGTGGTGCGAGCGCGACATCTGCTCCCAACGACCTGAGACCGTCAACCAGCGCCTCGCTGATCTTGCGGTACGACTCGACTACTCCACCCGATATGCGTGGGTCGTTTTCCCTGGCGACAACCGAGTAAGTTAGCTCGTGCTGGTGCAGCACCGCACGCCCGCCTGTCAGCCTACGCACCAAACCAAAGCCGCGCCGCGCGCACTCTTCGCTATCTACCTCACCAAGGGGTTGGTTGACACCAAGAGAGAGTGTAGCAGGGTGCCATGTATAGAACCGGACTACGGGTGGGCCACCGGCGATAACCGCCTCTAGCAACACCTCGTCAAGGGCCATATTCATATCGCCGGGCAAAGCTGCACTGACGATAAGCCGCCAGGTATCCGTTTTCACTGTGCCTGGAAGTAGTGGGCTGTCAGGGTTTGGGGTCTGATATGCAAGTTTCATAACACAAAAAAGGTGGTCACCGTGCGCTTGCGCATAGACACACCACTGTTTATTATAAACGATATAGCAAACCTAAGCTTACGATAGACGATAGACGATCGGCTATGCTAGGGCGAATCCATCGTCTGTCGTCTCAATTCTAGCGATTCACTCAACCGTTACCCCTTATAAGGGAGTTCAGAATATGGATAACAATAACCAGGCAGATCGCCGCTCGCAAATCGCGTCGTTGCTGGCGCTGACGGGAGAGGAACACGGCAAGTACGAGGCTTCAAAGCTGGGAGGGCAATACGACGTTGACTGGCCTAAATGGTATGCTGGCTATTTGGTCGAGCATGGCCTGCCGGATTTGCTGCGGCGAAAGGCAAAGGTGGAGAGCGACCAGATTGAAGAGTTACTGAGGAAGGCCGATGCCAGCCACCGCGAGAATGCGCCAGATGAACGCTGGGCGGACTATTATGCCCAATACTTGCTAGAGAACATATGAGTGAAGAAGACAACCGTAGCTCAACAAATAGAAAAACTGGTCGCGTAGCGACCAGTTTTTCTATTTGTTGAGCTATTCTACCGGGAGGCCAGACCTACTGCCGTGGCTGCCAGGCCGGTGACACCTACCACTGGGGTCAGGCTGCCGTTAGCCTGCACTTCAAAGGCGCCGATGCCGTGATTAGTGGTTGTGAGCACATATAGGAAGCGGCTGTTGTTGTTCAAGGCCATGTCTGTGGGGTGGCTGCCGTCGCCTGTCAGACCTGTGCGACCGTCGGAGTTCAGAGGAGTGAGATTGCCACTGTTGGCTACTCTGTAACCAGTGATGGAGTCGCTCCCCGCGTTGGCCGTGTATATATACCGCTCGTTGTCGGTCAGCACCAGCCAGCAAGCGGCGGTCTGGTGGGTCAGCGAAGAGGCGCTTACCACGTTGAAGCCACCGCTCTTGCTGGCTGTGTAGGAAGAAGCCGCACTCGCGTTGGCCGCGCCGCCGAATGCCTCGGAGACTAGCAGTTTGCCTTCCCTACCGAACGCGAAACCAAAGGGCGTCGTGCCCGCAGAAGGGTGCGAAGCAGGGCCCGTGGCCGTGCCATCCCGATTCACTATGTAAATATCAATCATATTAGTGTTCTTCTCAGTCACGGCGAGTAATTTGCCGTCCGCACTGAACTGAACCTGGGCGGGGCCTGTGGCGTTGCCACTCAATGGCCGTGTCGAGCCTGGGATCGCCGTCAAGTGCCCATCGCCACCAACATGGAAGCCGGTGATATTGCCGTTGTCGCCCGCATTGAGCACATACAAGAGGTTCTTGAATGTAGTCAGGCTAATGGGTCGTGTGCCGCCCGACGATACCTTGTCAACCATTGTTACTCCAACCGGGTCCACCGAAAGAACTGAAACCTCATTACTGCCTGCGTTGACCCCGAAGAGCCACTTACTGCCTTTGCTGAGGACCAGCGCGCCCTGAGAGCCGAGTCCGTTGCCGCTGCCCAGGCCGCCTGTAGGATAAGTGCCAGCAGGCGTCAGCGTTCCGTCGGAGGCGCGGTCGAAGACTACAACGCGGTTACCTGCTACTTCATTGGTGAGAGTGTATACCGCGCCCACCGGGCGACCACTTGCGTGGGCTGCGCCTCCGCTTGCCAGCGCGAATGCGGGTAACAGTAGAGCCATTGCGAAGAATATCTTTGCCAAACCTGAAATATTTTTGTGAAACACGTTTTGTCCTCCTAAATGGAATATGGTGAATATTGAACTGCCGAGTTTATTTGTTATCGGCAAATTTATTTTGCTGGGACTGCTGTAGGTTCTTTATTGTGCCCCGCGCAGTAATCATCGCAGTTTGGGCTTACACCTATCTAACCCTGCTTACAGAAACCTTAAGGGAGGCTTACATCTACGCAAGACATTTCGGACTTTTAGGGTAACAAGAGGGAAAGGAAAGAAGGACAGGAATCAGTTAGAAAGGAAATAAAAAGAAGCCGCTCGTTGTGCGAGCGGCTTCTTTTTATTTCCTTTCCCTTTCTATTTTCGTTTTTCCATCTCGGCGTATGTAGGGTGTGGAAGTAGGCCAAAGTGCTCCTGGGGCCAGAACGAGACGAAAGCCGTGCCTACAATGCGGTCAATGGCGAGCGGCCCCCATATATGCGAATCGCTGGAATTGCGCCGGTTGTCGCCCAACACGAAAATATGACCAGCAGGTACTACGGTCGGGGGCAGATTATAATTGGGCGTTGCCTTGACATAAGATTCAGTCAGCCTGATGCCGTTCACATATACTCCGCAATCTCCACACTCGTGGTTGGGGCCGCCTACCGGATCGCGATCAGGTTTGATCTCCACAGTTTCGCCCTCGACGCCTATAACACGCTTGATGAAGTCGCTCTTGTCTACATGGGCTTCGGGAGGAGCTTCAAACACAACTATGTCGCCGCGCTGAGGACCGTGAAAGAGGTAACGCATATCAGCCGGGGCGTTGGAATCGGCAAGGTGTGAGAAGAAGTTGGCGTCGTAGCGAAAATAAAGGGCCTCGTTCACAAGCACGCGCTCCTGGGAGTACAAGGTGGGGAGCATACTCTCGCCCTCTACCCAGAAAGAGGGTAAGGCCGCACGTACCAGGAAATAGAGGAATACCGAAAACGCTATCATTTCGACCAGTTCGCGCATCAGGCTTCTGCCAACTCCGCCCGACCGGCCTCCATATACTTCAAAGCTGTTATACCAATAATCGTCTTTTTCTATATGCATCGTTATCCCAATAGTAATATAATCCTTGAATGTAGTGCCTGGGCGCCGCGTTTCTTATTATTATAACGTACTCGGACGCTAAATGAAAGTGGTTAATATAGGCTGGTTGAGGTTGCACGATTATCCCAGGAGGAGTCAGGCGCCTGCGGATATAGATCGCCATGCCTGTGCTTTTCCACATCCGGAGGTTCGGGCAGGTAACAAAATAGCTCTCAGGTAGCATGGAGAGTCAGAAGATGTGTTCCTTCGCGGTCTGGCACGCTTGTTGCTAATTTGTTAAACAATGTATAGGTTGACCGCACATGTGGTCAGAAGGAGATAGCACAAAATGACAGTGACACAGTTGATTGTATATTTACTGGTGGCGGCGGTGGTCAGCATTATAGCTGAACGTCTGGTCGGTTCTGGCCCTTGGGGCTTGATTGGAAACATCATAGTAGGGCTGATCGGCATCTGGCTAATGCTGAACGTTCTACATATTATCTTGCCCGGTGATCCGGTTGTTGCTGGCGTACCGATTATTACGAGCATAGTGGGCGCAATGATTGTGGATATCGCCCTTAGTTTGCTGGTGCGCGGCAAGGGGCCTCGTCGAAATTGGCGTAGGCGTGCTCTATAGAGGGTCCTTCTGTTTGCG
>JBBQIC010000358.1:0-4066 GCA_038324555.1 Chloroflexia bacterium
GCTCCAGTACTCAGGGTGGCCCACCTCCAATAACACTCTGTGACCCTGCATGAAGTTGGGGTCGGTAGCCTGGTCCACATCGCTTGCGTAAGTTAGGTCGTAACCGGAGGCTTCGAGCCAGCGCACCATGTCTACATCGTGAGTGAAAAGCCCTCCCGTGCCCGCGCCCGAATTGTATGGCCGGTCGAACGACACCTGATAAGCCCTTACCCGCCCTTCATTGTTAGTAGAGCGGTAAAGGCTCTCACCTCCATAAGCGTTGTAAGCCTGATTGGTCTTGCTGGCTTCCACGAAGAGGAAATCTGCGGGGTAGCTGTCGTTGCGCACGATAAAGTAGACGAAGAAGCGATAGCCGTTGTTAGAGTCCATGCGGAGCAGGTAGACGCCGCTGACCCAATTGGGGTCTGTGTTTATGGTGAACTCCGGAGACCATGGGCAACGTACAAGGCCAGTGCTTGAGTTGCGTGTGCAGTTGGGTTGCGCCGAGGTGGATATGTTGTCATATGTCGCGTACAGCCGAGCGCCGTGATTTTGATAGTAGCCCAGGCGATAGAGCCTTGCCGACAAAGAACTTCCCGAAGACTTCACGTAGACAGCGATTGGGCTTCCGGCGTTTACGCTGGTCGCGCCCGGATAGGCGGCGAGGTTATTTATGTTGTAGTTGCCGATGTTAGCCCATTCGTCTGTGCCTGGCTGGGAATTCTCGATGGCGATGCGGTTGGTTACTGGCTGTCCCCTGCTCGATGTTTTGGCATGAGCGGAGCCGATCAGACCACCCACCACCAACCACACAACGCCAAGCAGAGTAACAAGGGCTAACAGGAGCAAAGCGCCATTCGTCAGGCGCCGCCGTGCCCATAAATAACCAGGATTTATCACTGCCTTGATCTACCTTTCTAGTTGTGCAACGCATGGAAGGCAAGTGTTGGGATTAACTGGGATTGACAACGATGTTACGTCGTCAGCCCGTTTTCGATGTTTTACAGTGCATTTATCGTGCCGAGATAACGCCAATAACCCGCAACCTATGAAGATTGACAACTAGCTCGTCTGGCGATGCGTGTGCAAACAGTGGCGCTATACATCAAGAGCGGTTTTGTCCAGCGCGTAGCTAACGGCCTGGTCCATAGTCATGCCTCTTCCCTGCTGCCATGCCGCTGACCAGGCATGTTCGTCTAGTTGAGCGCGAGCGGTAGCCAGATTGCGTTCATAAGCCAGGCGTTCCGCAGGCCATGCCGGTGGAGAGACATCTGCTTGTAGCGCAGCAGACGCAGCAAACAAGCGTGCCGCCCGCTCAGGCTGCTTCTGCGCTCCCGCCACCCCAGCTAATCCGGCCAGACTCTCGATTATACCAGGCTTATTTCCAGTCTCTCTATGCAGCGCCAGGCTCTCCTCGAAAAGCGAGGCCGCTTGTGTGAGATCACCTCGCATAATAGCGACATGCCCAAGGTTGTGCAGTGATGCCGGAACGTCTGTCTTAGCGCGCAGTTCCCTGAACATTGCGAGGCTCTCCTCATACAGCGTCTGTGCTTCCGAATATTCGCCTTGTACCCGCGCAAGGTCTCCCATGCTGTTCAATGCCTGGGCTGCCCACCAGTCGTTCCCCGATTGACGATACAGGGCCAGACT
Organism: Chloroflexia bacterium; assembly: GCA_038324555.1. Classification (GTDB taxonomy): domain Bacteria; phylum Chloroflexota; class Chloroflexia; order QHBQ01; family JADMIH01; genus JADMIH01. The sequence continues at coordinate 1,630 of JBBQIC010000358.1, forward strand.
CTCCTCAAAATAAGAACGTGCTGCTACAAACTCTCCCAGGGAAACCTTGACCTGTCCAGATACAAATAGCGATTGGGCTATACCCAGCGTGACTCCTATTTGCCGGTACAGCGCTAGACCCTCCTCCAATAGCGAACCCGCCTGTGCTGCATCACCCAGGAACAGCGTACTTTGCCCCAATGTAATTAGCGAGAGCGCCAACCCTCGTTGGTCTCCCAACTCACGGTATATAGCTGCCGCACGTTCACACCACGAGCGTGCAGCAGTCGGATCGCCCTGCAACCAGGTTATTGTACCCGCACCGATCAGCGCCTGGGCATATGCGGTTCTATACTGCTCCGCCCCTGGTAACGCCAGCGCAGCTTCTACCCACCGGCGACCCTCGCTCATATTCCCGCGTATCTGCCAAAAGTACGATAAAGCCCCACTCAGACGCAGCGCAGTTTCGACCTCGTTCTGTTCAAGTGACCACTGAAGCACCGCTCTCAGGTTGTCCTGTTCGGCTTCTACCTTTTCTAACCAGCTGCTATGCCTGGATACGGGCGCTTGAAGTTGTGCTCTCTCCGCCAGCGCGAGATAGAAACTCGCATGGCGCTGCCTCGTCGCCTGGGCCTCCCCATATTCCTCTAACCGTTCTCTGGCGTACTCGCGTATCGTTTCTAACATCGAGAAGCGTGGTTCCCCACTGCCCTCTTGCCCCGTTGTGCTCCGAAGGAGGCTCCTATCTACAAGGGAGGCTAGGTCCTCTATGACATCCAATTTTGGAGTTTGGACTTGAGATTTTGGATCGTCTGGGGCGACCGGAGATTCTAAACCCGAAAATCCAAAATCCAAAATCGTCTCGGCAGCTTCTAATGTGCAACCACTTGCGAATACCGAGAGACGTCTGAACAGCGTCTTTTCCCCCTCGGCCAGAAGCCCATAACTCCATTCGATAGTGCTGCGCAGAGCCTGTTGGCGGGCAGGCAAGTCGCGCGCGCCTCCCACCAATAACTTCAAGCTATTCTGCATACCCGCCATTCCAGCCAGCCGAGTTAGCATAGCTTCCGGCGGTAGCAACTTGATACGTGCAGCGGCCAATTCGATAGCTAACGGCAGCCCGTCCAGGCGACAACAAATCTCTACGACGGCAGCGGCATTCTGTTCGGTAAGCTCGAATTCTGGCTTGGCTAATCGTGCCCTCTCAACGAACAAGTTGACTGCTTCGTACTTCAGCAGCGCTTCTACCGAGGGTAGGCTGTTGAGGTCAGGAAGTCCAAGCGGCGGCACGGCAAATTCCTGTTCACCACGTAGATGCAACACTACCTGGCTGGTGACCAGGACTTTCAAATGCGCGCTCGCCGCCAGTAGTTGAGCTACCGACGTGGCGGCCTCCAGTACCTGCTCGAAATTATCCAGCGCCAGCAATATTTGCTTGTCCCGGAGGTAAGCCTTCAGGCTATCGGCCAGAGACTGCCCGCTAGCCTCTTTGATACCCAGCGTCTGGGCAATAGTGGGGATCACTAATTCGTGGCCTGTGATAGAAGCTAGCGTAATGAAAAAAATGCCGTCGCGGAAGTCTTCTGCCAGGCTGGCAGCGGCCTCGAGCGCCAGGCGCGTTTTACCGGTGCCGCCAGGCCCCGTCAGCGTGAGCATCTTGACATCTGGGCGGCGCAAGAGGTTTCTTACCGCGTCTACTTCCTTCTCTCTTCCAACGAAAAGCGAGGCTTGCACGGGTAGGTTGTTTGGCCTGTTATCTAATGTGTTGAGGGGCGGGAAATCGGAAGGCAGCCCTTCTATGACAAGCTCGAAAACGTATTCGGGACGCTGCAAGTCTTTGAGGCTGTGCCCCCCCAAATCTCGGAGGATAACGGTTGGTGGCAGCGCGTCGCTTACCAGATCACGAGTGGGACGGGTAAGCAAGGTCTGGCCTCCGTGAGATAGGGATAACAATCGGGCGACTCGGTTGAGCGCTTGCCCTACGTAGTCCCCGTCCCGCACCTCTCCTATTCCCGTATGGAGCGCCATACGCACGCGAATCGGGCTAATTTGCTCGTTCCATGCCTCGTCATACAGGGCATGTTGGGCGGCTATGGCAGCGTCCAGCGCCTGGGGCGCGACAGTAAAGACGGCGCAGAAAGCGTCGCCCATTCTACGGAACACCTGCCCGCCACTGGCTTCTATGGCTTCGCGTAATAAAGCATCGTGGCGTTCGACAGAGGCTCTCATAGCATCGGGGTGTTGCTCCCAACGTCTGGTGCTGCCTTCGATGTCTGTATATAGAAAGGTGACCGTTCCTGCTGGTAAGTCGCCCATTACGAAACCCTCATGGTAGTGAGAAGACCTCAGGTGCGGTGTGCCTCAATGCTACAAGCGGTGCGTGTTCAAGTAAATGTTCAGAGTAAGGGTGCTCCGTAGGGGCGAACCTTGTGTTCGCCCTCTTGACGAAGATGAAGCG
>JBBQIC010000359.1:0-4060 GCA_038324555.1 Chloroflexia bacterium
TATAATCGGATTGGGTAGGGACATCGTGAGGCTCCTTGTTGCAGATGAGTTTTAGTCAACTTCTATCTTACAACAATCGGTTCGCGGGTCCCTCTACCCGCTTTCACATCCCTTCATTTTTGTACAAAGTCGAGATAAGGATTCTCTAAACGCAGAGGCGCAGAGACGCAGAGAACAATAATGATTCCTCTGCGCCTCTGCGCCTCTGCGTTTCAATTATTCTTACTTTATCCAGTATTCAACCGGTCGGTTCGGCCCCAGCTTCGATGCTGTCGTAGTTTTTGAGCTTGTAGATCAAAGTAGACCCCACCCAACTGACTACGAAGATGCCGATGATTATATAACCTATAGTCTCAAAATCCAGATTGCTTACCCAGCCCCAGAAAGCGCCGTGCAGGTTGAACTTATCAACGATTATGCTCAAAAACTCGGCAGTCCCGATTACCAGTGCGATCAGCACCGACACCAGGGTGATATTCATGTTGTAGTATAGTTTGCGCACCGGCTTGACGAAAGCCCAGCCATATGCCCCCAGCATCATGATCGAGTTGGTGGTATCCACCAGGCTCATCCCGGCAGCAAACAGCAGAGGAAACAGCATAATATAAATCACAGGCATACCGCTGCCCCCGACCGTCGCGGCGATACCCAGCAGCGCCACCTCACTCGCCGTGTCAAATCCCAGCCCAAAGAGCAGTCCAAGCGGGTACATCTTCCAACTCTTATCAATTGCCCGCACCAAAGGCCCAAAGAAGCGGTTCATCATACCCCTCTGCGCGAGAAACTGCTCAAGCGTCTCTTCGTTATATGCGCCGCCGTTGATTACCCGTCGGAACATGCGAAATATATCCACCAGCACCAACAGATTTATGATTCCGATAATATAAAGGAAAGCCGCCGATACGAAAGTGCCAACCAGCCCGCCCACTTCTCTCCATTGCGGAAGATTCGTATTTACCAACCCCGCCACTACCGCTACTAGCACAGTGAGAAGAACAACAATAGTCGAATGTCCCAGCGAGAAGAAAAGACCAACGCTTACGGGCCGCTTCCCGTCCTGCATCAGTTTGCGCGTCACATTGTCTATAGCCGCGATGTGGTCCGCGTCCACGCCATGCCTCAAACCCAATGTAAAGGCCGATAGACCAATACCCAGCACAACAGCATACTGCATAGAAACGAGGAACGTTAGCCCCCATAGCGCCACATTGAACACGACCAGTATCCCGTACATGGTAATCACTTTCCCCTTGATCTCCTGGGAACCGTCGTTAAGGATTCGTAATAAGGCGCTGTGCACGTATAAACCTCCTTCTGTTCAATCACTCTATAATCGGAGAATTTAGGTCTGAGTATGATCCCGGTAGGATGCCAACCCTCCTCAGTATAAACCCTTTTGCAACTAGTTGCAAAGACAGAGAAGCCATATATTCTACGTTCGCAAAAGCATTCTGGATTTTGACAAGTCTAGAATACCCACCTATAATGCAAACAAAGGTCACGCAGCATTTTTGTTTGCATTATTACCCTATGTCTACAACATCTACAATGTCCACAACCAGCAACGTAATTCGGGAATATCTAGAGACTATCTATAACCTGGCGGTCGAGGGCGACCCCATCGTGGGCGCGCGCCTGGCCGAGAAGTTCGGCGTATCGGCTCCCAACGTGGCCGCCGTGCTATCGCGTATGCAGCGCGACGGTCTGATCGTGATGCCCGGACGTGGGCGCGGGCGTGCCGGCGAAGGTATAGAGCTTACTGACAAAGGCCGCGCTGAGGCTGAGGTTCTCTTGAGGCAGCACCGCCTGGCAGAACGCTTCCTGGCCGATGTGCTTGGCATGGACTGGGTGCAGGCCCACGAAGAGGCCCACCATCTCGAACGCGGCATGTCTCCCGTCATCGAAGACCGCCTGATGGTACTCCTCGGCAACCCGCGCACCTGCCCACACGGCAATCCCATCCCCACCGGCTCGGTGGACACTGTTGGCTACCTGCGCCAGCAGCACGCCTTACGCTTGAACAGCGCCGACGAAAACGTGCTGATGAAAGTGGTGCTGATCTCCGAAGTGGTAGAGGACGAGTCGGCCCTGCTGACCTACCTGGGCCAGATGCACATCATGCCCGGCGCGCACGCCACCGTATTGGGGCGCGACCCCACCGACAATTCCCTGAAAGTGGGCATAGCACCCCGCGCCCAAACACCCGGCCAGTCTCCTCCATCAGAAAACGCGCAAGTCGTCTTGCTCTCAAACGACCTGGCAGCCAAAATCTGGGTCACCGTTATTTCGGACGAATAGAAAGACAAAACCCCACGAAGTGGGGTTTTGTCTTTCTATTCGTCCGGTCGAGGGTAAGTGCGCTTCGCCCAGGGACTATTCGGGTAGCGTGCCTCCAATTGCCCCCAAGCCTCGTACATCCGGCTGCTGTCTCGTCTTTCGAGAAAATAAGCCGTCCCCAGCCAGAACAGCGCCTCCGCGCTCATGGCGTTCTCCACAGCCCCAGCCGACTCCAACTCCTTGGCTGCTTCGGCAGACCGCGTCCACGCCATCAGGCATCGCGCTCTCCCTATCCTGAGCGCCGACAGGAACTCGGACGGCGGCAGAAACCCCGGCGAATGGTAGTGCATACTCCCATTGCGGTCGGCAAACCCCACGCTAGGCGTCCAGATTATATGGTTAGCACGGAACAGCGGCCAGCTTTCGCGCTTCTCCATGCTCGCCTTGAAGGGAACGAAGGAGGCAGCAAGATACTCAGAAACGGCGGCATCAGGATACGTCACGGTATCCAATCGAACGCAGCCCCCTCAGTTCGGCTTAGTGAAGTAAACGAGAAGCTCCTTGCGCTCCTCCCGCACCTTCGCAAGCGCGATTTCGTAATCGGTTTCCCAGTTGATGATCATGGCAGCATTATACCAGTTGTGATGTAGGGTGAGGGAGTAGGGTGAGGGAATTGTGAAAAGCTATACCTTGATAACAACCGTTCAGTGCGTATGGCCCGCTTCTTGCATTCTCTATTATTCTTAACCGATTAACCAACTATAAATACACACACCAACAGACATGGAGACCAAAAATTGAACAATCTAAAAATCCTGGTGGCCGACGACGACCCCTATCTACTCGAAATTTGCACTGAAATCCTGGAACTAGAAGGCTACACTGTAGACATGGCCCACGATGGCGCCGAAGCCCTAAGCAAACTTTACGCAGACGGTATTGACGGAGCCTTGCTCGACGTAATGATGCCAGGAGTGGACGGCATCACTGTATGTAAAGTCCTCAAAAACGATCCCAACATGAAAAAAATGCCCATTATTATGATGTCAGCGTCGCACAGCGCCCTAAGAGAGGCAAAGCACTGCGCTACCGCAGTGATCTCCAAACCCTTCGATTTGGACAACCTCATAAGCACCATGCAGCATTGTATACAACCCACATGAAGGCGTCCGTCTCTACTCGCGTCGCAGCTCCAGAACGCAAACACTGTTAGCTAATATTACTCCCTTCCACTTATACCGGGGATGTGTAAAACTCCAACCTTCTATCCCCAGTACTCCCTTCCTCCCCAAAACGCCTTCCGTAACCGCAATGACAAGGGCTACCTCGGTCAGCCTCTAACGTACTCGACTTTGAATTGATCCTGGCCCGATTGCGGTCTCCTAAAGCATCTATAGGACTTTCGCTTGTGACGCTCAAATAAGGCTTCAGCGAAGCGCAAATTAGGCGCTGCAAGCGAAAGTCCTAATCTATAATCAACACATCTACATCTGCCACAGGAGCACCATGAAAGTAACGATACTATCAGTTGGCTCGCGCGGCGACGTGCAGCCCTATATAGCCCTCGGTCTGGGTCTGCAAGCCGCCGGGTACGACGTGCTTCTCGCCACCCACTCCAACTTCGAGGACTTCGTCATATCATATGGCTTGCGCTTCCAAAACCTGGGAGGCGATATGCGCACTATGGTAGAAACCGAAGCCAGCAGGCAAATGATAGCAAAAGGCACCAACCCCTTCCCCTTCATACTCCATCTAAAGGCCTTCTTCGAGGAATTTTCAGATG
>JBBQIC010000360.1:0-4041 GCA_038324555.1 Chloroflexia bacterium
ATATCCCACAAACCCAACAACACCGAAAGCCGCCAGCAAGGAGAGGCACGCCGCCGCCGTAGCCAGGAAGCGCAATGGCTGGCGCGAAGCCCCTATAAAGGGCACGTTGTTCAGCAACGCATATGGGAGTGGTATATTCGTTAGAACACCGTTCACCTGGAGTTGTGGGCCTAGGGTCATCAGCAATAGACCGAACAGCGCCAACCCTACGGGCCACACCCTCCGCCACTGTAGCGTCAGCCCAACTATAGTGAGGGCGATAGCTATGTAACCCAACGCCACGACATCGCCGTGCCTGTTGATGTCCGATTGGAAGCGCGCTGGTAGGAACAAGGCGGCCAGGTCCACAGAATTGACCAGTGTAGTAGTAGGCGCGGGCAGCATGTAAGTAGCCCCACTGAGCCGTTCCCGCACCATCGCCACGAGCAGAGGGCTGAGTAACAAGGCAAAGAGCGCCATCGCTGCGGCGATTTTGATTGTGTTATGTAGCCATGCGGACGATGGACGATGGACGATGGACGATGGAGATTCATCCGTCCATCGTCCATCGTCCATCGTCCATCGTCGTCTCACCATCTCGGCGGGCACGAACAGCACCGTAAACACAACCAGCCCCGCCGTGAAATACCACGTAGCCAATGAAGCCCCCGCCAGGCATACTCCCGCCGCTAGTGTCGCCCGCCTGCCGCCGCCAACCGACCAGATAGGGCCAGGGCTGTCCATCGCTCGCCAGAGGGCCATCATATAGAGGGGAACCCACCAAACTGTCACTTCGTCAAGCTGGCCCAGGTCAACAGACGTGCTTAGTAATGGGGCCGCACTGAACAGCGCCCCGCCCACCAACGCCGCGCCCCTGGATTGGGTCCTGTCCAGGCAGAGCCAGTATGCCGCCAGCCCGTCCATCACGAGGTTAACGAGCATCAGCAGATTGTAGCTTGTCGTCAGGCCGAAGACGTGTTGCAGAGGGATAGAGAGCAGACCGTTGAACAGGTCAAGCGAATGATAATAAAGGTTCAGGCCGGTAGGAAAGAGCAGGTAGTTAGTGTGGTAGGGATTGTGGTGCAGGCCGACCAGCGACTTGTCCGCCCACCACAAGTCCCACATATGCAGCCACGAGTCGCCGCCGCTCGTAAGGGTAACGGCGTCACTCAGATGCGCGATGAGTGGGAAAGTGAAAACAATGGCCCAGGCCAGGAAGAATAGGATAGGGTGAGGGAATAGGGTGAGGGAGTAATTTCGCCACCTCACCCTATTCCCTCACCCTACTCCCAATATCTGGTGTTTCGTCTGTGTCGCTGCTGCCCGTTATGCGGCTGTAGGCCTCCGGCTTGAGCACACCGACGAACGGCAGGTTGCGGTAAATCTCGTCGAAATCCAGGCCGTATCCGACTACGAACTCATCTGGGATATTGAAGCAAATGTAATCTATGGACACGTCAACTTGCCGCCGCTCGACTTTGTTGAGGAGTGCGCATACCCGCACGCTGGCGGGGTTGCGGTTGCGCAATGTCTCTAACGTGTAGTTGAGCGTGAGGCCGCTGTCCACTATGTCTTCAACCACCAGCACATGCTTTCCCTCTATCGAACTGTCCAGGTCCTTTAGGATGCGCACGATGCCGCTCGTGCGTGTGGAAGCGCCATACGAGGCTACGGCCATGAAGTCCATCGTGAGAGGGAGGTCTATGGCGCGCGCCAGGTCAACGATGAACATGATCGCGCCCTTGAGCACGCCTACGAGCAGCAAATCTTTGCCCGCGTACTCTTCAGTAAGACGGCTGCCCATCCGTGCGATCTCTTCTTGTAACTGTTCTTCGGTGACTAGAACATGGTCAATATCGTCGCGTATATTATACGTTCGCTCGCCCGTTTGCTGCACTGCCATAAGTCATGCCTCTCCCGTTCTCGTGAATTCAAGACGTAATACCCGCCGTGTCTGCGGCCCAATAGGCGCGAGCGCGGACCTTCTGCCCCCCGGTCCGGGCACCCATAGCGCCTCTCCACCCCGCGCAGAACATAAAACTATCGGGATATGGTCTCGTACCCTTCTGGGGATTTTAGCATCAATAAACAAGTCCTGCAAGCTCTTGCGCCCCTCCATGCCAAGCGGCCTCATAAAATCGCCCGACCTTCGCGTGCGAAGCACAAGGTCGCTGCCGAGTTTTTCCATCTCGTCCGCGTCAAACAGCATAAACGTATCGCCTGGCTTCCGCTTCTCGCCCTCCGCGCTCACGATGCTGCACTCTAACTTCCACCCAGCCTCTAGTTGCAGCGTGATCCCAGGAATCAGTGTTAATTCTTGGCTGGTGTCCATAACAGGCCACCGAAGAGTATCCACCGCCTGGATGCCTTCTAAAGGATGTACCCTGCCTATTGCCGCCCAGCCATCTGCTGCTCTTTCGACAATGAGACCGTGCGGCAGTTGTGCGCTCCTGGGGCTATCCGCCTGGCCGGATACCATGCTTGCAGTTTGCTCAATATGCCTGTGGGTAAAGCCCTCAAGCGTCCCGGCGACGCGCCTTAACGCCCACCTTACGAGCCTCAACCGTAAAGCTTCGGGCAGATCAGCCACCGCAGATTGTTCAAAGCGTACTGTGCCTTCGGTTTCGACATGAGCTAACCGCTCCGCTTCTTGCTCCACGAGGCCCCCGATGAGGTCGTCTTCCCCCGTCGCAAGCTCGGCCAGATTATACAAGTGCGTCTTTACTGCTGGGTCGTAGTCGCGCTCCAGGAGCGGAAGCAGTTCGTGCCTGATGCGGTTGCGTTTGTATTGTGGATCGGCATTCGTCGCGTCCAGGCGCGGACTGAGTCCTTCCTGGGTACAGTACGCCTCGATTTCCCACCTCCAAAGAGACAGCAGAGGCCGGAACAAGGCAACCCGCGCTTGTTGAGTTGGCAGCTCACCCACGCTCTTCGACAAAGCGCCCTCCTCTAATGCAACAGGTACATCGGCAAGCATCCTCATCCCGCGCAGGCCGCTTATACCCGACCCTCTCAGTATGTGCATGAGCACGGTTTCAACCTGGTCGTCGGCGGTATGTGCTACGGCGACAGCCCCTCCTTGCTGGCGAGCCATATCCGCGAGAAACGCATACCGCGCATTGCGGGCGGCTTCTTCTATAGATAGTCGTTGCTCGCGTGCATATTGCTCGACATCGAAACGGCGGACCGTACAGAGGAGGCTCCACTCGTCTGACACTTGGGCAACAAAGTCCGCGTCCTCCTCGCTTGCCGTGCCTCGAAGCGCGTGGTCAAGGTGGGCAACGTGTAGCGTGCGGGAAGCATCTGGGCCGCGCAACAGGCAGAGGATGCGCAGCAGAGCTAAAGAGTCGGGGCCACCCGATACGCCAACGATAAGCGGCTGAGAAAGCAGATAGCTCTCCAGGCCATTGCGCTTGGCAGCTTGGAGCGCCGTTTGGGGTAGGTCTAGTTCTGTGAAGTTGTGTTTGTTGTGAAGGTCCATCTGCTGTCAGTTGTAGCGCCTTATCCTGATACTTGATTCTAGCACATCAACACATGGGACAAATTAAGAAGCCCGGCCTCACAAGGAGCCGGGCTTTGGGTGGCGAGGCGGAGATTCGAACTCCGGACCTAACGATTATGAGTCGTTCGCTCTAGCCAACTGAGCTACCTCGCCATAAAGAATCTCGCGCTCAAAATTATACCAACACTGCGCTCCTCTGTCAACGCGAGCGCGCCTGGGGGGCAGGGCTGTGTCAAAGTCACTTATCCGACGATGGACGATAGACGATAGACGATTGGGCAGTCATCGTCCATCGTCTATCGTCTATCGTCAAGGGGCACGCTCCACCGACTTTGACACAGCCCTAGCCTGGGGGGTGCGCGCCAGCATATAGGCGATCTTGCCCAACATACCCCGCCCGGCGGCTAACGAACATTAACAAAATAATCAGCATACGCGACCCCAAAGATCGCCCGGCGGCTAAAGCCACAGGCTACAAATACAAAGCCTCCCTACGGAGGCTGAGGAGCCTGACTCTGCCACAAGCCAGCCTCCGTAGGGAGGCATTGTATTTGTAGCCT
>JBBQIC010000361.1:0-3977 GCA_038324555.1 Chloroflexia bacterium
GCAAGCACGGGCACGCCCGCCTTCTGGGCTTCGGGGTCCGAAGACTTAGCCTCGTTGCTCAGGGTGGGGCCGACGATAGCGAGCGCATTGTCAACCTTGGCGAACTTCTGGAAGACCGTTATAGCCTGGTCGGGCTTACCAGCCGTGTCCTCGAACGTGGCGGCTATCTGATGCCCGTTGATGCCGCCCGCATTATCTATCTCGTGCCAGGCCAACTCGGCTGCTTTGCGCTGCGAAGCTCCATAAACGCCATTGGGGCCGCTAGTAGTGAACGCGAAGCCTATCCTTACCAGGGTATCGGGGTCGGGACCTTTTACTTTAGTACCCTGCGCTGAGGCAGCTGCTTCCGTGGGAGTCGAGTCGCTCCCGCCCGTGCCTCCTGCCGGGGTGTTTGCTGCGCCTCCCCCCGCGCCCGTTTGCGGGGTAGCTGTAGACGCCGTGCTGTCTCCACATGCCGACAGCAGCATAGTGAGCGCGAGCAGCGCCGCAGCAAAGCTGAACCGAAGACGTACCATTAAGAACCACCTCCAAATTTACGTAATATACGCTTATGCCAGGCTATGCCCATGTAGCCGCTATATGGCATAAGCGGAAGATAAAAGAATGTGTGTGGCGTAGGCCACTGTGGACAGTATTTTAGCATCAGTTAGGGTGTTAGGGCAAGTGCGGCTATGAATGAACTGTATATGGGGAACGTAATCTCTTGTTCAACTTGCCTTGCATTTCTTTTTGCATTACTCTATACGAACATGATTACCGGCGAATCCTTTGCCTGGGATATATGTTACCTGGAAACCGCCATTGGAATACGGGTATACTTATTGCTGCTATCATGGAAGCTTGCTGCCTGCGCTATGATAGGCCACAATGACAACTATCTAATAGCTGGCAACCGTCGCTACCACTATATTATGGTCAGTTTGCTAGTCGCTATTTAGGCAGGCGCTGGCATGTGCTTGCTAGAATTACCAGAGAGGACGTGACCAAATGTTAATATCGAGTCCAGGGAACAGCGACAGACCTGTCTGGCTGGGTTATGTGGTGGCGGTCATTTCCGTTGTGGTGGCGATGATCCTTAACTTGCTCCTTGGAGCCATTGTCAGCCAACTTCCCTTCCTGCTGCTTCTGGCTGCTGTCATTGTCGCGGCGTGGTATGGCGGTCTATTTCCCGGTTTGTTCGCGTCAGCACTCTCGGCGGTAGCAGTACTAGCGTCTGCGTATTTCCTCTTGCCTCCATACGATATACTTGACATAACCACAGAAAACACACAGATTCGGCTCGCCTTATTTTTGTTGTTGACGTTGCTAGTAAATGGACTTAGTTATGCGCGCAGTCTGGCCGAAAATAAGACAATTGAGCAGGGCGAGCGATTGCGAGTTACACTGGAGAGCATAGGCGATGCAGTGCTGGCTGTTGATATAGACAGTAGTGTTATCTTTCTAAACCCCGTAGCACAGGCATTGACGGGATGGCCTCAAGAGCAGGCGCTGGGGCGGCAGGTACATGAAGTCTTCAATATCGTGAATGAAGAGAGCCGCGTTGTTGTAGATAACCCCGTTGATAAGGTGTTTCGTGAAGGGCAAGTGGTTGGGCTTGCGAACCACACAGTATTGATCAGCAAGGACGGCACGGAGCGTCCAATAGACGACAGCGGTGCGCCCATTCGTGACAATGACGGAAATGTAGTGGGCGCTATTCTCGTGTTTCGGGACATCACTGAACGGCGCAGAGTGGAAATAGAACGGACGAATCTTCTGAGGAGCGAGCAGCAGGCTCGTCTACAAGCAGAAGCCGCGCGATATGACGCCGAAGCGTCCGGGCGGCGGATGGTGTTCCTGGCAGAGATGAGCAGGATACTTGCCGGGTCGTTGGATTATGAGGCTACGTTGCAAGCGGTGGCAAGACTGGCCGTCCCCGACATCGCGGATTGGTGCAGCGTGGACCTCCTTTCCGAAGCAGGTACTTTGGAGAGGCTGGCCGTAACCCACGTTGATCCCGCAAAGGTAGAATGGGCGCACGAGTTGCAGCGCAAATATCCCCCCGACCCGAACGCATCTACCGGAGCTTATAACGTAATAAGAACAGGCAAGGCTGAGTTTATCTCCGAGATTACAGATGAGATGCTGGCGGCTGCTACCGATGATCCTGAATTACTAGACATAGTTCACGAACTCGGTCTCAAATCCGCCATCACCGTCCCTCTTATTGCTCGCGACAGGCCCCTGGGCGTTCTCTCATTGGTGACTGCGGAGTCGGGGCGGAAGTACGGGAAGGACGATCTGGAACTGGCCGAAGCCCTGGCAAGGAGGGCGGCGATGGCTATTGATAACGCCCGGCTGTACAACGACGCTCAAGAGGCAATCAAGGCGCGGGACCAGTTCCTCAGCATAGCGTCCCACGAGCTTAGGACGCCGCTTACCGCGATGCGTGGCAATGCGCAGTTGATCCAACGTCGTGTCGAGCGGACGGGGCAGTTTAGCGAGAAGGACCGCGAAGCGTTAGGCTTGATAGTGAAGCAGACCGACAGGCTCAACCGCATGATCGGTTCGTTGCTCGATCTATCGCGTATCCAGACCGGGCAACTCAGCTTGGACCAGGGGCCGGTTGACCTTTGCGCCCTGACGCAGAGGATAGTAGAAGAGATGCGCACGACGAACCAGGGTCACGATTTGGAACTGGATTGCCCCGACCATCCATTGATAGTTGAAGGCGACGAGTTGCGCCTTGAACAGGTGCTGCTGAACCTGCTGCAAAACGCAGTAAAATACGACCCCGGCGACAGCCCCATCAAACTGACGGTGGGGCAGAGAGACGGCAGGGTGTGTGTGTCCGTGGCCGACCAGGGCATCGGCATACCGGAGGCCGAGCAAGCCAGGCTGTTCGAGCGTTTCTATCGCGTCGCAAACGCCAACAGCCTACACGTCGGCGGCATGGGTATCGGCCTGTTTGTGGTAAGGGAGATCGTGGCCCTGCACGGCGGCGAAGTGAGCGTGACCAGCAAGGAGAACCAGGGCAGCACGTTCACGGTTTGTTTGCCGTTGGAGGGATCGGGTTCGTAGGGGCGGCTCATTTCTAATTTGCATTTCAGGCTTTATGTCAAATGTTAATGACAAATCAAGGAGTTTGTTGGTATACTTAGGGCAGGGGAAACTATAAGCTGACCCTAACGCATAGGCTCGGTGTGCGCCAACGTCGGGTAAATGGGTACACAGGGGTTTTGTGCCATAGGTGGGGTTTGCCAACGGGAGGCTGAGTTTATATGCTCGGTCTATGCTGCGTTTGGCGGCTCCTTACCATCGAGAGGCGATTTGGTATAAGTTATGCGTCTTTACTTGCAACCGGGCAAGTATCGCGCAACGTATATGTTAGTAGAACCGTTTAATTTAGTAATAAACATGTTGAGGTAGCCCATTTGTCTGATAGTAGTAGCCAGCAAATACCTGTGGATAGTGTTGCCCAATCGGGAACGTAGGTGCTAGAATAGCAATATGTAAATCAAAAGGGTCGGTCCAGGTTCCCGTTCCGTGCGACTGAGCGGCAACAATCCTGTCCCCAGGCGAGCTGGCGCCGCCCTGGGGACTTTTCGCAATCACGGTCACTAACACTACACTACTTACACACTATTTACAACTGAATATCGCGGCCAAATCAACCAGCGACCGGGCGACGGCAGGCACATCGTATCTTGCCCATACCCGTCCAACAAAGGCAGGCAAACAGTGTGCCGCCACGTCGTCTCACAACTGAATATCGCGTTTACGCAAACCAACGCCGCCACGTCACAACTCTACACAACGCTTTTCGGTGTCAAGTGATTGTAAAATAGTTGGTCGAACAGACCAACAGAACAGCGTAAGCAACAAGCGTCGCAGCTAGAAAGGGTAAGCCGCTCAAAACGGCTGCTGAAGGGGTAAATAACATGGACCTTATCAAGAAGCTAGAAGAGTTCCGAGCGCAAGAACGCGCACTCACCTGG
>JBBQIC010000362.1:0-3951 GCA_038324555.1 Chloroflexia bacterium
GTCTGGGGACATAAGGTTGGTACAAGGCCGAAAGCTAAGAGGGAAACGAACCCGCTCACCCTTGTCATTCTGAACGAAGTGAAGAATCTCTCCGTGGGCGGGGATACTTGGGTATAAGTGGTTCTCCAACATCCAGGTAAATGGAGAGATTCTTCACTTCGTTCAGAATGACAAGGGTGAGCGGGTTCTTCTTCGACAGGCTGCGTAACGTGAGTTAGTAATTACCCACCTATCTCTTGGGAACTTTCTACCTCGCGGCGTCGTCTTGTAATCAACAGGCGCACGAATTCTCATTCTCATCTAGAAAGGCTTAAGCCGTTAGGAGGCACTTATGGACAAGTTTAATGCACGGGTGCAGAGATATATCAGGCGTATCAAGGTCGCGGACCTCTATGCGAGTAAGGCGCAGAACAAGGGGGCAAACACTCGCACTATAGGGAAACGCCAGTGGGCGGTAATATCGGTGTTTGCGGCGGTTGCGCTCGTAGCAGGCTCCGTCTTAGTTGCCAGCCGCAAGCTGAGTAATAACTCGCTATCGCTGGCGGCGCCAACCCCGGCGCTGTACAGCCCCCAGGCTGCGCCCGGTGCAGCCTTGGCGGATGGACAGCCGTCCGTTGGATGGCAGGACAAGAGTGCCGGTGGCGCTTCATCAGATGCCGCCGGAACCAGGCAGCAGACAAGTAACACAACTCTTGCTCCTCCTGAGACGGGCCAAACCCAGGCCAAGTCGTGGGACCGCAAAATCATCCGCACAGCCACACTGCAACTCACGGTCAAAAACGTTACCGCAAGCGTTGACAGGGTGCAATTGCTGGCCGCCCAGCACGGCGGCTACGTCTTCCAGTCGGACAGCCATCAGGACAGCGATCATACGGTATCCTCTATTACAATACAGGTTCCGACCCAGGAGTTCGACCGTATAATGCCCGAACTGCGCAAACTGGACGGCCAGGTAAGCAAAATAACCTCCGAGAACGTCAGCAGCAGCGACGTTACCGAGGAATATACAGACCTGGGTTCGCAGCTTCGCAACCTCCAAGCCACCGAAGCGCGCATACTCGCATTGCAACAGAAGGCAGAGAAGCTCGAAGACGTACTGACGCTGGACCAGCAGTTGCGGCAAGTGCAGGGCGACATCGAGCGCGTGCAGGGCCGCCTCAACTTCCTCAGCAATCACTCAGACATGTCATCCATCACCGTCAGCCTATCGCCAATTGGTCTGCCCGCGCAGGCAACCGAACCGGAACCGGTTAAAGCCTGGGACCCAGGTCAGATCGCCATCAAAGCATGGAACGCATCCCTTGATATGCTCTCCGGCATAGCTACTGTAGCAATCACTATTGCAGTGTTCCTCTGGTGGGCGGTGCCTATGCTTGTGGTACTGTACGTGCTGGTGATGCGTGGTCGCAGGCGTGCAGGAGGCACAGGGCGAGGGGAGTCGACGCCACCCGCGCCACCAACGTCAACTGTAGGCGAAACGGGAGCCGTATGAACAGTTGCCGGGTCCGGATTAATCAAGCAGCCCTGTTTACATACACATTAGCAAAATAATCATCACATAGAATTGGCTGCTGTAGGGGCGAACCTTGTGTTCGCCCTGTCTGCATCCCGCTTCGTCAAGAGGGCGAACACAAGGTTCGCCCCTACACCTGTATGGCGATTATTTTGTTAATCTGCATGTAAACAGGGCTCATTCATTCTCGGCAAGCACATCTATTCTGACCCCTTACTTTGTGATCCCTTCTTGACATCCAGCGCCTCCATAAGTACACTTTTCCTACAAGGGCGAAAATCCTCATGAAATACCGTCTCGGAGAGGGTGGGGCAGCCACGCTCTCTTTATGAGACGGTTATTAGAAAGGCGCAAGTATAAATGAATAAGCGATTCCAGGCACTGTTCTTCGTTTCAATCCTGCTGGTAACCGCAATTGCCGCGACCTCCTCCATCAGTAGGACACTATCTGTATCTGCGGCGGCAAGCGTCCCTTCACTGGGTGCGGGGCGGATTCTTTTGCCTCTGTTTGACCCGCTCTGGGGGTCCGACGTAATGGTAGACCCACTACTTGCTGATAATCACGAAAACTTTTCACTGGCGATCAACCCGACCGATTCAAATAAGATACTCGCCAGTTATAAGTACGAAGATGAGAACGGGTCAGGCAGCGGATATGATCTAAGCACCGACGCGGGGCATACCTGGAACGGGTCTCGTTTCTCTGGACCATGGGGTGCGGACCTGCTGTCACCCATCGGCAATACGAGCGTCGGATTTAATGCTCGCGGTACAGCCTTCTACAGTGGCCGCGCCGCCAACAGCGAAGTAAATGGCCTGTTCGTCTTGACCTCGACGGATGCAGTTAATTGGGGCGCGCCTGTAGAGGTCATCACCTCCACCAATGCTGAGTTACGCGACCAGTTGCATCTTGCAGTAGACCAGCGCACCAATACGCCGAATGCAGGCAGCGCCTTTCTGATCTGGCGATGGTTTTCGGGAGACAACCTCGGCATATGGATGAGCTACTCAAGGGACAGTGCCCGCACATGGAGTCCAGGCGTGCAAGTGTCGGACGCGGCGAATCACTATTCCTCGGGGCCTTCAATAGCTGTGGCGTCCAACGGCGTCGTATACGCGGCCTTCCAACAAAGGGACAATGACTGCCCCTGTAGCGCGCCAAAGCTGTTTCTTGATCGCAGCACCGACTGGGGAGTAACCTGGGGCGCCGACCGGCTGATAACAGGAGCACCTATCACCAAGACCGGCGCATTAGACGTAGAGGGTCACGACCTGGTGATCATCGGGCAGGAGGACCCTGTGGAGGGCGGATTAGAGGTGAACAACTACTCGTCTATGGCGGTTGCGCCCAACGACTCCAATACCGTCTACGTCGCGTGGAACGATGGCCGCTGGGACACCAGCTTTACGATTTTCCAGCACGAAGGAAAGCACGGCGATATTGCCTTCAGCCGCACGACGGACGCCGGGCAGACGTGGAGCGCGCCCATGCGCATCAATGATGACCAGATCGCCAACGGCGTAGACCAGTTTACGCCAACCATCGCAACCGGGCCTGACGGAACTATTGGCGTCACATGGTATGATCGCCGCCTCAACCCCGGCGGCTACCTGTACGACTTGTTCTACAGCCAGTCCACTGACGGCGGGCTTACCTGGAGTCCCAATCAGCGAGTTAGCGACGTATCGAGCGATCCGATGATCGGCGTCAATGCGAAGGGTATGGGAGACATGGGCGAATACAAAGCCCTGGCGCTCGGTCCCAACTACGTGATACCAAGCTGGATTGACACGCGCAGTGGCGTGGCGCAAGATTTCTACTCGGATAGGGGTTGCGCGCTACCCTTCAGCGATGTGATCCCCTCCGATTACTTCTACACCGCCGTGCAGTATCTATACTGCGCGGGCGCGATCAGCGGGTATTCGGATAACACTTTTAGGCCCTACAATAACACGACTCGTGGACAGTTGAGCAAGATAATTGTGCTCGCCGAGGGCTGGCCGATAGACACGAGTGGAGGTCCGCACTTCACCGACGTGCCGCCCGGAAGCGCCTTCTACGACTTCGTAGAGACGGCATTCAACAGGGGCGCGGTATCGGGGTACGGCGACGGCACATTCCGCCCGGACAATAACGTCACACGAGCCCAGCTATGCAAGATAATCGTGCTCGCCGAAGGCTGGACAATTGACATCACGGGTGGACCTCACTTCAGCGACGTGGTCACTGGCGACCCGTTCTACGGTTACATAGAGACCGCCTATAACCACAACATTATCTCAGGATACGGCGATGGCACGTTCCGCCCGGACAACAACGCCACACGAGGCCAAATATCCAAGATAGTCTACAATTCGATTACTACTCCGTGAATTGACTAACAGAGGAAACGGACCCGTAGGGGCGCACGGCCGTGCGCCCCTACGGGTCCGTTTCC
>JBBQIC010000363.1:0-3949 GCA_038324555.1 Chloroflexia bacterium
TAGGCAATGTGCGGCTTAGTATGCCTAAAAAACCCGTTTCGGGGCGACCTTTGTGTGCGCCCTTTGTTCATACCCCTACTACAAGAGGGCCAACCCAAGGTACGCCCCTACACGGTTTTGTTAGGCATTCTTAGGATTTCGGTAGGGGTTCCTTCGAGTTAGGAGATGGTTCCTCGTAGCCAAACGGCGTTTGCGGTGAGCGACGTTGCGTGGGTAGGGTGGGCAGGGGCGATGTGTACGGGTAGACCTCAAATATTACGGCGGGCTGCCTGCGGCCCTTCATGGACGCTGTGCCTACATGATAGGCAACCACGCTTTCGTCTTCAATGTTGTCGTCAGTAACGACCGCTGTCGCCAACGCCAGGTTATAGGTCTGCTGGCTGACGAGTATCTGGCCCGGCGCTGCGGCCTCTTGTATACGCTTTGCCAGGTTGACATTATCGCCTATGGCCGTGTAGTTGCGCAGCATAGAAGAGCCGATATTGCCCACGACCGCTTCGCCGGTATTCACACCTATAGCAAAGATCATCTTGTGCTCCCACCGGGCTGTAAGCGCGCGCAACTTTCGTTGCATAGATATGGCAGCCCTCACTGCGCGCCAGGAGTGATCAGGTTGGTCCTGCGGGGCGTTGAACAGTGCCATTACCGCGTCGCCCATGTATTTGTCTATGGTGCCTCCGTACTCCAAGATGGCCTCGGTAGCCACCCCAAGACAGGCGTTCAGAAGCTCCAGGAGCCGTTCGGGGGCTACTTTTTCAGAGAGGGTAGTGAAACCATTGAGGTCGGCGAATAGCACCGTTATCTCCCGCCTTTGTCCCCCTAACCTGGCGTTGGTAGGGTTATCAAGTAGAGTGGAAGCCACCTGGGGCGCTATATAACCATGAAATAGCTCATTTAGTTGCTGGTACAGGCGCGCATTGTCGAGCGCCACGCCTAGCTGGTTCGACAGCGACTGCAATATCGTGATGTCCGCCGAGCTAAAGGCGTCTATTTTTTCGCTCTCGAAGTGAAGTACACCCAACACCTTATCGCGGGCGCTCATAGGGATAACCAACACCGAGCGTATGTGTGGGCCGGTCAGCGAGCCGGAAACGTCGGCCCATCGGTCGTCTTCAAAGATGTTGGGCACCAGCACCATCTGACCTGTAGACACGGCAGGGCCGACGATACCCGCCGGCCTGCCGTTTACTGATATGGGCAGACGAGTATCGGCGGGATGCAGCGAACCGGATATGGCCTGGGCGGACGACGCATAAACGATCTGTTCCTTCTCGATAAGGCCGATTTTTGCTACGTCGTAGCCGAAGTATGCCTGCACCAGAGGCGGCACTTTGGCTATCAGTTCAGTAGGATCAAGTATAGAGGTGGCGGTTTGCCCAATTTCGTTGAGTAATTGCAATCGCCTGGAGCGCTTGGCCTCGGCGTCAAATAGTTGCGAGTTGTGGAGAGCGGTCGCCAACAGCCCGCTGAAGAGGTAAGCAAGCTGCATATCGTCCTGGTAGTAGCAGTCGGCCTCGCACTTGGCGAATACGATGCACCCAAGCGTCTGACCGCTTGCGTGCAAAGGTAGCGCCATTAGTGACCGAAGCCCCACGGCAGCTAACTTGCCCTCTAGTTCTGGGTGCAACAAGCCAATCAGACGGGCAGGACGCACCTTTAAAGGTCGCTCCGTCAGGTTTTGCACCATGAGGGGCTTGCCGCTCTCGATAACCGACGCTGGCAGACCGTCTGAAACGTCGAATATTTGTGTGCCCGGCGATTCTACTGTGCCATCAGGCCATACGAGAGGCCGAAGCATGTATGCTCCGCCGCCTTCATTGAGCAAGCCAATGCCGCAATAGTCGAAGTCCAGGGCATTTTGCGCCTTTGATACTATAACGTCCAGGATGTCGTCGGGGCGCAGGGACGAGTTGATTGCCACAGAAAGGTCGCTTATAGCAGTGAAACGCCTGGCGAGCTTCTCGCTCTCGTTAAGCAGTTTGTCTACCTGGCCAAGAAGCTGTTCCGAGGTTTGGTAATCTCGCAGCAGCCCGGTATCGCCCAGAGGACGAGTCCCGCGCTTTCGCAGTTCGCCTGTAGCACTGTAACGCGTACGCTTGAGCGTTTTTGAACTCATTATTGACAACTCCACTAAACTATATAGGGCTTACGCAGAGACGATAGACGATAGACGATAGACGATGTATATTTTGCTTCGTAAGTCCTGCTATAGCAATTGGACGGTTCACATAGCACATAGCAATCCACTGCCTGCTTGAAATGCGAACACGACCTTATGACCTTATTGTAAGCCCGCGAAACTGCCGTAGCAATAACCCAGTGAGTGAATTACGTTAGTACTTTAGTCACCTGGCGCATTTGCTGGCAACGCTCAATAAAATAAGGGAAACTCACGAAGTGAGTTTCCCTTATTTTATTGAACGCTATGGTTTCATCTACGGATTACCGGGGCTTATGGGCGGCGCGCCTGACGTGCCCATGTTGTTCTTGTGCAGGTTTACGTCCACTACACTCACGCGAGCATCGCCGTTGAAGTCGGCCCTATCGTCATAACCCGGTTCGCCAACGCCCTTGCCGAAACTATTACGCATGAGGTTGAAGTCGGTAATGTTTACGACGTTATCGTCATTCGCGTCGCCTACGCGCATCAGCCCCATCTCGGCGCTAGTTATCATGCTGCCCGACAGGGTGACGTTGCCTGCGTCAGCCAGGAACTTTGGCCCTTTGACGCGCCAATTGTAAGTGCCGTTGGGCAGGCTGCCCACACTGACGGTGAAGTAGCCGTTCGCATCGGTGTTCACGCTGGGATAATCCATTTCGGTCGAACCCGATTTGAGGGTGAGTGTGATTGGAAGCTGCTGTAGGGCGTTGGGCTGCGCTAAGTGGCCTTGCCAATTGACGTGGCTGACCAGAGAGGCAGGATTGACTACGTTGATAACGTAATCAGCGAATAGTGATGGGTTACTTATGAGTTCGCCGGATTCACTCACAATCTGGGTATCGCGTGTAATGGGAGCAGGCGGCGAGAATTGCCAATGAATTGTGGCAGCGCCGGGGCTAGAAGCGCATAAGCCTATTCGGGCCACGCGAAAGACGCCGCCCTGCGGTACATTAGACAAGGCACATGAGGAATAAGCAATTGAGCCTGCGTCCGCAGTCACGCCTCGGAAGGTGCAGGGATTGGGGCCGTTACATACCTCATTCTGTAGTACGGCGTCGAAACCCCCACTGTGATTGCCGAGATCAGCTGTCACGGTGTTGGTGAGAACGCAGCTTGTGCCTATGTTTGACACCCTGGCGTTCTGTATTATAGAACTGGTATAGGTAAGATAGCTCTGGTGGGCGGTGACGTCTGGATTACTCCCGGCATTGAGCATCAAATCGAGCACGAAGGTGCAGCCTACGTTAGTTGAGCCACCGTTGGCAGGCGCAGGGCAAGTGCCCGCAGTGCTGCCTGGTTGCAGGAACATGAAGGCGTCCTGGGTGCGAGGCGCGCCTGGTGCGCTGTCGCCAACAGCCTGCGCCTCATTGACTGTCTGATCTGTCTCACCTATTGCCTAGGGCGCCGCCTGGGCGCTGTTGGAACCAGCGCCAGTTGGCTTACCCGCGATTGCGTTGTCTGCTGAGATGCTTACGGCGGAAAATAGTGCTAATGCGAGCAATATTAGTCGCCACTCTAAAAACCTCTCTGTCTCGCTAAACACGGTCCATACCTCCTGGTAAACAAAAATCCTGCCGTAGAGCAGCAAGCGAGGTGTGATGTACTGATTCGGGGCCTTACCTGCTCATGTTGGAGCGGCTTGATATGCCGCGCCTTTTGTTGATGGCAATTATACCTCACTTAAAGCGATCTGAATAGTGGTTTATTTTCTTTTTCCCTGGATGTTGGCCCCAGAGGAAAAGAAAACAGGGCTTACGTCGCTAGAGGGGTCAAAGAAACAGCCCTAAC
>JBBQIC010000364.1:0-3941 GCA_038324555.1 Chloroflexia bacterium
TGTCATTCTGAGCCGCAGCGAAGAATCACTCACCTTACCAACCTGTTTGGGGATTGATAACGCTATCCCTAACGGTTACGACCGTGTAGTGATTCTTCGCTGCGGCTCAGAATGACACGGGTCAGTTGGTCCTGCTTCTTCTAGCACCTGCGTATGGTGAGTCTGTAACTTTCAACCTTCAACCCTTTGAGGGAGAACCAATGATAAACATAGCCCGCCCCATGATTGGGGAAGAAGAAAAAGCAGCAGTAATGGCCGTACTTGAATCCGGGCAGCTCGCCCAGGGGAACGTGGTAGCTGATTTTGAGAAGGCTTTCGCCGAGTATTGCGGAGTGAAGCACGCGATTGCCACCAGTAACGGCACTACCGCCTTGCATGTGGCTATCCTGGCGCACGAGATCGGGCCGGGCGACGAAGTTGTCACCGTGCCGTTCACCTTCATCGCGTCGGCCAACTCCATCGTGTACGCGGGCGCGAAGCCGGTCTTCGTGGATATTGACCCGGTGAGTTTCAATATAAACGTGGACCAGATAGAGGCCGCGATTACTCCGTGCACGAAGGCTATCATGCCTGTGCATCTCTTCGGCAACCCTGCCGAGATGGGCCGCATCATGGAGATAGCAGCGAAACACGGGTTGGCGGTCATAGAGGACGCGGCGCAGGCTCACGGCGCGGAGGAGAATGGCAAGCGTGCCGGAAGTTGGGGTACGGGCTGCTTCTCCTTCTACCCGACAAAGAATATCACCACGGGCGAAGGCGGCATGGTCACCACGAACGACGACTGTGTGGCCGACCGTGCCCTCATGCTCCGCTCACACGGTATGCGAGTGCGCTATTACCACGAGAGCATCGGCTATAATTTCCGCATGACTAACATCCACGCGGCGATAGGCATGGCGCAATTGCCCAAACTAGAGATGTTCAACGAGCGCCGCATCGCCAACGCCGCGTATCTGAACGAGCATCTGCCCAAAGACAAAGTGCAGGTCCCGCAGGTACGCCCCGGCACCCAGCATGTCTTCCACCAGTACACTGTGCGCGTGCTGCCCCCTCTGGATAGGGACAGCGTCCGCAAGCAACTGGCAGGAGCAGGCGTAGGCACAGAGGTCTATTATCCCGTGCCTGTCCACAAGCAGGAACTGTATCTTGACATGGGCTACGAAGGGCAGAGATTTCCAGAATCCGAGCAGGCCGCGCAGCAGGTGGTGTCGTTGCCTGTACACCCAAGCGTGACGCAGGAGGATTTGGAGACGATTGTGGCAGCGGTGGAGGGGTTGACGTAGGGGCAGGTCTCCGTGCCTGCCCTCTTTCCTCATTTCGTGCCTGCCCTCTTTCCTTGTCTGGATGTTTGGGTGGCAATGCTAGAGCACATAGATGGATTGTCTCTTTACATCTAACGTTAAGGTGGGGAGAGAGGGCAGGCACGGAGACTTGCCCCTACGCGAATCATGGAAAACTCAAAACCCAAAACTCAAAACCCAAAACTCCCCACGAAAGTGGGGGTAATCGGCGCGGGCGCGATGGGGCGCAATCACCTTCGCGTGCTCAACGACCTCGAAGGCGTGGAGCTTGTGGGTTTGGCAGACGCCGACGAAGCTACGGCCCAGCGTGCGGCCCGTCCCTATGGTGTCCCAGCATACACGCAATACACTGAACTGCTAGATCGGGAGAAGCCGGATGCGGTAGTAATCGCGGTGCCAACCATCATGCACTGCGAGGTGGCGCTTGCGGCTATTTCGCGTGGGATGCACCTGCTGGTCGAGAAGCCGATTGCTTTTACGGTCGAAGAAGGGCAGGAGATAATTGACGCCGCTAGAAAGGCGGGCGTGGTGCTCACTGTGGGGCATATCGAGCGGTACAACCCCGCGGTGCTCGAGTTGCACAAGCGGTTGCAGCGTGGCGAGCTTGGGCGCGTCTTCCAGATACACGCCCGCCGCCTGGGGCCTTTCCCGCCCCGCGTGCGTGATGTAGGCGTGGTGATTGATCTCGCTAGCCACGATGTTGACATAATGAGATTTTTGACGGGTTCGGAGGTGGTGCGTATCTACGCTGAAACGGCGAGGCGCATCCACACAGACCACGAAGACCTGCTCTCCGGCTTGCTCAGGTTCGCGGACAATTCGATAGGCGTGCTGGACATCAACTGGCTCACGCCCACGAAGATACGTGAGTTGATGGTCACGGGCGAAAAGGGGATGTTCCTGGTCAACTACCTGACCCAGGACCTGTACTTCTACGAGAACAACTATATCAAGACCGACTGGGACGCCGTATCCAACATCTCAGGGATGAGCGAAGGCGATATGATACGCCCGCGCATAGACAAGACAGAACCTCTAAGAGCCGAGCTAGATCGCTTTGTACGCGCCGTGCGGGGCGAAACCGAACTGCTAGTGTCAGGCGAAGACGGCCTGACCGCGCTAAGAATAGCCCGTGGGTTGGTTGAGGCGGGAATAACAGGGGAGGTTAGAACGTTACAAGGTTGAACGTTCTAACGTTCTAACGTTCTAACATGAGAAAGAGGGAGCACAGTGTCAGATTACACAGTCGCCGTTGTAGGGTTGGGTAAGATCGGGTTGCCGTTGGCGGCTCAGTTCGCCGGTTGTGGGCTGCGCGTGATTGGGTGCGATATTTCGGAAGAGGTAGTTAGCGCCGTAAATGCTGGGCAGTCGCATATCAAAGAGGAGCCAGGGCTGGCGGAGCGTGTGGAGGCGGCGGTGGCGCAGGGTTTGCTTTCGGCTACTACGGATACGGCGGAAGGTGTGCGCAGGAGTAACGTCGTGGTGGTCATCGTGCCCTTGCTGGTGGATGAGGTGCATAATCTGGATTATGGAGCGGTGGACGCTGCTACCGAAGCTGTGGCGGGGGGCTTGCAGGCGGACACACTGGTAGTATACGAGACCACATTGCCTGTGGGCACGACCCGCACCCGCTTTGGGCCTGTGCTTGAGCGCGTATCGAGCCTGTCTGTTGGGCGCGATTTGCACCTGGCCTTCAGCCCTGAGCGGGTGTATAGCGGTAGGATATTCCGCGACCTGAAACAGTACCCGAAAGTGGTTGGCGGGGTGACGCCGGAGTGTACCGACCGGGCATTGGCTTTCTATAGCGAGGCTTTGGGCGGCGCTGCGGTTATGGCGGTGCGCAACGCCGACACAGCAGAGTTCGTCAAGCTGATGGAGACCACTTACCGAGACGTGAACATCGCCCTGGCTAACGAGTTCGCGCGCTTCGCAGCCGAGCGCGACCTGTCGGTGGACGAAGCCACGTTTGCCGCCAACACTCAGCCCTTCTCGCACATCCACCGTCCGGGCATAGGCGTAGGCGGGCACTGCATACCCGTCTATCCGTATTTTCTCATCAACGCAGCGCAAGGTGACGAGATGAGCATACCCCTGGAAGCCAGGCGCGTGAACGACAACATGGCCGAGTGGTCGCTGGACAGGCTGGATAAGGCATTGGGCGGCTTGCAGGGGAAGCGCGTGCTCGTATTCGGCCTGGCGTACCGCGAGAACGTCAAGGAGACTGCATTCTCGTCGGCCAAGCGCCTGCTCGAAGGGTTGCGCAAGCGCGGGGCCGTGCCTGTGCTCAACGATCCACTATATATGGCGGATGAGATGGCGCGCTATGCGGATGAGATTTTTGCGTTGGATAGCCTGCCGCAGTGCGACGCCGCCATCATGCAAGCCTGTCACGACGACTACAGGCAGATTGATTGGCGGGGCATCGCAAAGCTGGGGTGCAAGGCCGTGCTGGATGGTCGCAACTGCCTTGACAGGCAGGAGATAGAGAGTGCGGGGATGCTCTATTTGGGCATGGGACGCTGAGAGCGCCCCTACCGTTAGAAGCTGCTTAATGCAAGATCAAGCAACGTGTTCGAGATTGCCCGTAGGGGCGCACGGCCGTGCGCCCTGCTGGTTGACTGTTACATCAAGAGGGCGCAC
>JBBQIC010000365.1:0-3937 GCA_038324555.1 Chloroflexia bacterium
GTCAACTATAACACACGTAACTTGCTGGCACAGTGCCTGCGTTCTGTGTACGCCAGTAATATCGGTTATCCATATCATGTGGTAGTCGTTGATAATGTGTCGTCGGATGATAGCTACTCTATGGTGCGGGAGGACTTTCCGCAGGCGGCTGTTATCGCCAGCGACCGCAACGGCGGCTTCGGCTACGCGAACAACCTGGCGCTTCGATGGCTCGCTCGCAACTCTAAAGTCCAAAGTCCAATGTCGAACGTCACAACTTTGGACTTTGGACCCTCGACTTTGGACCTCGAACGAGGGCCTGCCCAGGGCAAACAGCCCGCCACCGAGATACCCGAATACGGCGACTCTCCATTCAGGTTCCCCTGCGATTACGTGCTATTCTTGAACCCGGATACCGTGCTGCCGACTGACGCACTCCAAGCCACAGTAGATTTCCTGGAAACGCACCCGGCGGCGGGCGCAGTTGGCCCCAGGATGGTCAAGCCGGACGGCAGCCTGGACCTGGCGTGCCGACGCTCGTTTCCCACGCCGGTGTCGTCGCTCTTCAAGCTCACGGGCCTCAGCAAGCTCTTCCCGCGAAGCCGTCTGGTGGCACGCTATAACCTCACTTATCTGAGCGACAATGAGACCGCCGAGGTGGATTCGGTGATGGGCGCGTATATGTTGGTGAGGGCGACGGCGCTTGGGCAGGCAGGGCTGTTCGACGAGCGATTCTTTATGTACGGCGAAGACCTCGATCTGGCTTTTCGCATCAAAGAGCGCGGCTGGAAGGTTTTTTATTATCCCGCTGTACAGGTGCTGCATTACAAAGGCGCAAGCAGTCGTAAACAAAGCGAACGCTCGATTCGAGAGTTCTACAGAGCCATGCACGTATTTCACCGCAAGCATTACTCAGAGTACTACATTGGCCCAATAAATGCGATAATCACACTGGGCATCCTTGCCAGAGGCGCGCTGGCGCTACTGCAAAATGCCACCAGGCCTGCGGAGCGTAAGCGCGTTACTTAGAACGCCTAACAAAACCGTGTAGGGGCGAACCTTGTGTTCGCCCTCTTGACGAAGCGGTATGCAGACAGGGCGAACACAAGGTTCGCCCCTACACGGTTTTGTTAGGCGTTCTTAGCTAGGGGTCCAAAGTCCAAAGTCCAAAGTCGTAGCAAGAGGAAGGAACGAGGGTTATGCAAGAACCTGGAAAGGCTCCGAGCAGATAATGAGGAACCCGCGAGTGCCGCAGGCGATAACCGCGCAATCAGCGCCGGTTGCCGAGCCGCCGCGCGCTCCCTCTCGCTACGTCACCCCAGGTAACGGCTCGCAGCAAATCCTTACCAGGCCGCCCGGCACGCCCAAGAGAAGAGGTAGTGGCCGCAAACTCAGGGAAACTCCTTTCCTGCTACCGGCGCGCCGCACACCTGCACGCCTGGCTCCTATAATGTCCTTCCTGGCGCAGACGCTGCTGGACATGGTCTCTATAGCGAGCGCCTACACGACCGCCTATTGGCTGCGCTTCGAGTCGGACATCTTTCACAAGTTCGTCACACCCGACCGCGCAACTTACCTGACGATGCTGACTGTAACTGTGGCTACCGTGGTAGCTACGTTCTACTTCAGCAAATTGTACAACTTGCGGCGCGGCACTTCTCGCTTCGACGAATTCTACAGGATAGCTGGGGCCGTGTCTATGGGCACGGTGCTCTCGCTGGCGACCAATTCTGTCATACTTGGTGATAAATTCATCTACTCACGCCAGATACTGTTGATGGGCTGGGTGATGGCTATCGTCTTCGTCACGGCCTTGCGCGTCTTCTACAGCTACGCCATCGGGGAGCTACACAAACGCGGCGTTGACCGCTCACGAGTGCTTGTGGTGGGCACCGGGCCGACGGCTGCGATGGTCATAGACAGGCTCCAATCCCACCGCAGGCTCGGCTATCAGGTGCTGGGCGTTGTTGAAGAGGGTAACGGCCACGAGCCAAGCATGTATATGCGCCGTTTGCCTATCCTGGGCGAAATATCCCAGCTGAGTGAAATCGTGCGTAACTACGAAGCCGATGAAGTTATCGTTGCTGTCAGCGGCACGTCCGACACCGAACTGCGCGAGTTAATAGGTCTGCTTCAGGACGAGGATGTCTCCACTAAAATCTATCCTGATGCCTTCCAGTTGATGACTGAATACGAGGTGAGCGTCGGCGAGTTGAGCGGTCTGCCTCTGTTGAGCGTGAAAGACGTGGCCTTACGGGGCTGGAATCGCATACTAAAACGCGCATTCGACATCGTTTTCAGCGCGCTCGTGCTGATAGTCACCGCGCCGTTGATGATGCTTATTGCGGTGGCTATCAAGATGACTAGCCCAGGTCCCGTATTCTTCATACAGGAGCGCGTTGGACTAGACGGGCAACCATTTCCCCTCGTCAAGTTCCGAACCATGCGTCTTGAGCGCGCCACTAATGGCGACAGTGCGCAGGATTCAGGCATCCCTGGTTGGACCGTACCCAACGATCCGCGCCGCACCAGCCTGGGGGTTTTCTTGCGCCGTTTCTCACTTGACGAGCTGCCCCAGTTCTATAACGTGCTCGTCGGCGAGATGAGCGTGGTCGGCCCGCGCCCTGAGCAGCCTCACTACGTCCAGGAGTTCGCGCAACGAATACCCCATTATGTACGACGCCACAGAGAGAAAGCGGGCATAACCGGTTGGGCACAGGTCAATAATCTGCGCGGTCACACGCCAATCGAATGGCGTACAGCCGCCGATCTTTATTACGTCGAGAACTGGTCGCTCCTGTTCGACTTGAAAATCATCGCCCGCACGGTGATGGCGATGCTCACGGGGGAGAATGCTTATTGAGTAGACGATAGACGATGGACGATAGACGATAGACGATAGGTAATAGCAATCGTCCATCGTCTATCGTCCATCGTCCATCGTCTATCGTCCATCGTCCATCGTCTATCGTCTATCGTCTATCGCTAATGACCGACACCAACAGCCACCACAACCTTACCCACCTGGACGAGAGCGGCAACGCCCGTATGGTTGACGTGGGCGCGAAGCCGGATACGGAGCGTATAGCAGTTGCGCGTGGCGAGGTGCATATTAGCCAGCAGACCCTGGCGTTGGTGCGTGATGGTAAAACTGCCAAAGGAGACGTGCTGGCGGTGGCGCGCGTGGCGGGCATAATGGCCGCCAAGAAAACTTCCGACCTTATCCCCCTGTGCCACCCCATTATGCTTACCTCGGTGAAAGTAGATTTCGCTTTCCAGGAATGGGGCATTGAGGTAGAGGCCCGCACCAAAACCACAGGTCCCACAGGCGTAGAAATGGAAGCCCTAACCGCCGTCTCCGTAGCCGCGCTCACCATCTACGACATGCTGAAAGCGGTGGAGCGAGGCGCACGCATAGAATGCATTCGCCTTGTGCATAAAGAAGGCGGTAAGAGTGGGGTATGGAAGAGTGAAACGTGATGCGTGAAACGTGATGCGTGAAACGTGAATTACGATAATCACGCATCACGTTTCACGTTTCACGCATCAGGAGGGTACAACTTGCGCCACGAAACACACACGCATATGAAGCGCGACGAGATATTCTCGGCGGCTAAGAAGTTCTTTGGGCAGGAGGAGGGCGGGCTTGGCATGAAAGTGGGGGCCGAGCAGGGCTGCCAACTTCAGTTCTTTGGCGACGGATTGGTGTGGATCACTGTCTGGCCCGCAAAGTCGCACGACAAGGAGTTTCGCGTGGACCTTGACGTGTCGGAGCGGGACACGGATGCGCAGGCGTTTATCGAGAAGATACTTCACTCCTAGTGGGTCACGCTGCAATTGAGTAGCCTTTGACAACAGTGGCACCCGATCCACCAAGCCGCCGTAGCCTTGCCCGCACGCGGCGAGCTTGCCGCTTGCCACCCCACTCGAACGGAGTAGGGTGGTGGTTCCACCCCTC
>JBBQIC010000366.1:0-3908 GCA_038324555.1 Chloroflexia bacterium
TGGACCTGGGCGCGACTGAGGAGCAGGCCGAGTTCCCGGTGATATACACCAACGCCCTCACAGGCGAGTCGGGCCTGGAGCACCGCCACATGGGGCCGACGCTTGAGCCGCTCTTCGAGGAGATAGTGGAGCACATCCCCGCGCCCGAAGTGGATCCACACGGCCCCGCCCAACTGCTCGTCACTACCATCAACTACGACGAATACAAAGGCAAGATAGTGCTTGGCCGCATACAGAGCGGTACGTTGCGTAAGGCGCAGCCCGTGATGCGTATAAACCATAGCGGCGAGATGGTTCCGGGCAAGATTACGCAGGTGTTCACTTTTCAAGGGCTGACACGCACTGAGGTGGACGAAGCGCAGGCGGGAGATATTGTGGCGCTGGCGGGCATACCCGACGTGAACATAGGCGACACAATAGCCGACGCGCTCGACCCGCGTCCCCTGCCGCCTATCACGGTGGAAGAGCCGACCGTGCGCATGACCTTCGGGGTGAACACCAGTCCATTCGCGGGGCAGGAGGGGACGTACCTCACCAGCCGCAAGATACGCGAGCGCCTGTATAGTGAGCTAGAGCGCGACGTTGCCTTGGGTGTGGCCGACACTGATACAGCAGATACGTTCCTTGTGAGCGGGCGTGGGGAGTTGCACCTGGCTATTTTGATAGAGACTATGCGCCGCGAGGGGTACGAGTTCCAGGTGTCCAAGCCGGAGGTCATCTTCAAGGAAGTAGACGGCCAGCAGATGGAACCTTACGAGCAGGTTGAAATAGAGGTGGATCAGAGCGCCGCGGGGGTGGTGATGGAGATGATGGGGCAGAGGCGCGGCGCGCTAATAGACATGAAGTACCGCGACGATGGCTCGGTGCATTATGTGTATAAGGTTCCCACACGAGGCCTGCTCGGCTTCCGGCAGGCGTTTTTGACTAACACGCGCGGGCAGGGCATCGTGAATACCCTGTTCGCGGGGTATGGGCCGTTGTCGGCGTCCGTTGATACGCGCGAGTTCGGTTCGCTCGTCGCCTGGGAGGACGGGGCAACAACTACGTTCGGCCTTAACAATGCCCAGGAGCGCGGGCAACTATTCCTCGGTCCCGGCGTGGACGTGTACGAAGGCCAGATCGTAGGCCAACACATCCGCGAGAAAGACCTGGAAGTGAACGTCTGCAAGAAGAAGCACCTGACGAACATGCGCAGCAGCACAGCCGACGAAGGCATCCACCTGGACACTATGCGCGTGCTCTCGCTTGACGATGCGATAGAGTTTTTGGCCGACGACGAGCTGCTTGAGGTTACGCCCAAGGCGTTCAGGTTGAGGAAGCGACTGCTGTCGAAGCACGATAGGGACAGGGTGTTGGGGCAGAAGAAGGGGTAAGCCTCCTCACATGATTGTAAGGCAATGGAGGCAAATATGGCTTCGTCAGATTCTATTCAAGACTCTGCCATCTTGACACTCCTGTATTTTGCTCGTATAAGAATAGCAATAGGCGATATGCTAACTAGAACTGAAAGGAAGGATAGATTATGAGTGACAGCCAAAAATCATCGCCAAACACTACTATTGTAGAAGATGAACCAGCATCCTCTAAAGAGAGCGAAACTGAATGGCGGCGCAAGCAGATAGAGAAGAACCAAGCAGCTATTCGACTTCTGGACTCTTGGCTGGCCGAGGAAGAAACGCAAGAGCAAAAAGAGACCTGGGAGCTTCTCAAGAAGGCATTGGATGAGGACCGCTTGTCCTATCGTAAACTATTTCCATGCGACGAGTAGTAGTTCTTGATACAGGCCCGCTTGGGCTGGTCACGAACCCTCATGCTTCTCGCGCAAACGACCCATGCATCCGCTGGCTAAGAGCTTTATTGGCTGATGGCGAGGTAGTTGTAGTCTCTGAGATCGCGGACTATGAAATCCGCCGTGAATTGCTGCGTGCTAACAAACCAACAAGCATCCAAAAGCTGGACGCTCTCAAATCTGTGTGCTATTATGCGCCAATCACAACAGAGGCAATGCGCAAGGCAGCCGAGTTCTGGGCGCAAGCGCGAAACCGGGGAAAGCCAACCGCCGACCACAAAGCCCTCGATGGTGACGTTATTCTGGCTGCTCAGGCAACGCTATTGACGGACCTGGGCGATAAAATCCTGATTGCCACCTCGAACGTTAGCCATCTTTCCCTCTTCGTTGAGGCTCGCGAATGGCAGGATATTTAGCCGCTTATCTAGCCTCTCGACTCTCAACCTTCTGACCACTAAGGGCTATATCCATAGAAATCTCCACCATCTTACTTCTCCTCCTGTCCGCGGGCATACATGCCTGTTGGAACCTGCTGTCCAAGAGGAGTATGGACAAGCAGGTGTTTCTCTGGCTGGCGGTGGTGGCTACGCTTGTAATCCTGTTCGTGCCATTGTGGTTCATTTACGCGCCTATTGCTTCCGCAGGCTGGGGCTATATAGCAGTATCGGGCACATTAGAGGCAGTATACTTTGCTTTGCTAGGCAGCGCCTACCAGCGTGGCGATATGTCGTTGGTATATCCGTTGGCTCGCGGATCGGCTCCGGTATTCGTCATACTACTGGCTTTGCTATTCCTGGGCGAGCGCGTTTTCCTGGGCGGGATTGCAGGTATAGCCTTAATAGTGACGGGTATATACGTGTTGCATCTAAAATCGCTGGACCGGCGGGGGTTGGCCGCGCCCTTCTTGTCTCTGAAGGAGAGACCCTCGCAGCTTGCCTTGCTGACGGGATTGACCATCGCTGGTTATAACGTGGTTGACAAGGTTGGAGTTAGGTACGCCAGCCCTGTGCTCTATCTGTACATGGACTTCCTTGTCGCCGCCGCGCTGCTCGCTCCGTATATGGTCATAGCGCGATCTGAGGCAATCAGGCGGGAATGGCGGGCGAACAAGACGAGCATAGTGGCTGTGGCTATCATGTTTATCGCCAGCTTCACTCTGGTGCTTATGGCACTCACCAGGGACAAGGTCAGCTACGTAGCGCCTGTAAGAGAAGTGTCAGTAGTCTTCGGCGCGCTGCTGGGCACACTCGTCCTCAAAGAGCCGTTCGGCAAGGCTAAGTTAGCTGGGTCGGCGCTGATATTTGTGGGGATCGTGTGTATTGGGTTGGTTAGATAAAAACAAACAAACAAAAATCACTTCGTGATTTTTGTTTGTTTGTTTTGAATCGTTTCGCTAACGGGATAAGCGTATCCATTTGGCGCATAGTAGAGAATAGACCCCGAACGAGACCAGACCGAGGGCCACAATGCCCAATAACCAGGGGCCGTAGGGCTGATGTACGAGGGTTTGAAGCGCGCCGTCCAGGCCTTTGACGTTGCCGGGGTCTTTGTGGAGGGCGGCTTGTAGGATAAAGAAGCCCATCATGGCGAATACTATACCACGAGCCGCCATGCCGAACTTGCCCACGCGGATGGCCCACTTCTGCTCATCGGAACTCATGTCGCGGAACTTGAGGTCTTTCTTGAAGTCGGCTGTGAACGCCTGGAAAAGCTGACCCACGCCACCTCCCATACCTATGAGGCCGAGCAGCCCTACAAGCCATGGTCCGAACGGCTGGGAGAGTAGTTTCGCGGTCAGGTCTTGCGAAGCGCCTGAGCTACCGCCCGTGCTGCTGGTTCCCATGATGAAGCGCACGGTTGGGATGACGAGCGCGCCGTAAGAGAGGCCGCTCACTGCATAGCCGATACGCTGGGCAATGCCCTTCGGATCTGTGCCACGATTGAGCGGGTCGAGGATTGCCCGTACAAAGCCCCAGAGAGAATAGCCGATGAGACCGATTACGATCAGCGCCAGCAAGAACTTGCCGAATGGCTGTGAACCAATCGCGGTTATCGCCCCGTTCTTGTCAGTCGTCTGCCCTCCATCACCGAGAGCTACCCGCACAGCGAGCACACCTAC
>JBBQIC010000367.1:0-3896 GCA_038324555.1 Chloroflexia bacterium
TAAGCAGCCCGAAGATGATAAGGGTGATAAAGAAGACGTAGGTGGGTTCCCACCAGTTGACGTGGACGATAGACGATGGACGATGGACGATTGCCCTTGCTCCTCCATCGTCCATCGTCCATCGTCTATCGTCAGCTTTTAGCGCAACGGCATCCGCCTCCGCAGGCGACTGAGGAGGTAAAGGTACACTAGAAGACGAGGAGGCATCAGCCCCCTCATGAGGTGGCTTGGACATAGGTAAAGCTATTCTAACATCTTGCGAATATATACTTCAAGCAGTTGCGCATCCTTCATATAGGGTCTATTCAAAGTCGGCATTGTGGAGGGGAGAGAGGGCGCGATAAATCACGCCCTCTCTCCTAACCAACGGTCCGTTTGCAGAGTCAATGCCGGCTTTGCACCAGCCCTACCCTTCATAACGGGTAGACCTTGACACTATGGGTATGCGTCGTATAATGCAACATACGTGTTTAGGTCCCACTCCCAATTTGATACGCACTCACTTACGCATAGAGAGCCGCCTTACTTCCACCAATTACCATAGAGGGTGAGCGCAATATTCTTGTTATCGCTAAATGGAGGTGGTCCGCATAGTTTAGATACCAACATACCTAAAGAATCCACTTACAATTCGTCTCACTGCATATGCTAGATATACTAGAAGCAGTACTAAAGGAGGAAAAAGAATGTTTAAGGTAAAATCGCGTTTTGCTTGGTTGCTTGCACTTACTGTCGTTGCCATGCCCATGCTGGCGGCATGTGGGGGCGGCACGCCAACTGACACGCCCGCACCCGCAGATACCCCGGTTGCTACGGCGGCCATGGTGGGCGAGACTCCCACAGCCATGATGGCGGGTGAAACCCCCACAGCCATGATGGCGGGTGAAACCCCCTCAGCCATGATGGCGGGCGAGACTCCCTCAGCCATGATGGCGGGACAGACCCCGGCTGCCATGATGGGCGCGGGCGGCAAGATAGCCATCTTACTACCCGAAACTAAGACATCTCGCTATGAATCCCAGGATTTGCCTAACTTCAAGTCTAAACTCAAAGAGTTGGGCGTTGATGTTGACAAAGACCTCATTTACAGCAACGCCAACCAGGACGCCAGTTCCCAACGCCAGCAGGCTGAGGCTGCCCTCACCAACGGCGCTAAGGTCCTGGTCCTCGATCCCGTCGACTCTGACGCCGCAGCAGCTATAGCTGACCTGGCTAAAACCAAGAACGTGCCTGTCATCTCGTATGACCGTTTGATAAAAGGCTCAGACGCGGTGAGCTACTACATCTCGTTCGACAACGAGCAGGTAGGCAAACTTCAGGGCACTAGCTTGCTTACGGCTTTGAGTGGCAAGACCAACCCGACAGTAGTCATGATCAACGGTTCCCCCACCGACAACAACGCCACGTTGTTCAAGAAGGGGGCGCATAGCGTGCTCGATGGCAAGGTGAACCTCGCCAAAGAGTATGACACGCCCGATTGGAGCCCCGACAAAGCGCAGACCGAGATGCAACAAGCGTTGACAGCTTTGAGCAACAAGGTAGACGGAGTATACTGCGCCAACGACGGCACGGCGGGTGGAGCAATTGCCGCAATGAAAGCACAGGGATTGAAACCGCTCCCTCCCGTGACGGGGCAGGATGCCGAACTGGCAGGTATCCAGCGCATCCTGGAAGGTGAGCAGTACATGACCGTCTACAAGGCTATCAAACCCGAAGCCGAAGGCGCTGCTGAACTCGCTTACGACCTTCTCACTGGGAAGACGCCGGCGGCGAGCATGGTAAACGGTAAGGTAAACAACGGCAAGATGGACGTGCCATCGGTGCTGCTCGTGCCGATAGCCGTGACCAAAGACAACGTAAAGGACACCGTAATCAAAGACGGTTTCTGGAAGGTATCAGAAGTATGCACGGCGGAATACGCCAAAGTTTGCTCTGACGCCGGTATCAAGTAGTCGAGAATCGAGATAGGTCTGATAATACAAACCAAAATCACGTAGTGATTTTGGTTTGTATTATTACCCTTGGGAGAAGCCGATGGCAACTACAACGCAAACGCCGGTTCTGGAGATGCTTGGTATCAGCAAACGGTTTGGCGCGGTCCAGGCGCTTACCGATGTTGATTTTGAGGTTTACGCGGGCGAGGTTGTCGGGCTTGTCGGTGATAATGGCGCTGGCAAGTCAACCCTCATCAAGTGCATTGCAGGGATAAACATGATAGATGCCGGCGAGATTCGCTTTGAGGGTCGCCCTGTCACCCTCGCGGGGCCGAAGGACGCCGCATCGCTCGGCATCGAAACCGTCTACCAGGACCTCGCGCTCTGCGATAACCTCGATGTAGTAGCGAATCTGTACCTGGGCCGCGAACAGACTCAAAAACTGGTCCCTGGCGTTGTCGAACCGATTGACGAGGTAGGCATGGAGAAGCGGGCCATAACCGTGCTGCGAGGTCTCTCGGTATCTATTCCCAGCGTGCGCACGCTGATTGCTTCTCTATCAGGAGGGCAGCGCCAATCGGTCGCGGTGGCGCGCTCTGTCATGTGGAACTCGAAGTTGGTGGTTCTGGACGAGCCTACCGCCGCGCTTGGTGTTGCCCAGACGCGCCAGGTACTCGACCTGATCCTGCGCTTGAAGAACCAGGGCCTGGCTGTCGTGGTTATCAGCCATAACCTGGAGGACGTTTTCTCGGTAGTGGACCGGATCGTCGTTCTGCGCCTGGGGCGCAACGGCGGTTCGTTTGACGTGCGTTCTGTAACGCATGAACAAATAGTAGGGGCTATCACCGGAGCGGAATTTGGCGCCTTGAAGCCAGCGTCTGCCACCCCAACGCCCGATGGGGGGTCAGCTAAATGAGCACAATGATTGATGATCCCCGGCTCGTCAAAACCGAAGGGGGAGGTCTGATCGCCTCGCTACGTCGCCGCTTGTCGCTCGCCGATCTCGGCCAACTGCCTATTCTTTTCGGCCTGCTCGTAATCTGGGGCATTTTTCAGCTTCAGAATGAGAATTTTCTCAAACCTGTGAACCTGGTCAACCTGCTGCTTCAAATAGCGGCTGTTGGCACGCTCTCGGTAGGAATAATATTGGTGCTGTTGCTCGGCGAAATTGATCTGTCTATAGGCTATGTAAGCGGCCTGTGTGCCGCGATAATGGCCGTGCTCAATGTCAAGAGTGGGCTTCCGGGGCCGGTTGCCGTCTTCCTCGCTTTGCTCGCGGGGTTGGCGATTGGGTTGATTCAGGGCGCATGGTATTCGAAACTGCGTATACCTTCGTTTATAGTCACGCTCGCGGGCTTTCTCATCTGGCAGGGCGCGCTGCTTCAAGTGCTCGGCAGTACGGGTACGGTCAATCTGAACGACAGTTTCATTGTGGGCCTGACGTTCACTTTTTTTCCGGCAGTTGTGGGCTGGGTGGTGGGCGCGGTGTTCGTGCTCCTTTATGCAATAAGCGCCTTCTGGGGCCGTCAGCAGCGCCTGACCGCAGGCTTGACTGCTTCGTCGCTGAACGCTGTAATTGCGCGTGTGGTGGTTGTGGCGCTAGGCGCGCTCGTAGCAATCGCCGTGATGAACGCGGACCGGGGCCTGCCTTTAGCTGTCGTAATTTTCGTTGGCATCATAATGATCATGGATTTGATTACCCGACGCACCCTCTTTGGTCGCCATCTATTCGCGGTGGGCGGCAACGCTGAAGCTGCGCGGCGAGCCAGCATCAGCGTAGACCGCATCCGCATCATAGTCTTCGGGCTGTGTTCGATGCTGGCTGCGGCGGGTGGTATCCTGGGCGCTTCCCGTTTACTGGCCGTGAACCAATCGTCTGGCAGCGGCGATTTGCTTCTGAACGCGATTGCAGCAGCCGTTATTGGCGGCACCAGCCTGTTTGGTGGCAGGGGCAGCGTGTGG
>JBBQIC010000368.1:0-3883 GCA_038324555.1 Chloroflexia bacterium
GCCAACTTCGAGGTACGCCTGTATGAAGGGGGGCCAAGCCGCTTCGACATAGTGATAGGCACGATAGGAGGGGCAAACAACAGCGCGACTGTTGGCGTACAGGACGGATCGGGCAGCTTCACCCAGTTTGCCTGCAACACCGCTGTTCCCAACAATATCAGAATTGCCTTCACGGCACAGGCTTGCGGTACAGTGACCGTCACACCGATTCGCACAAACACCAACACGCCCATTAGCACGAACACGCCTATCCGCACCAATACCAGCACACCCATCCGCACCAATACCGGCACGGTAGTTCGCACCAACTCGCCTACGCCTCGCGGCACCAGCACGCCTCGATCTTCGGTCACACCGTGCGCGGCGTGTGCGATAGAGCTACTGGTAGTTACCAACTCTTGCAACATAGACGGCACGGTACACTGGATAGCAGTCGCCCACAATCCTGACCGATGCATGGTCTCGGCTCCGTGGAGGGCTGAACTACAGGTCAGGAACAATGGAGGCAACTTCAGGGTGGTGAGGATACAGTACGCCACCAGCAACTTCCAGTCTGGCGACACTATTCTCGACGGAGTGTTCTGCTATCACTTCCCCTCCAACGTGAGAGACGTGAGGGTAGAATACCTCTTCGAGGACCAGGCAGGTAGGAGCAGGAGCGAGGGTAGCAACGCCATCATACAGGAGAAGGAAGCGCCACCCAACAGCTACAGCACCACTCCTGACTCCGGCATACCGTTGGCTCAGAACGGTCGGACCAGCCCGGACCCGGACACCTGCAACGCAGACATGGCTGCTCCCCCCATGCCTCCATGTGTGCAGTCGGTAGATCCTTGCGGAGTGACCACACACGTACCGAACACACAGCCTTCGAAATAAGGCTAATAGACTGGTAAAGGCTTTTATGCCTGCTATTCGTTCTTAGCAAACACAAGGCAAAAACCAAATCACTGACGATTTGGTTTTTGCCTTGTGTTTATTTCCAGGTATATTCGTTTGTTTTCACACTTATCAAGGAAGGAATCTATAAATGAAGCTTACATTACGCAAATGGCTGGCCGCGTCGAGCTTGCTGGCCGCATCAGGACTCGGCCTGTGGGGAGTGGCTGCACCCCTCACAGGGAGCGCGGCTCATGCTGCCGCGCCCGCATCACAATTGGGGTCTGGGCTTCCGGTTACGGGGCAACAGGTACGCCGCGAAAGCACTATACCGACGTGGCTTGGTCCCGTCCCCTTGACCAGTCATGCCTCGCCTTACAACCCGTTGGATATACCCAACTTTGGAGATAACCATCGGGCCAATACCGATCCTCAATCGCCTAATCTTGCTCAACAAGAACCGAGCATATCCATCAACCCGACCAATCCTTTGAACGTCGTGGCCTCTGCTAAAGATGAAAGAGGGGGCACCAACACCAAGCAGACCTGGATATACTCTTCCACCGACGGCGGGGTCAGTTGGCTAAACCAGATATTTCCTTTTGCTCCTTCTGTCTCCGGCTTCTCTAGCGATCCTGTCGTCAACTTTAGCGACGACGGCATCTGCTACGTCACTTCCCTCCCTTACGGCAGTGGCGGCGCTCCTGGCATTCAGGTGGCTGCTTCTACTGATGGTGGGATCACATTCTCTCCCGGCGTCCACCTGCCGGGCACCAACCCGAATACCGACAAAGAGTGGACATGGGTAGACAACTTCCCCTCCTCTCCTTATTATCACCGACTCTATACGTCATGGATGGACTTCGGCTCAGGCAACGTCTGGCGTCTCAATTACTCGTCGGATAGGGGCGCTTCATGGTCCCAACCGACGACTACATACGCTGCCTCTCAGTTTCCCATGCCTGTGGTGCTTCCTAATGGCGACGTGCTCGTCACTTACAGCACTAGTGGAGTGACCTACCGCCGCTCTACGGACGGAGGAGTTACCTTCGGCAACCCTCAGTCCGTATCTTCACAGAGTTCTCCTCCCTGCCCGCCTGACAACTCAGGTTGCGGCATCTGGCGGCTCAGCGCACTACCCGCTACGGGCGTGGATCGCACCAATGGCAGCATGGTAATCACCTGGTCCGATGGTAGGACAGGCAAAGCGCTGATCTACTACACTCGGTCCACGGACGGCGGCGCGACATGGAGCGTGGCGGCACAGTTGGCTCCTTCGAGCGTAGCCAACACATACCAGGTAGAACCTTGGGTGGAAGCGGACGAAAACGGCATATTCCACGCCATCTGGTATGACGACCGCGAGAACGCCAATACCAGCATCTTCAACATCTACTATAGCCAATCAACAGATGATGGAGCCACCTGGAGCGATGCCGTGCGCATCACCACAGCGACCAGCGACCTGCGCATAGGCATACCCAGCAGCTACAACCGCGCCGCCGGAGACTACATCAACGTGACAGCCCATAGCGGCAACGTCTATGGCGTGTGGACCGATACACGAGCAGGCAACGGAGAAGATGTATACGTGGTGCGCGGCACATACGGCGGTGGCACGCCGGTGCCGACCCGCACTCGCACAATAACTCCTACCCGCACAATATCACCTACCTACACAGCATCGCCTACCAACACTCCGGTCGCCAGTACGCCTACTGTTACTCCGTGTGCGATGAACTTCAGCGATGTGAACCCTAATGATTACTTCTACGAGGCTGTACATTACCTGTACTGCGCAGGCGTCATCTCCGGTTATGGAGACGGCACTTTCCGCCCCTACAACAACACAACCCGCGCTCAACTCACCAAGATAATCGTCCTCGCCGAGGGCTGGCCTATAGATACGACAGGCGGACCTCACTTCTCAGACGTGCCCGACGGCTCTACCTTCTATGGCTATGTAGAGACAGCTTACAACCACGCGATTATCTCCGGC
Source organism: Chloroflexia bacterium (assembly GCA_038324555.1). Classification (GTDB taxonomy): domain Bacteria; phylum Chloroflexota; class Chloroflexia; order QHBQ01; family JADMIH01; genus JADMIH01. The sequence goes on from JBBQIC010000368.1 coordinate 2,879, forward strand.
TACGGCGACGGCACCTTCCGCCCGGACAACAACGTAACGAGGGCGCAGTTGTCCAAGATAATAGTGCTGGCCCAAGGCTGGCCTATAGATACGACAGGCGGGCCTCACTTCACCGACGTGCCCGAAGGTTCCACGTTCTATGGCTACGTAGAGACAGCCTTCAACCACGGTATCGTCACAGGCTATGGTGACGGCACTTTCCGCCCGGACAACAACGCCACTCGTGGGCAGATTAGCGTGATTGTCTATAGGGCTATCACTAATCCGTAATAGACCAATAAAGCAAACACCAAATCAGCTAAACTGATTTGGTGTTTGCTTTATATTTAGAATTCTCAGAGATGCTAGGACATGGAAGGAAATCAATAGATGAGATTTACAGCGCGCAAGCGGCTGGTGGTTCTGGTTCTGCTTCTTGCCGTGTCCGGGCTGGGGGTATGGGGAGCATTGTCGCTTTCCGCGAGCACGGCGGCTCGTGCGGCCCTTGACATGGGATCGGTTCCTGATCCCCCCCGCTCAGGAGCGCCTATCCTTACCGCTACTATCACTCCTACTTGTACAAGCGGCACGTTCGGCTCGTGGACCGTTGCCAGCCCTCTGCCTCTCGCGGCGCGCAACTTCAGCATGGACAGCGATGGCACATATGCTTACGCGGCGGGTGGCTCGAACCTGGCGATAGGCGCGCTTGACCGCTTTTCGCGCTACAACCCGGCAACCAATACGTGGACAACGCTCACGCCGATGCCCGTCCCCGCCATTGGGCCAGCCCTGGTGTACTCGCCGATCAACAACAAGATATACGTCTTTGGCGGCTACAGCAGCCCCAACGTCTTCAACGATACGCAAGTCTATGACATAGCCACAGGCACATGGTCCGAGGCCGCGCTCATGCCCGCCGCCCGATGGATGATGGCTGCGGGTTACTATGACGGCAAAATATACCTGGCGGGCGGCAGCGACTCGGGAGGCTTTGGCGGCATACAGACGCAACTCTGGGAGTACGAT
>JBBQIC010000369.1:0-3872 GCA_038324555.1 Chloroflexia bacterium
ACCGATTATCATGCTGACCGCCAAGGGTGAGGAGACCGACAAGTTGGTGGGGCTTGGCATCGGAGCCGATGACTATCTTACCAAGCCGTTCAGCCCGCGCGAGCTTGTAGCGCGCATTAAGGCGGTGCTGCGGCGAGCATCGGCTGTCGTCCCCCCGGAGCCGGGAGCCGACTCGGTGCTGCGCTTCTCCGGCCTGAAGATAAACCCGCGCACCCGCTCGGTCGAGACCGACGGCAAGGGCATGGTAGAGCTAACCGCCAAGGAGTTCGACCTGCTCGTGTTCCTGGCGAGCCACCCTCTGGAAGTGTTCACTCGCACGCAGCTTCTCGACCAGGTATGGGACTACTCATATTACGGAGACACCTCTACGGTCACGGTACACGTTCGCCGCCTGCGCGAAAAGATAGAGCCAGACCCCATGAGGCCCAGGTACATCAAGACGGTATGGGGCGTGGGGTATAAGTTTGAGAAGTAATGCGTGAAACGTGAAACGTGAAACGTGAATTACGATGATCACGTTTCACGTTTCACGTTTCGCATCGGAACAGGATACGTAGCCTATGCAACCATATACCACCAAACCACCGACCTCCAATTCTCGGCGCTGGGCGCTGTTGTTGATGCGCGGCGCGGGGTGGGCGTTGGCGGGTTTGATCGTGGCGCTTGTGGTGGCGCTGGTTTACGCGGCGCGCACCTTCGGGATGACGTTATTCCCGATGCCCAAGGATTTGCAGGACCTGATGACGTTTCTGCTTATATCGGGTGGGGTGTCTGTCGGCCTGGGCGCGGCGGCGTTCCTGGTTGGGTTGGGCACTCGCATCCCGTCGCTCGCTATCACCCTGTCGCTGGTCTATCTTGCGGGCGCGGCGGTTGTGGGCGTAAACGTCTGGTACGCCTCATATAGGATGTTCCTGAACAAGGAGCACGATCTTCCTCTACTGACCATACTGCTGCTTTTCTCCGCCATTATTTCGCTCTTTTTTGCATTCTTCCTGTCGCATAGCATGGTGTCGCGCCTACGCAATTTGCTGACCGTAGCAAGAAGCGTAGCCGAAGGCGATCTGAACGCCCGCGTCGCGGAAAACTCGCGTGACGAGATCGGCAGGTTGGGAGAAGAGTTCAACTCTATGGTAGGGGAGCTTGACCGAGCGATGGCCCAGAGAGACCGGCTTGAAGCCTCGCGCCGCGATCTGATAGCCGCCGTTTCGCATGACCTACGCACGCCCCTCGCCAGTATGCGCGCTATGATCGAAGCCCTGAACGACGGCATAGTAAGCGACCCCGATACCATCTCGCGCTACTTGCATACCATCCAGAACGAAGCCTATCACCTCACCACACTGATAGACGACTTGTTCGAGCTTTCGCAAATAGACGCAGGCGCACTGCGGCTGCATTTCGAGCCTACCTCGTTGGCGGACCTCGTCTCCGACGCCCTGCAAAGCATGTCTCCACAGGCCGAGAAGAAGAACGTGCGCCTGCAAGGAAACGTGGAAGGCATTCCCCCGCGCGTATCGCTGGACGCGCCTCGTATGCAGCGCGTGCTATATAACCTCATACAAAACGCCATTCGCCACACGCCCACCGACGGCGTCATAACCCTTACGGTGCGTGGCACGCCCAGTAGGGTAGAACTTATCGTGGCCGACACTGGCGAGGGCATACAGGAGAGCGACCTGCCGCACGTCTTCGACCGCTTCTACAGAGGGGAACCCGCGCGCACGCGCGACAGCCGCGCAGCCACGCCGGGCACGGGTCTGGGCCTGGCTATAGCCAAGGGTATCGTAGAAGCGCACGGGGGCACTATCAGCGCCATGTCGGTCCCCGGTGAGGGCGCGGCGTTCCACATAGTGTTGCCCGCCTCGGCTTTGCAAACACCCTCAATGGGCATGTAATAAAGCAAAAGGACAAAGAAGCCAATCCTGCATGGGATTGGCTTCTTTGTCCTTTTGCTTTATAGTTCCTCTGTCACAGTGGCATTTCTGAAGCATTTTGTGGATCACAAAAAGCTTTGGAGAAGGAGGTTACTTGAGGCCGGTCGGCTCCGATAAGGATATACGCACTTACAGGTGGGCGGCGTTCACGTTGAAAGTGGGGATGTATTCCAGTTTCACGGCGATGGGCGGTGGCCTGCTCTGGTGGCTCGCCATTGGTGCGCCCGGCGGATCCACAACGATGGAGAAGAGCCTGCCCCTCGATGCCGTCTTCTCTCAATTGCTGGCCGGAAATCCCCTGGCCCTTCTAAACCTGGGCGTGCTGCTGCTGCTCGCCACTCCTGGCATTACTTTGCTGGTTGAGATTATCGCCTATGTGATTGACCGCAACTGGCGTTACGTGGTAATAAGCTCCATCGTTGGGGCTATTCTGTTACTCAGTATCGCTTTCGCTATGAAGTGGATCAGATTGCTTTAGCAACTTTATGCACCGCAGAGTAACTATGAGCGTGGGCACACCACCCGTGGATGAAAATGGGAACGCACCCGTAGGGGCGCACGGCCGTGCGCCCCTACCCACCCCGATCCCTGATCCCTGATCCCTATTTACATATCAGGCGCAGAGAGCGCAGAGTACCCCTATTATTTATTGGTCCTCTGCGCTCTCTGCGCCTCTGCGGTGGGATATTCTTTGTCGGTTAGCCGACACGGACCTGCATGGTGTGGTAGCCGGTTGATCCATCGGGGTAGGTATCGTGCTCATCGGCGTTCTGCACCTGGCCTTTGCCGTCGGTGGCTCGCACCTTGAGTGTGTAAGCGCCCGCCTTTGGCAGCCAGGGATAGGTCCACAGCACCCATGTGTACTTGCCCATTGGCTGGCGGACCTGCGCGTCGTGCCATGTGCTGCCGCCGTCGGCGCTCACCTCTACGCGCTTTATACCCCTGTCGCCCGCGAAGGCCACGCCGCCAACGTAGATCGGCTTGGCGTCAATGCGGTCGGTGTCAGGGTAGTCAATGCGCGACATCGTCTGATAGTGGGCAACGTCGTTCCAGCCCTGGCTCTCCCAGTAGCCCTTGAAGTCGTAATTTACGAGTTCGACGCTGGTGAGCCACTTGCAGTTTTTCATGCCATAAATGCCGGGCACAAGCAGGCGGGCCGGGTAGCCGTGCTTCTGAGTCAAAGGTTTACCGTTCATCTCGTACACCAGCACGCATTCGTTATTGAGGGCTGCCGATAAAGGAAAGCTATCGGCATAGCCATCGGCGGCGCGAACAACCACGTCCACCACCCCTGCCTGGGGTTTGGCCTTCTTGAGCATCTGCGCGAAATCCACGCCCTTCCATTGCGCGTTGCCTATCAGCGAGCCGCCGACGGGATTGCTGATGCAGGCCAATGTCTCTACGCGGTCCATCGAGGTCATTCCTTGCAGATCGGCCAGATTCAACGAGTAAGGGTTGTTCACCATGCCCTTGAAGTCGAGTTTCCAGGACTTGCCGTCCACCGTTGGGTCAATATAATTTTTGGTGGTGATATAGTAGCTTTCCACTGGCGTAACCTGGGGAACCAGCTTGGGCTTCACGCCCTCGAAGCCGGGGGGCACGGGCGGCGTGGGCGGCACTTCGGTCATCTCCGCCGTAGGCCCGGTTTCTACCTGATGCTTGCCCGATGCGGTCGGCTGGGCCTGGGCTACGGCTGTTCCTTCGGGTGTGGGCTGCGCTTGATCCTCGACGACTTGCACCCCAGCGTTAGGAGGGGGAGCCAGCAAGCTTCTAATGCCAAGCCAGAGCACGCCGCCTCCGACCACAGCGATAGCGCCACCCATGAGGCCGTTCGTAAAGGTGCGCCTGCTCATAGCTTCGGGAGCAGGCGCGGCTCCTGGCACGGCTTCAACTGTCAAGGCTCGTGGCTTGGGTAGGAGCCTGATGAGCGTCAAACCA
>JBBQIC010000370.1:0-3854 GCA_038324555.1 Chloroflexia bacterium
CAGCTTCCTCAGCCTGGCCCAGTGGGCGGCTATCTCAGGTCGCTCGTCGCTGACGAGTAAAGAGGGAGGAGCCTCGAGCATGTTGGCCCATGGCGCCAGGTTGCCTATCTCAATGTCCAGCGCCTTGACAACACGCGCCAGACTGTCGGCCCAGTAGGCAAGTTCCTGGACTGAAGAATAGCGTCGCCCATTAGCAGCGACACTACGCTCCGAAGAATTTTCCCAGCCTCTACCACCGATCAGGCGGCGAGCCTCGCTTGCCAGATTGGTCGTAAGCTGACCGAGCGAACTTGTGAGCTTACTCCACTCAGGCACTGTTTGGGGCGTGGATTGTACCAGGGCCGTGATCGTCTCGGCCAGCTTCATCAGAGCGTCCAACGTCGAACGCTGCTCGGCATGTAATGGCCCCTGACGCTCGGCGCTCAACGCCCCCAACTCGGCCCTGACAAGCTCTGTTAGATCGTGTAGGTTCTGCGCTAACTGCGGGGAGAAGATTGGCGCGGCTAACAGTTCAGGCTCCCCAAGCCCGTTCTTGAGCGCCAACAGGTGCCCTGCGAGGTTACCGCTATCCACGGTGGAGATGTATTTAGGCGGCAGAGGAGCGCCCGATAAGGTATCGTACCAGTTGTAGAAGTGGCCGTTGTATCGTTCAAGTCCCTCCATGCTCAACAGGGTGCGGTCAATCCTTGCCGCCAATTCCGACAATGTGATATACCCCAGATCATGCGCCGAAAGAGTGGACAGTAACAGTAAGCTCATGTTGGTAGGCGAGGTGCGATGCGCCAGCACACCCTTCGGCTCCTCCTGGAAGTTGTCGGGGGCCAACCAACGGTTTTCCTGCCCGACGAACTCCTCAAAGTAGCTCCAGCTTTTGCGGGCCATGCGCCGCAAATAGAGTCGTTCGTCTTCGGTAACGGTATACGTCTCAGGCACGGGAGGCTTGCTCACAAGATAAGCAACAATCGGCGAGAGTGCCCAGGCAATGAGGAAAGGGGCCGCAAACGGAGCCGCTTCGGGTCTCCACACAGCTATAGGCACGACAATAATGGCCGACAAGGCGGGAGCCTGCCACATGCGCTTCAAGAAGTCTAGCGGCGCGCTGCCAAGCGTGCGTTGCGCCTCGCTCGCCGTTACCCATTCGAGGAGGTGACGATGGGTGATATGCATCCGAACCAGCGTGCGTACCACCGCGTCAAGCATCAGGTATGCGGTATGCGCCAGGAAGGTGAGGGTCAAGAGTAGGTGCAGCAAGTTAGTGAGCGCGTCGGCGAATACGGCAGAGAGGTGGCGAGACCACAGTGTACCCGCTGGTTTGCGTGGGATAGCCGTCAGCAGGTGCGAATAGAGTGGGAAAGCGTAGGTCAGCAGGACAAGAAAGGTCCAGAAGGAGGGAGAAAGCACGGGCGCGGCCCAGCCAATGCCGAGCAACAGGACCGAGGCAGGGGCGACCAGCGAACGGCGCAAGTTATCCGCTATCTTCCATCGGTTGATGGGAGTGAGGGTGTTTCGATTTCGGATTTCGGATTTCGGATTTCGGATTTTGGACCCTTTACTCTGTTCGAAGGCAAGCTTTGGATTTTGGATTTTCGTTCGGCCAGGTTCCCCAGCTATGATTCCAGATTGGCGAGGTCTTCCAATCCGAAATCCGAAATCCGAAATCCGAAATGGGAATATCCAGCCAGCTATCTGCCAGTCGCCGCGCACCCAGCGGTGCGAGCGTGCCGCATACACGTCATAGCGCGCGGGGATGTCGTCATATAGCTCTATATCGCTGACAAGCCCCACACGCGCGTAGGCTCCCTCTAGCAGGTCGTGGCTCAGAATCGCGTTTTTTGGAAAGCTGCCCCTTGTGGCTTCCTCGAAGGCGTCTACATCGTATATCCCTTTGCCGATAAATATCCCCTCGCCAAAGAGGTCCTGATAGGCGTCGGAGACCGCCGTAGTATAGGGGTCAACGCCTGTATGACCGGAGAAGAGGCGAGAGAAGGGAGTTTTGCCCGCGCTTTCCCAGGTGGTGTCAACGAGCGGCTGGAGTATCCCATATCCTACAGTGATAGTGCCAGACTGTGTGTCCACCTCTGCGTGGTTGAGTGGGTGGGCCAGGGTTCCTATGAGGCGGTGGGCCGCGTCCCTGGGCAGGACAGTGTCGGTGTCGAGCGTGATCACGTACCGAGTGCGGGCGAGAGGAGCAAGGTCGCCTACTTGCGTGGTGAACGGGTTCTGCTCCGTATTCAGGTCGTCTCTCTCTCTGAGAAGCGCGTTGAAATCTGCCAGCTTGCCGCGCTTCCTTTCCCAGCCCATCCACACCCCTTGACCTCGTGGCCCTTCTTTGGAGTTCCACTGCCGCTTGCGGTGGAAGAGGTAGAAGCGGTCCGAGCCACTCCCTAAAGGGAACCCTGCATGTTTGGAGTTCAAGTTTCGCACCGCATCACACGCCGCCTCTAGCAGCGCGGCGTCGCCGTCCATCTCTTCCTGAGGCGCATCGGCGAAGTCGCTTAGAATGGCAAAGCGCAAGTTGGGGTCCTGATTGGCAAGAAATAGCACTTCGATATGCTCTATGAGGGGCTGCACGTCCTCTATGCTCTTGAAGAGGGTAGGTATAACCACAAACGTGCTGCATTCCACGGGGATGCCGCTTGACAGGTCAAGCTTGGGGAGCACCCTGGGCGGCAGCAGCAGTGTTACGACGAGATTTACCAGGCGTACGGCAAGTTCACTCGCGGGCAGGACGGCGAGGAGCACGGCCAGTGTGATCCACAGCGGATAGGTACGTAAATCTCCGCCGTCGAAACCGAAAAGGAACGCCGCCACCAATACCAGGGCAGTAAAGAAGAAAATAGACCCTATATAAACTGTCGTAGGATATGCCCTTATGAAGCGCGACAATGTCTCGCCCAGGCGTGACTTATACTCCGTAGCGGCTCGTAACTGATGTATGCCACGTGCCGCTAAATAGTAGCCAACGTGCGAGCGGCGGAGGTCGTCCGGGTTATCCTCTTTCGCGGCGTGGGCGAACTGGAGCGCTCGTTCGGCCACCGCTATCTCGGACTTACGAGATCGCCGCGCTATGCGCTCGACGGTATGGCGGTAGCCGTCACGAGTGGCGAAGTCCATTTGTGGGTAGACCTCCGCCGGATCGGTGCGTAAGAGTGCTTCGACCGCGCTGTGGCGCTCCACGAAATCGGCCCAGTCGGTTGCCGCCAGCCAGCGCATACTGCTAATCGTGTTGCCGACTGAAGCCTGGAGAGCCGAGTGCTGGCCGAACTCCGCCCGTATCGCCTCTTCCGGGCTGGACCCCGCGCTTGCCAACTCCCTTTCGAGCCATGTCTGAACGGGCGCTATTGCCGGACCAGCCTCACGCAAACGCTGTAACAGGCGCGCCACGAAGGTCTGCGTAAGCTGTTCTACGTCGCGTTGAAGCTCCGTCGGTAGCTTGATGGTCTCACCGGGCGAGAGCGTGTCGCTCTCAGCAATTGATATCAGGCGGTCGGCCCACGCGTTGGCCGCTTCCAAGTGGCGTCTGGTGCTAATTGTCACTTGCGCCAGGCGGGCCAGGTTTTCGACAAGAGTAAGGCGGATCATCGCGGGCACGGCCCACAACTCGCCGATGTCAAGAGGAAGGGCAGACTGGTAGCCGTGTATAAACGCCTCTATATTGAGAGCATCAATAACGCCATCGGTGTGGAGTATCAACTCGCGCACGGCGGCATAGACGCGCGGGTATCCCGTCCACTGCCCGTCACCCAGTCGTGGGAGTTGAAGATAGTAGCGACGTGGCAGGTCTACCTGTATCTCGGCTACCGTGTCACGCACGATGTGATAGTTGTCCAGCAACCACTCGTCGCCGGGCATCA
>JBBQIC010000371.1:0-3730 GCA_038324555.1 Chloroflexia bacterium
CTAGCTTCTCCGCCGCAGTGCGCCCTTTAGAACGGTTCGCTCCGTCTCCGTAAATGGTCGTTCGAGTAACAGCGCGCCCGCATACACCACGACAAGCAGAAGCCCTGCTATGCTATACAGGGTCATATCCATCCAACCGGACGACCAGCGTTGAGCAATACCTTGTAGGCTCCAACCCAATCCACCCGCAACCAGTCCTGCAACGAGCGGTTTGAGGGCTATTTGGGCAATAGATATGCCGCCAAGTTCGCGCCCCGTCCAGCGCAAGAAGGGGCCGAGCAACACTAACTCACTCAAAACGGTCGTCAGGGCCGCGCCGTTTATCCCAAGCAAGGGCACTAATAGGAGGTTGGCCGCTACATTGAATACGACTGTCGCGGCAAAAGCCCTGGTGATCAGGCGCTGGCGGTCAAGCGCGATCAGCACATACTGAGTGACCCCATTCACGAAGCTGAAAGGCAGAAAGAAGATCAGTATTTGCAGCGCAATCGCTGAGTCCGGCAGGTAATTCTGCTTGCCTCCCGTCACGACCGTGATTAGAAGCGGCGCGAACCAGACAGTGAGAAGCACGATAGGCACGGAGAGAATAAGGAGCGCCTTCAGCGCGAAAGTGTATTCAAACGCCAGGCGCGGGCGGTCGTTGGCGGCGTGGCGGGCCATGCGAGGGAACAGCGCAAGCGTGACCGCAGGGGTAATGAGCAGCACGAAATTGAGAAAGCTATAAGCGGCCTGATAGCGTTCCACTGCCAGACTGCTGGCTCTCTCGGCTTCCTGGGCGGTCATGTTACCATCGCGTCTGCCCACGTTTGCTTTGATAATGAATTGGTCAACGCGAAAGAAGAGGCCCACCAGCAGGGCGTTCAGCATCAACGGCCAGCCCGCCTTCAGCAGTCCTATGGTCTCCCGCTTGCTAATACGCAGCACAGCAGCGTTGAGGCGCAAACCGGGGAAATCCCGATGCAAAACGCGCCAGAAGATGATTGCGGTGAAGAGCGTGGTAACAGATGCCGCCGTCGCCAGGCCGGTAATTCCCCAGCCCAGCAGCAGGCTTGCTATCCCAAGAGCCACGTTCATGAACGAAGTGGCGATACCGATAATCGCGGGCAGCGACATCCGCTCGTAGGCGAACAATAGCGACGTAACAGACCCTGAGAAAGCGCCAGGGAGCAGTGCCACTGTGAGGATAATAGTGGCCCACGCGCCGTCAGGACTCAGCTTGAACAGCGCGGCATAGACGATAACGAACAGGCACACCGGCAAGAGAAGCGCCAGACTGATGTATATGCGCAGCGATAACGTCTGCCGGAAAATCAAGGCAACACGTTCAGCCTCACCTTCAACGCCGCGATCTTTGGCTACCTCCCGCGTGAGCAGTGTGCTCAACCCCCAGTCGGAGATAGTGCTTGTATAGAGGAACACAAGCGCCGCGAGGAAGTAGTCTCCAAGGTGCCCCTTGCCGCCGCCGATAAACCTGTACTGCGCGATGCCATACCCAAGCATCAGTAGCTTGGTGGCAATCTGCGCCGCGAACGGATTGAGCGCATTAGCAGCCACTCGCCGTGCGGCAGAGCCTTTTTGTGGTGATGTTGTGGTTGGAATATCAGTCAAATGTTTGACGATGGACGATGGACGATGGACGATGGACGATGGACGATGGACGATTGAGAGCCATCGTCCATCGTCCATCGTCTTCAGAGCAGTTTTAGTGCAATTATCAGCATCACCGTAAGCATCATAAAGACAATGAAGCCAATGCCCGCGCAGCCTATCATCATTACCTGCTGCTGGGCGTGCCTGGCCCTGGCTTTCTCTGCGTCGGTGAGTTGGCGCGCTCCTTGCGTTGCTATAACGGCATTATACCTGTCCAAAAGCCCCTGGCTCTCCATCAGGCGGCGCATCGAGCCGCGCTGCGCTATCTCGTATTCCTGGAAACCGGACGCGGGTACCGATAGGTTAGGCGTGTAGGAGGGCGTCTTACGCCATAGTTCAAATGCGTCCGCGCCCAGGCTCTCTCGCCCGCTCGCCTCTATCTGCCGGTAGCGCCTCATGCGATCCGGGTCTTCGCTCAATATTAGGCGCAGCACGATAGCGTCCCATCGTTCGCGGGAAGGGGGGTTCTCGCTTTCATGTCGCGCATGTTTTGCCCAGCGCACATATAGCCGGTCGAACGGGTCGCCTTCCGCCTGTGACATTATGGTTTCATGCTCCTACCTGTTCGTAGACTTGTAGCACCGTTTGGGCCGCCGCCTCCCAGGTGAACCGCGCAGCTTGTGGCGGACCCGCCTGAGCAAGCTTTTCCCTTAACGTTTCATCAGTCAATAGACGTTCCAGGCCCAGGGTTATATCTTCCACAGACTGAGCATTCACTGTTAGCGCCGCATCCCCGACGACTTCCAGCAGCGCTCCGTCCTCCGAGACGAGAGTGGGCACTCCACACGCAAGCGCCTCGGCGGCGGGCATCCCAAAGCCTTCGTAGATACTGGGATAGGCGAACACGCTTGCCATATTATATAGCATAGGCAGGTCAGCATCATCTACGAAATCCAGCAGGATAACCCTCCCTCCCTGGCTGTTCACCTGTTCTACCGCATAATAAATAGGCTCAGACAGCCAACCCTTGCGCCCTGCCAGCACAAGGGCCACGTCCAATAAACCAACCGCCCGTAGGGGCGCACGGGATTTCGCTTCGCTCCATTGCGCTCCTGCCCCTACCCCACCACCCACGCCCACCAATTGCCCATATGCCTCTATGAGCCTCACCAGGTTCTTACGCGGCTCGTGAGTGCCCACATGCAGGATAAAACGCTCTGGAAGGCCCAGCTTGCGTCTCAGTGCTTCCAAGTCTGCACTGTCAGGCTGCATAGGCCGAAACCTGGCATCTACACCATTGTAGGCCACAGTCACTTTATCAGGGGGCACAGAGAGAAGGCGTATTAAGTCGTTCCTGGTCTGCTGGGAGACGGCTATGATACGATCTGCTCGGCGCACGGCCCCGGGCACCGTTTTGCCCAGAAACGCGGCCAGTTTCGGTTCGGCGCATTCCGGCACAACCAGGAAGGAGAGGTCATGCACCGTAATCACGTCCGCGCCCGTGCGGTGAGGAGGCGAAACGAAGTCGGGCGAATGCACAACATCGCATCTTCCTGCGAACAGGTCAACGGGCAAAGGCACACGCAATCTCTGCCACACTCCGAACATCTGGCGCACCGACATCGGCACAGGCACGGCCCGAAAGTTAGCGTGCTTACGGAAAAGCGCCTCAGCCTGGCTCGCCTCCGGCGTGGAGCGCGGCAGACCCCTGGCTGCATAAAACAGCGAGTAATAGTTACGCGCATCAATCTCCGCCAGCGAAGCCACCAACGAACGAGTATAACGCGCCACCCCCGCGCCTGGATAGATGCCGGTGGTGTAGTCTATAGCGATCTTCACGATAGGGAGTAGGGTGAGGGAGTAGGGTGAGGGAATAGTTCTTAATCCTACTCCCTCACCCTATTCCCTCACCCTATTCCATACCTCACTTTCGCTTACTGAAGAGATAGAGCACCAGCCCACCGACTACCAGGCTCCAATAGTTGATAAGGCGGTCGAGCAGAGCGATGGACACGGCCAGGTGGTGTGGCTGGTCCTTCAAGAAGAGGCCGAGGGAGAAGATTACAGCTCCCTCTACCAGGCCAGCCCCTCCGGGCGTGGCAGGGATGGTAGTGATCAGCGAGCTTAGTAGCGCGATGAA
>JBBQIC010000372.1:0-3629 GCA_038324555.1 Chloroflexia bacterium
GGACCCGTAGGGGCGCACGGCCGTGCGCCCCTACGGGTCCGTTTCCTCTGTTAAGGCCAATCGCTATGTTTGTTGGCCTCCCCGCGAGAAAGAAAGTTCAAGCGGGTCTATCTCCCTAAATAAGCCAGTGGATTGCGGTATTCGTGGCTGTCGCCGCTTCCGTGCTTGACCATGAAATGGACGTGCGGGCCTGTGGAGTGTCCCGTAGAGCCGATGTAGCCTATCACCTGGCCGCGCCTGACGTATTGCCCCACATAAACTGCTGGTTGGCGTATCATGTGGCCATACACCGTAGTGTAGCCGTTCTGGTGGTCTATCATCACGCAATAGCCGAGGCCGTCCGTGCGCCACCCGGCCCAGATGACCTGTCCGGAGTCCGCCGCGTGTATGGGCGTGCCCGCGCTTATGGCTATATCCAGGCCATTGTGGCTGCGGGTGAAATACTGAGTAATAGTGCCGTCAACAGGCCACATCATATGACCCGTGCCCACCTTCGGAGAGGTGCCGCCCGATGTTGACGGCTTTGACGGCTGCGGCTTGGGTTGTGGTGGATTGGGCTGCGGCTTAGGCTGTGGCGGTTGTGGCTGGTCTGGCTGACGCTCGGCAGGGCGTTCAGCGCCGCGCGAGCTAGGTTGCACGCGAGCGGCGGCTACCACTTGCGGCGGGCTGCCCCCAGGCAGAAGTATAACCTGCCCTACTTGCAGAGCGCCGTCGTGACCAAGGTTGTTAGGAGGATAGTCGAGTATCATCTGCGGTGTAGTGCCGTAGCGGTCGGCTATCGTGATGACCGTGTCACCAGCCTTCACTTTGTATTCCATACCCTGCACCGGCAAGACGCGCAACTCGGCCCCCGGCTGCAAGTTGTCAGGGTCTGGTATATCGTTGCTGTTGACCATGGTCGGCACGTCTACACCGAATCTGGTAGCAATACTTTTCAGAGTGTCGCCGGGCTGGACCGTATACGCAAGGGTAGTCTCGCGCTCCGGCATCATCCCACCCGGTATCACGAGCGGCGTGCCTTCCTGTAGCGAGCCGTCGGATCCGACCCTATTGGCGCTGTAAGAGGTGATGGCGTTAGGTTCCACCTGGAACTTCTGGGCCACACCAGCGACGGTATCATTCTTGGAGGCCACGTAGTACATGCCGTCTATGGGAGGGATGACGAATACGCGGCCAGGGGCCAGGATTTCTTGCGAATCGAATATGCCGTTAGAACCCATGACGGTCTCAGGCATTACGTTGAACTTCTGGGCTATCTTGTCTATCGTATCGCCGTCAACGACCGTATAGCGGTTTACGTCTGCGCTCTTCGCCGGATTGGGCGCTTGGGCCTGTTGACCCGTGACATCGCTGCCTGGGGATACCTGCTGCCGATTGGCATTAGCCGAGGGCGGGACAGCGCTTCCCAATTCGGTGCGCGGCAGAGTGAGTTGAAGGTCCTGGCTGTCCGCGTCAGGCTTGCCGTTGGTGGATTGGTTGTCTGCGTCGTCTGTAAAGTCGGTGCCCGTGTAGGGGCTGCCCGCCAGCAAACTATGGGGGTAAGCCTGCGCGACCGTAAAGGTCTTGAGGCCGCCGAATGCTGCTAGTAGGCCAATGACGAGCAGGATAACCATGTGAGTGGCGTAGCGCGTCAACCACTGGGAGGCAGAGCGTCGCATAATCTGCGCGGCCTGCGCATCCATGCCGATCACATCTTCGTCATCCACCGGATAGACGAGCATCTTGCCGTGTTCACGCACGGACTCCATGCTGTTTCTCGTTTGGGTGGCTAAGACATTGCGACCCCGCGTAATGGGCGACGGGCGGGTGAGCGGCGATTGGGGATGGACGATGGACGATGGACGATGGACGATGGAAAGTTGGCTGTCGGTGGTCTGCGGCCTATTCTTATTATTGCTTGCTAGCCGCCGTCCATCCTTCGCAAGCTCAGGACCTATCGTCCATCGTCCATCGTCAGTCGGGCCTACGGCTGGCCCAGCCACACGGCCCCGCCTTTGATTGCGGGCGGCTCCTGACAGGGAAATAATGTGAGGCTGGTCTTCTTCTATCGGTGGGTTGAGCAGAGAGTGTAGACCATGTTGCGCATCGTTGAGGGCCTTCTGAGCGTGGTCCTCTGGCGTTGATGCAGGCATTGATAGACCCCCCTGCTGGATCTCCCTCGCGCCATGGTTGTGCGCCGTATTCCGGCTGTTCTCCATGGGAAGACCCGGAGTCTTTCCTTTGTTATCCCTGCCCCGCGTTTGCGGGTTGGACATAGAGCAATTACCTCCTGGGCAATGCAAAATTGGAAGGTTGAAAGATACCTTCAAGGGTAGCTAACGATTATTACGGCCATGCACATGCCGTGCGCACTCCGTTGTGCACGCTAATACCCGCAACTTACCTGCCAAACGAGCTACCTCAACGGGCAGCAATGTCCGCATGGACCAGACACAAGGCGCATGATACACGATGTGCAGGGGGTTTGTCAAATTTTGTGCTTTATGAGTAGACATAGTAATCAATGTCTGCTAGAATATTGTCCTCTGAAACTAGGAGGATTAAGGATGACAGCTAGAACGGCTATAACATCAAACAGACATAATACTGGCAGGGCGCTTGCCCATACAGTGCTGCTGCTGGGCGTTGCACTCTTGCTAACCCCGCAAGCCCAGGCGCATCCCGCTCAACAACTACCCGCCCCCGCCGTAATCCAAAACCACCCCACTTCTGCGTTGGCGAGTTTTGGGCGGACTCTTGGACAGAGCGAAGCATCCGAACACAAGATGCGAGACTCCTTTCAGCAGGCCGCCAACCGATATAATGTCCCGTCCGATTTGTTGTTAGCCATAGCCTACGTAAACACGCATTGGCAAGCTCAAATTGGCATCGCCACCCAGGACTACGGCTACGGCATGATGCACCTCACCGTCCCACCGGGTGGCAAGAGCCTCTTGCAAGCCGCCAAGCTGCTCAGAGAGCCGCCTGACAGCCTGAAAGAGGACCAACCAACCAATATTCTCGGCGGCGCTGTTCTGCTTAGTAATGAATGGACAGCTGCGAACGGCAATCGAGACCGCCTGCAAGACTGGTACGACTCCATAGCGCGCTATAGTGGTATAAGCGACCCTACGGTCGCCGCAAGCTACACTGAAAGTGTCTATAACGTCCTGCGAGAAGGCGTCCAGGGCACGACCGAAGCAGGTGAAGAACTAAGCATTACGCCACACTCAGACGTGACAACAACTCAAAACTCAAAACTCAAAACTCAAAACTCGGAGCAGCCAGCCTCCACAGATTATGGTCCCGCTTTCTGCGTTCCCGCGTACTCCGGCAACTATCAAGCTGGGCGAAGCGGTAATAGCGTCAACTATATCATCATTCACGATACCGAAGGCAGCTACCAGGCGACCATCAACTGGTTTCAGAACCCACAGTCGGGGGTCAGCGCCCACTACGTTACGCGGAGCAGCGACGGCCAAATTACCCAGATGGTTCGAGACGCCGACACTGCTTATCATGCTGGGAATTACCCTTACAATCTGCAAGCCATAGGCATCGAGCACGAAGGCTTTGCGAGCCAGAACACCTGGTACACCGAAGCCATGTACTCCTCGTCGGCAGAACTGGCCCGCACCCTCGCGGACAGA
>JBBQIC010000373.1:0-3592 GCA_038324555.1 Chloroflexia bacterium
TACCTCCGTGTAACGGCCCACCGCCCATACATCGTTGGCTGACACTGCCGCTACCTTGCTGAGGATCGATCCAGGTCCTACGTTCGGGCTGGGAACTATACTCCAACTGGCCCCATCCCAATGCTCTACAAGGGTTGCTTCCACGCCTGGGCTGCTGTAATACCCGACTGCCCAAACGTCATTGCGCGAGACGCCCGCCACCCCGCTAAGCAAGTTCGCCGTGCCCGTGTTCGGGCTAGGCGCCTGTTTCCATTGGTTGCCGTCCCAGTGCAGGGTAAGTGTCCGAGAAGGGTTGATTTGATAACGGCCCACCGCCCACATGTCGTTGGCCGAGATTGCCGCTATGCCAAAGAGGAAGTTGTCCTCTGAGTCGGGGTTTGGGCTGTCAACCTCCTCCCACGCCGGTGTGCAGCCTGGCGCGGGGCTGGGGGTAGGGGTGAGGGTGGGTGAAATGGAAGGCGTGACTGTTGTAGTAGCCAGGCGGATGCCTTCCATAGGTGGCGCCTGAGGCGCATCTGATGCAGGCTGCACCGTCGGAGGCCAGGCAGCCACACGAACACTGCCCATGACGACTATGGCAAACAAGCTCAGGAACGCCAGGGCGGGTCGTAGGAGTGAGAAAAGGCCACCTGTATTGTGTCTGCTGGAGCGCATATTGTGCGTGGCCTCCTTACACGGACATCATTGTACACTATAACAGAGGAATCAAATAAAACTCGCAGTGTCTCATGTTTGTTTTTGAATATTCTTAAGCCGACTCGTTGGTCACAACATCAAACCTCAACAAACACAGTTTCGAGCGGGAGAGCAGACCCTGGCGGTTGATGTTGACCATGTAGTTCTGTTCGCGGTCGGCGGGCGAGTAGAAGTCCTGGCTGGCTTCGCTGAATAGGCGCTCGGCTGTCTCTACAACCTTATCTACATACTGTGGCCTGGTGAGCGCCGCGAATTCGTCGCCTCCCATGTGGCCCACAAAGCCGTTAGGGTCGCCTGCTTCCTGGATGGCCTCCCTTAGCGAGCGGCCAACCATCTTCAGCATTTCGTCGCCTTCAAGGAACGAGTAATTCTCGTTGTAAACCGCAAAGTTCTCTATGTCGGCGTAGACGATGGCCCAGGGGCGGCTGTTGTCCGAGGTAAGCTGCTTTATTTTGTCCTCGACCACCTGCGAACCGGGCAGCCCCGTCAATTCAGAGACGCGGTCGTGGTACAGGTGGTGCAATTGGGCGCGCACGCGAACGCTCAGTTCGTCCGGGTCGAACGGTTTCACCACGTAATCGTCTGCCCCTCGCTGGTAGCCCAACACCTTGTTCTGCACGGCGCTGCGCGCGGTGAGCATGATCACAGGGATGTGGTTCAGGCGAGAGTCTTTCTGCATGAGGCGGCACACTTCGTAACCGTCCATGCCAGGCAGCATCAGGTCGAGTAACACCAGGTCGGGCACATCGGCCTCCAGATGTTGGAGCGCTTCTTCGCCTGAATAAGCGTGGTTGGTCTCATAACCTTCGCTGCGAAGATGTTCTTCTAGCAATTCTACAATCGTAGGCTCGTCGTCAACAATTAGTATCTTACTCATGACTCTTATGGCCGGGAGGTTATCCCAGGCCCTCCCTTATATAAAGTGACAGGGAATAGGGAATAGGGTGAGGGAATAGGACAAAACCACTCCCTACTCCCTCACCCTATTCCCTATAAAATGCGATAGATACCCTTTCTTTGCGGTCCATTATGCCTCGCAATCCTACAATGGGCTATTACCAGCTATGTAAGCAAGAATCGGGCCTCAATCTTTGCAGGTTCCGCATTATTACAGACAACCAGATAGCGAACCCAACTGTTTAAGCGAGCAAGATATGTGCCAAAGTGAATGGGCGGATGTAAGGTAAATGTTCAGAATAACTCATGACCCTACGGGCCACCAACCGGGAATGAAAATACGGCAACCCGTAGGGGCGCTGCTTGCCGCGCCCTGGTGGTTGACCACCAAAGCATCTCGATAAGCCACCAGGGCGCGGCAAGCAGCGCCCCTACACCCAATATTGCTATTTTCAGAAGAATAGGGGTGCAATCGTAATAGTAGGAGCAGGCCCCTGTGCCTGCCCTCTCTCCTTGCCACCAACTTCCGGGTATGCAAACAGGGCAGGCACAGGGGCCTGCCCCTACTATTATACCCCTAATCTTGACGCTTACGAAGCTTGCTATGCGGATAAACCGTATTCTTTTAGCTTTTCGTAGAAGATTGGCCGGTCAAGTCCTAGCATATGTGATGCTTGGCTGCGGTCACCCTCGGCGGCCTGTAACGCCTCCGTGAGCGCCATCTTCTCCGTCTGGCCCATTATTTCAGCGAGCGGTGTGCCTTCGCGGATCAGCCGTCCTATGTCCACAACCTGGCGGTCAATAATATTAGATATAAGTATGTGTTCGCTGGTTATGACCCCGCCCTGCGACATGACCACGGCGCGCTGCACTGCGTTCTCCAACTCGCGCACGTTGCCGGGCCAATCATGCTTAATCAGAGCCTGCATCGCCTCCTCGGAGATGCGTGCTGGCTGGGCGCTAGGGTTGTAACGATGTTTGTCGAGGAAGTGTTCCACGAGTAGAGAGATGTCCTCTTTGCGCTCGCTCATGGGCGGCATGGCTATCCGTATTACGTTCAGGCGATAGTAGAGGTCTTCCCGGAAGCGGCCCGCCTCAACTTCGGCTTCGAGATTCTTGTTAGTGGCAGCTATAACCCTGGTATCCACTTTGATGGGCAGGGAGCCGCCTACGCGCTCGAATTCCCGCTCTTGCAGCACGCGCAATAGCTTGCGCTGGGTGCTCAAAGACATCTCGCCTATCTCGTCCAGGAAGATCGTGCCTTTATGAGCCATCTCGAAACGGCCTTTGCGCTGGGTCAATGCACTGGTAAAAGCGCCCTTTTCATGCCCGAAAAGCTCACTTTCCAGCAGAGTTTCGGGCAGGGCAGCACAGTTCACTTTGATGAGCGGCCCATGCCGATAGGTCGAGTTGGAGTGGAGGACCTGCGCCACAAGCTCCTTGCCGGTGCCCGTCTCGCCGGTAATCAGCACTGTGGCCTCGGTCTGGGCCGAGCGCCCGACGATCATGTAAATCTCGTGCATCGCGGGCGAGTTGCCAATGATACGTTCCGACGGATCTCGCGGCTCGATCTGGGACCTGAGCGTACGCACTTCTTCTCGAAGCCTTCGGGTTTCGAAGTAGTGCCCTATCTGGCTCAGTACCTCGTCCGTCTCAAACGGCTTGGTTATATAACCGTAAACGCCGAGCGATGACGCCTGTATAGCGATGTTGGGCGAGCCATGCGCGGTCATGAGTATGACGGGAAGGTCACCCTGCTTCTCGCGCAGTTGCTTGAGGACGTCAAGGCCGGTCATGCCGGGCATACGCATATCGAGTATCAAGAGGTCGAAGGCGCCTGCCTGTAGGCCATCAAGTGCTTCCTGCCCGGTCGAAGCTTCGCTTACTTTATAGCCTTCGTCCTCAAGTAAGGCGCGTACCATCTCGCGTATCGCGGCGTCGTCGTCGGCTACGAGTATATGCCTGGTGTCCTTAGCGAAGATAGCTTTTGTTTGGTCTG
>JBBQIC010000374.1:0-3582 GCA_038324555.1 Chloroflexia bacterium
TGCTGAACGCCGTCCAGAAAAGCAAAGAAGCGTGAAGCGTGAAACGTGATTATCGTAATTCACGTTTCACGTTTCACGTTTCACGTCTCACTCCTATGCCCACACAACTACGCAAAGCCGTGTCCTGGCTAATGGCTCTCACCGCGCTTGGTTATCTCCTGGCTTACTTGAGAGACGCGGGCCTGGCTGCGCTCTTTGGGACATCTAAAGTTACCGACGCATTTTTTGCGGGGACGTTTCCGTCTATGGCGCTTTATTCTGTGGTAATTTCGGGCAGCTTTGTGCCCGCCCTGCTGCCGGTATTCGCCCGCGAGGGTGATTCAGAGCAGGGTAGGAGGCTACTGGTCTCTATTGGCAGATGGTTTATGCCTGCATTGCTGGCGGTCACAGTTGCAGGCGAGCTATTCGCTTCTAACATTGTGGCTGTGCTCGCACCCGGATTTGGTGGTTCCAGCCTCGATTCGGCGGCTCTATATTTACGCCTCAGCCTGCCCATGTTGCTCTTCCTTGGACCGGCGGCAACTGCCGGCGCTGTGCTGAATTACAGGCATAACTTTGTTATTCCCGCGCTTGGCTCGCTCGCGTTTGGTGGTACGATGCTGGCGTCATTGGCGCTTGCGTCTTCCTGGGGTCTGTGGGTCGTTGCGCTCGCAATGGTGGTGGGCGCTATTTTGCAACTTGTTATCAATCTATGGCCCTTGCCTGCACCCTACCGGCGGGCGGTGCTCTTGCTGTCGCCCGACTATGAACGTCAGGACGCCGGGGAAGTGATGCGCCTTGCCGCGCCCATGCTAATCTATATGGCGCTTACTCAAGCCCTGCTGCTTCTGGAACGTCTGCTGGCCTCCTCTTTGCCGGGTGGCGTCTTGTCGCAAATGGCCTACGCGACCAAACTTTACACTCTGCCTGTAACGGTGGTGGCAACATCGTTTACCACTGTGCTTTTCCCCAGTCTCACCCGCCAGGCAGCAAGCGCCGATACAGGCGATTTCTTATCTACAACACGTAAAGGATTGGTCCAGCTAACGCTCCTGAGCGTGCCCATCGCGCTCTGCTTATGGATATTCGCCCCACTAGTCGTCTCGTTGGCGTTTGGCCGAGGCAGTTTCAGTCGGGACGACTCGCTTGCTACAGCTCATCTCCTGAGTATTTATGGCTTCGCATTGGTGCCCATGAGCATGAACGTGCTGTTGGCGCGAGCATTTTACGCGCTCCGAGCGACAGTCCTACCTATACTGGCGGGCCTGGCTACCGTGGTCTTGTATGTCGCGTTGGCCGTTCCAATGATGAAAATTTGGGGCGCGCAAGGTCTTGCCCTGGCGATGGCGCTGGCGAACGCTGGCTGTAGTGTGCTGTTGCTTGTGGCGCTGTTCAGGCGGGCATGGGGATCAGGGATCAGGGATCAGGGATCAGGGATCGGTTCACTCACTATTGGCTCCGATCCCCGACTCCCGATTCCTGACTCCCTCAACATTAGGAAGAGTGAGATGAGTTATGAGACTTAGAGCTTTTGCCCATCTGGTCCGCCGTTGGTGGTGGATGACTGCTCTTTACGTGATCGTCGGCGTGGCCGGCTCATTATTGGTTAGCGCGCTAACGACGCCTGTATACGTTGCTACCACGACCCTCGTAGTCGCGCAGAATGCAGCAGCATCCGACGCTACCGATTACACCTCGCTCCTGGGTGACGAGCAGGTTGCTAATACTTACGCGCAACTGCTGCATAGCCACCCTCTCCTCAATCGGGTAATTCACTCGCTTGGCTTGAAAGTGAGCGTGCAGGAATTGGCGAAGAAGGTAAAGACTCAAGTCGTAGCCGACACGCAACTCGTGACCGTCAGCGTCGAAGACTCCACGAGGGAGCGCGCGGTAGCGATAGCCAACGAACTGGTAAAACAGTTTAGCGCCGAGATTGCCTCCCGGCGTGACGCCCAGTTCGCGTCAACCAAAGCGAACCTCCAACAGCAACTGGAAAAAGTGCAAGGCGAAATGAGCGCCACGCAAGCGCAAATCACCCAACTGAGCGACAAGACAAGCGAAGTTGACGTGGCAGAAAAAGATCGCCTGCAAAGCCTGCTCGAGCAGTATTCCGCCAATTATGATAGCCTCCTGAAGAGCGACCAGGACGTGCGTCTCTCGGAGGCGCGATCTGCTAATAGCCTGGTAGCTTCAGAGGCCCAGGCAAGCGATACGCCGCTCCGTCCGAAGCCACTCCTCGATATGCTCCTCGCGGCGATTGTCGCCGTAGTGCTCTCCGTCGGCGTGGCGTTTTTTGCCGAGAGGCTTGACGATACAGTCAAGTCGCCGGAACACGTCTCAGCAGCGGTGGGTCTTACCACGCTCGGCCTCGTTTCCCGAACCGATAACATCAAGTCGCTCAACCCGTTCACGGCCCTGGCGAACCCCAGGTCTTCGGTCGCTGAAGCCTTTAAGACGCTGCGCACCAATCTCGATTTCGCGCAACTGAACAACAAAGCGCGCACGCTGCTCTTGGCGAGCGTCCAACCAGGCGACGGCAAGAGCACGGCTGCGGCGAATATTGCAGCCGGTCTCGCCCAGAGTGGTAAGCGGGTGATACTGGTAGACGCGAACCTCTCTAATCCCAACCTGCACATTATCTTTGGCCTGCCGTCCGCCGTTCGAGGGCTGACCAGCGTCCTCCTGGCGGCGAGGGGTTCGGCGGGCGACTATCTGTTGGAGACAGGAGTGGTGGGGTTGCGGCTCCTGCCGAGCGGCCCCCTGCCGCCCAACTCCGCCGAACTCCTGCAATCGAGGCGCATGGCTGACCTGGTAGGTGAGCTTCAATCGCAAGCTGATATAGTAATCTTTGATAGCCCTGCCCTGGCGAATGCTGCTGACGCGGCCCTCCTGTCTGGGCTGTGCGACGCTGTGCTGCTGGTAGCGAAATCCGGTTCTACACGCACAGGCGCGCTGCGGACTGCCAAGGAGCAACTATTCCAGGCAGGAGCGCACATATTGGGCGTGCTGCTCAACCACATGCCGGTCCCGAATACCAGCAATTACTATTACTATAGCTCTAACTATAGCGAGGGGCCTGGCACGAAGACGGAGCCACACCCCACACCCCACACCACCACAGCCGAGCGTGCATCGTTCTTCGATAAGTTGAAGCACCTGTCGGGCCTCTCCCTTATATACGTGATCGCGGACTTGTTAAGCCGGGGCAGTGCGATTTTGCTCGTGCCACTCTACACGCGCTTTATGGCCCCACATGACTACGGCATATTGGCTCTCGCGTCCGTAATCAGCAGCCTACTGGTTATGTTGCTGTCGTTCGGCGGCCCAAGCGTTGTACAGCGTTTCTACCACCAGTACACCGACGCTCATGAGCACGAACGCGCCAGGTTCCTGGGCAGCTTTTGGGTCTTCCTTGTCATCGTACCTGGAATAGTGATCGGCGTGATGATGGCTTTCGGAGGCCCGCTCTTTGGAGCGGTTTTCAACTCCTTGCCTGTACACCCTTACGTCGAACTGATACTGTGCATTTCATATTTCAATATCGCATTTGGTACGGTCCTGCCCGGCCTCTTCCGCGCCCGCGAGCAGGCGATACGCTACCTT
>JBBQIC010000375.1:0-3580 GCA_038324555.1 Chloroflexia bacterium
TACCGGCCTTCGCCAGAAGCTCGGCGAGACGATCCATCATCTCGGTAGCCCCTTCCTCCATCCCCGATTGGAGCATCCCGTCGCGATCCTCAACCGTCTGGAAGACAGATCTGTCCGTCATCTTTGTTTTGCCCTCATGCTCTTCGAACGTCACGGTTTCAAGCAAAATATGACCCGGCATACCTTCCCATTCAAAGGTGAAGACAAACCGCTCCGGCGGTACGATCTCGTGATACACGCCGTGAAACGCGAATTCATTGCCATCAGCATCGTGCTGGACGTATCGCCAAAGGCCGCCAGGTCTAACGTCCATCTTGTCAACAATGGTCGTGAGGCGCTTCGGCCCCCACCATTGCGGTATCAGATTTGGATCCGTGCATACCTTGAACACAAGATCACGCGGCGCGTCGAAGATGCGCGTGAGAACGATCTCTTGTTTTCCCGGTTCGGCAATAAGATTTAGTTCGGTCATGGTAATTTCTCCTTTTGTTGAAGTTCTTGGAGGTAGTCCTCCAGGCGGTCCATACGCTCTTCCACGAACCGATGGTACTGCCCGGCCCAATCGGCGACGCCCTGAATGGGGACCGGGTTGAGGTAGTGCAGTTTTTCACGCCCAACTTTGCGGGTCGTGACAAGGCCAGCCTCCTCCAAGATACGCAGGTGCTTCATTGCACCAAAGCGGGTCATTGGCAGGTGCGCGCAGAGTTCGGTGAGGGTCTGCCCGTCGGTCTGAGAGAGCAAATCGAGTAGATGGCGGCGATGGTGATCAGCCAACGCTTTGAACACATGTTCTACTTCCATGCTACTATTATACGTTACCATATGGTCACATGTCAAGGAGGAATTTGAGAATTATGAGTTAGTTTTTTCCCGCCACTTGCGGGCATGTTCTATTACCTTTACCTTGTCGGCTATGTGGGAGGAGACTTGCTCGTTGTGGTCGAACGCCATTTAGATGTAAAGCACTTGATCTTCTATTACATCCTGAGATACTTACGTCTTCATCAAAATAATGCTCGATGAATAGTCGTTTCACGAGTCTTTGACAAGAGAGTGGATCAACTCGTCCGGTATGCGGTTGCGCTCTATGTAGGCGTTGATTTCGGGCTGGTGGTCGCTATAGTAGCTGAGGGCGTCGAAGACTTGGGCGAGGGTGAGGTGGGGCAAGTGGTGGGGTATCTCTTCGGGCAGAGTACCTTACCGCCACATCTCAGCGAGGGCACGTACGGGGGTGCGCGTGCCTTTGATAATTGGCTCGCCGCTAAGTATTTGGTCGTTGGTTACGATGTATAGATGGTCTGTAGCTCGCATCATAGGAAATAGCGTGAGGGAGTCGGGGCGCACGGCCGTGCGCCCCTACTCCCTCACGCTCTAGTATCAGGAGTGGGCCTCTTCTCTCCTCTTGCGCGCCTCCTCTATCACCTTGTCGGCTACGTGGGCGGGGACTTGCTCGTAGTGATCGAACTCCATAGAGAATGTGCCGCGCCCCTGGGTTACGGAGCGCAGGTCGCTGACGTAGCGCTGCACTTCGGCAAGAGGAGCGGAGGCGTCTACCAGGGTGAAGCCGTTGCCTTGCGGGTTCATACCGAGTACGCGACCCCGGCGTCCGTTCAGGTCGGACATTATGTCTCCCGTATAGTTGTCAGGGACGGTTATGTGCAGCGTCATTACCGGCTCGAGCAGCACGGGGTGTCCCGCCTGCATACCCTCTCTGAACGCCTGCGAACCCGCCAGTTTGAAGGCCATTTCGGAACTATCCACGGGGTGGTAGCTGCCGTCATAGAGGACGGCTTTGATGTTTACTACCGGATAGCCCGCCAGCACGCCTTCGTGGAGCGCCTCGCGTATGCCTTTCTCCACAGCAGGGATGAAGTTCTTGGGGACCACTCCGCCGACTACCCGTTCGCCAAACTCGAACTCGGCATCGGGGAACGGCTCTAGCTCGATTACTACGTCAGCGAATTGACCGTGACCGCCTGTCTGCTTCTTGTGGCGGTAGTGGGCGCGGTCAACGCGGGAGGTGATGCTCTCTTTGTATGGGACTATTGGCAGGCCGATATTCACGTCAGCCCCGAACTTACGCTTCATTCGGTCGGCGGCTAACTGGACGTGGCTTTCGCCCATGGCTGATATGACCGTCTGACCCGTAACAGGGTCCTTGCCCATGTGGATAGTGGGGTCTTCCTCAGCGATGTGGGTGAGGGCCGTGCCCATTTTGTCGAGGTCGGCTTTGGTCTTGGGAGAGATGGCCGCCGAGAATACAGGTTCAGGAAAACCAACGGGCGGCAAGACCATCGGCTGGCCGGGGGCGCAAAGAGTATCGCCGGTGTGAGTTTCGGCCAGCTTTACCACAGCGCCAATATCGCCAGCCACCAGTTGTTGGGCGGGTATCTGCTCCTTGCCGCGCACGTAGTACACCTGGCCGATGCGCTCAGGGGCGTTGCGGTTGGCGTTTAGAACCTGGCTGTCAGAGCGCAGCGTACCTGAGAAGACGCGCAGCAGCGACAGTTTGCCGAACTGGTCACGCACGGTCTTGAAGACCAGCGCGGTCATAGGCGAGGCGTCGCCGGGTTGGAGAGATACTTCCTGGTCCGAGGCCAGGTTGGTAGCCGTGACTGCGCCGAGGTCGGCGGGGGAAGGCGCGTAGCTGGCTATCGCATCCAGCAATTGGCTCATCCCAATATTGCATGTGCCGGAGCCGCAGAGCACAGGCACAAGGTTGCGCGATAAGATGCCTTCCTTGAGGCCCCTGAGCAGTTCGTCCTGGGTTAGCTCCTCGCCTTCGAGGTACTTCATCGTTAGCTCGTCGTCTGCCTCGGCGATTTTCTCGATAAGAGCCTCGCGATAGCGCTGCACGTCTCCCGCGAGGTCTGCAGGCACATCAGCCGCCTCGAACTTGCCGCTGGTATCTCCCTGCTTGTACATGTAGGCCTTTCTTTGAAGAAGGTCTATCACACCTGTAAACGAATGCTGGGAGCCTATGGGCATCAGCAAGGGAACGCACTGCTTGCCGAGCACCACCTGGGCAGACTGCAAAGCTTTGCTGAAGTCAGCGTTCTCGCGGTCCATTTTGTTGACGAAGACGATAGATGGTATGCCGCGCTCTTTGGCGTAGCGCCAGGCCTGTTCGGTGCCCACTTCAACGCCAGCCGAAGCGTCCAGGAGCAGGAGGGCGGTGTCCGAGATGCGCATAGCTGCCTTGACTTCGCCCAGGAACTCGGCGTAGCCCGGCACGTCAATGAGGTTGATTTTGCAGTCCTGCCATTCGGCGGGAGCTACGGAGAGCTGCACAGAGATATGCCGCTTTTGCTCGTCGGGATCATAGTCGCTGACGGTGTTGCCTTCGTCCACACGGCCTATGCGGTTGGTGGCCTTTGAGGTGAAGAGAAGGGCCTCGGCGAGCGAGGTCTTACCCGCGCCGCCATGAGCGAAGATGCCGACGTTCCGTAGTTGTGCGGTGTTATACGTTTTCATAAACGGATAAAAACCTCCATCCTTAGTGGGATATGGATATTCCAGGGGTACGTAAGGGATATTATACCTTATGCGGGGGATGATGCAAAGTGGGTTGTTGGAGGAG
>JBBQIC010000376.1:0-3573 GCA_038324555.1 Chloroflexia bacterium
ATCGCATGGCGTCTTTCTTGGGAGTGAAAAATGAGCGGGCAATTCAAGCGAATTCTGGTACCGTTAGACGGCTCGCGCCTGGCCGAGGCGGTGCTGCCTACGGCGGTGGCTCTCGGTGAGTGCCTGGGCGCAAAACTGATGTTACTGCATATCATAGAGGAGCACGCTCCCCAGACTGTTCACGGCGAGCCGCACCTTACGTCCACCCAGCAGGCAGACGCCTATCTTTCCGAAATTGCACGACGCTATGAGGGAATGCAGTTCGAGCAGCACGTACACGGCACTGAGGAGCAGAACGTAGCGCAGAGTATCGCGTCGCATGTAACCGAGCACGATGTAGATATGGTCGCCTTATGCACGCACGGGCGCGGCGGCCCCCGGAGGGTTGTGTGGGGCAGCATCGCCCAGCAGGTGCTCAGGCGGGTGAATGCGCCCGTGTTACTCGTGCGTCCCCAGATGCCCTCTGTAACATCGTTCAAAAGCATATTGGTCCCCCTGGACGGTATGCCTTCTGCGGAGATGGCCCTGCCAGCAGCGAGCCAGATAGCCCGCGCCTGCGCTGCACAACTCTATTTGGTAAACGTTGTGCCCACCGTCGAGACGGTCACGGGCGACCTACAGGCTGCGGCCCGCCTGACGCCGCTCTCCACTGCCGCCGCGCTCAACGCCAAAGAGGAGCAGTCAAGAGATTATCTTGAGCAGACAGCCAAGCGCCTGCGTTCGGAGGGCGTCCAGGCCAACCCTTTTGTACGCCGAGGCGAAACCGTGCCCTCCCTGGCCGAAGCCGCCCACCAAACGAAAGCTGACATAGTGGTCATAGCCACCCATGCCCGCGTTGGCCTAGACGCCGTGTGGACGGGCAGTGTCACCGCTACCCTGGTAGGCAAAGTCACAAAGCCCATGCTCATGATCAGAATATAAGAACACCCTTTACAAAACAAACCAACCGCCAAGTGCAGTTGGTTTGTTTTGTAACTCACCTTAGGCAATGGGGTAGGAGGGTTGTTGCAAAGGCAAAAGCAAAACTATGAGGACAACAAACAAACCAACCCGTGTCATTCTGAGCCGCAGCGAAGAATCACTCACCTTACCAATCTATCTGGGAAGCAGTACCGCTATTCCTAACGCTTACGACCGCGTAGTGATTCTTCGCTGCGGCTCAGAATGACACGGGTTGGTTGGTCCTGCCTCTTTCTAGTGTCTGCGTAAGGTGAGTTTTGTAATACTATTCCACTGGCATGGGTCGTCTGGACGCCCACTTGACCCAGCCTTGCGTCCAGCGGTTGTCCTGGCTGTTTGGGTCGTAGTATTCGAGGCTAAGGGGATATGTCTCTCGTAGGTCGGTGGAGAAGGTCAGACGAGTGATCGAGCCGTTGCCTGGATAGACATTTGGTACGCGAAGCGATTCTATAGCCAGAGGCATCCCCGAATAGTAAGCGCGGGTCAGGATTACAGGGTCGCCATGGCTGATGCCGACTACTATCTCGCCCGCGTGCTTCTTGCGCGCCCTCTTTATAAAGCGTTCCACCCTCGCCCACACTTGCTCGAGGGTCTCGTCGGACGGATGCAGACGATTGGCGTAATAGTTGAAGCCATGCACCTCTAATTCGCTGTGCGGACGGCCCTGCCAGGCAGTCAACACCTCGTCCAGCAAGTACGTTATCCGCAGAGTCGCTTCCGGGTGGGGCGTCGCCAGTATGCGCGCCGTCTGCCGCGCCCGCAATCTCGGCGATGAATAGAACGTGGTGATCGGCTCCTCAGCGAGCGCCTGAGCAGTGGCCTCCGCCTGCCGCACTCCAAGTTCGCTTAACCGGAAGCGCGGCAGCCTGCCGTATAAGATGTCGTTGGGGTTGTGTACGTTCGCGTGCCGTACTAATAAGATGGTTGTTTGGCGCTGGTTATCCACTTTTGTTGGTTACTCAACCCCCTACGGCCCTTCAACCCGCACTGGAGGCGCACCTCCCTGGCCGAAGTTGACTTTGAGCAGGTTGAAGTCGGTAGCGTTGACTACGTTATCTCCGTTGAAGTCCGCACGCGCGTCGTAGTTGGGGTCTCCTATGCCCTTGCCAAACGTAACCTTCATTACGTTGAAGTCGGTAGCGTTGACTAAATTATCGTTGTTGGCATCGGCTGCTCTCATCAAGCCCATTTCTACCTGAGTGGTTGGGTCTCCCGCAAGCGCGATTTGACCGGAGTTAGCAAGGTATTTGGGGTTTTTCACGCGCCAGTTGTACGTACCGCTAGTCAACCCGGCAACAGACACGGTGAAGAAGCCGCTAGAGTCCGTGTTCTGGACGGCGTAGTTGACCTCCGTGACGTCCATCTTCAACGTCAGGGTGATAGGCACCTGTTGCAGAGCGTTAGGCTGGGCAGGGCGTCCTTGCCAGGTGACATGGCCTACCAATTCAGACGCGGGTACAGGTGTATCGGTAGGGGTGGGCGTCAAGCAAGGTACGTCCGCGTATTGCTCCACCAGTGTGGACGCCGCGCCACCGTCACTACGACCACCCACCGCCCACATGTTGCCGCCTGATGCAGCTATCCCGATGAGGGCGTTCTGCGCTGTGCCAGGGTTTTCGCTCGGTGTTTGCTCCCACTGCGTGCCATTCCAGTGCAGGGCGAGCGTCTGGGTCATCGTGCCGCTATCGTACCCTCCGACCGCCCAGGCTTCATTCTGGGAGGTAGCGACCACTCCACCCAGGCCGTTCTCGCCCGTGCCGAAAGTGGGGGTCGAGACGATGCTCCAACTGCTGCCGTTCCAGTGTTCCGATAAAGAGAGATACCTGGTCCCATCGTAATACAAGCCTACGGCCCAGACGTTGTTCGACGCCGTGCCCGATACGCTCACGAGGCCCGTATTGCCGCTGCCAGTGTTGGGGCTAGTCACGATGCTCCAACTGCTGCCGTTCCAGTGCATCGTCATTGTCTGGAGTATCGCCGTAAGGCCGACGTACCCACCCACAGCCCATACGTCGTTCGCTGATATAACCGTAACGCCGCGAAGTCCCGCAGCCAGGCTCAGGAAGGGGTTAGGGCTGCTGACGGTGTTCCAATTAGCGCCGTTCCAGCGCATCGTCATTGTGCGCAAAAACGTGCCATTATTGTAATAGCCTACAGCCCATACGTCGCTGGCCGAAACCACAGCCACTCCATACAGATAGTTCTCCGTCGCGCTGGGGTTGGGGCTGGGCACAACGTCCCACTGCGTGCCGTTCCAACGCTCAATTAGCGTCTGGTAAGAGTGAGTAGTGACCGTATCACTGTAATAGCCAACTGCCCATACGTTGCCGGAAGAAGCCGATATTGCCTCTAAAGAGTTGCTCCCCGTCGCACCAACGTTAGGGCTGGGCACGACGTTCCACTGCGCGCCGTCCCAGCGTTCGATTAGCGTCTGCCCTATGCCACCGGTGTTAGTGTAACTGCCAGCAGCCCACGCTTCGGTAGAGGATACAACCGCCACGCCGTTCAAGACGTTATCTCCTCCCTCAGCGTTCGGGCTGGCTACGACCCGCCAGCCTGGCCCGCAGATGGGAGTCTCAACTGGGGATGTCGCCTGCGATAGCCTCACAGTGA
>JBBQIC010000377.1:0-3569 GCA_038324555.1 Chloroflexia bacterium
GCCCATAGCGCCTGTATCCAACGGAAAGTACCTGCTAGATGCGCAGGCGATAACGATGCGTTTTGGCGGCCTGGTGGCCGTCAATAGCGTAGATTTCAGTATCCCACACGGAGCCATCGTCAGCCTCATAGGGCCGAACGGGGCGGGCAAGACCACGTTCTTCAACACGATAACCGGCCTGTACAAACCCACTAGCGGGCGAATGATATTCGATGGCCGGGACATAACGGGCACTCCACCGTCTAGCATTACGTCGCTCGGCATCGCCCGCACCTTCCAGAATATACGCCTGTTCGCCAATATGACCGCGCTGGAAAACGTGATGGTAGGCCAGCACAGCCGGATGAAGTCGAACCTGGTGGGCATCGTCCTGCGTACAGCTAGCGTTCGGGACGAGGAAAAGCAAGCGCGGGTAAAGGGTATGGAGCTTCTCAAACTCGTCGAACTGGATAACGTGTCAGACGAAGCGGCCAAGAACCTGCCCTACGGCGATCAGCGAAGGTTGGAGATCGCCCGCGCCCTGGCAAGCGACCCCAAACTGCTCTTACTTGACGAACCGACCGCAGGCATGAACCCCAACGAGACCGCCGATTTGATAGCCTTCATACGAGAACTGCGCCATCGGCTGCGGCTCACGATTTTGTTGATAGAACACGACATGAAAGTAGTCATGGGTCTCTCCGAGCGGATAACGGTGCTCGACTACGGCACCAAGATAGCCGAGGGTACGCCGGTGGAA
This sequence comes from Chloroflexia bacterium, assembly GCA_038324555.1. Classification (GTDB taxonomy): domain Bacteria; phylum Chloroflexota; class Chloroflexia; order QHBQ01; family JADMIH01; genus JADMIH01. The sequence continues at coordinate 740 of JBBQIC010000377.1, forward strand.
ATCAGGGCAAACCCGCGCGTCATAGAAGCCTACCTAGGGCGCGCAGCTACGACGGGTTGAAGGTTGGAAGGTTGGAAGGTTGGAAAGTTGAAGATTACCTCTTCCAACCTTCCAACCTTCAACAAGGGTGAACGCGATGGCTCTGCTGGAAGTAAACCAGATAGAAACATATTACGGTAATATCCGGGCGCTCAAGGGAGTGTCGCTGAAGGTTGATAAGGGCGAGATAGTTACCCTTATCGGCAGCAACGGTGCGGGCAAGACCACTACCCTCCGCACGATTTCGGGTATGATCAAGCCGAAGCGCGGCGAGGTGACGTTGGAGGGCAAGCGGATTGACAACATCCCGGCTGAACGGCTCGTTCGGTTGGGTATGGCCCACGCGCCCGAAGGTAGGCGGATTTTCAGCCGCATGACGGTGCAGGAAAACCTCGAAATGGGTGCGTTCGCCCGCAACGACAAAGACGCCATCGCCAAAGACATGGAGCGCGTGCTCACGCTATTCCCCCGCCTGCGCGAGCGCATAACCCAGAAGGGCGGCACGCTCTCAGGCGGCGAGCAACAGATGCTTGCGATAGGCCGCGCTCTCATGAGCAAGCCCAACATTCTCCTGTTGGACGAACCTTCGATGGGCCTATCCCCAATCCTGGTAGAGACGATTTTCAGTATCATCAAAGAGCTAAACAGCACAGGCTCCACGATTCTGCTGGTCGAGCAGAACGCGCTAATGGCGCTGCAAATCGCCAATCGCGGCTACGTAATAGAAACGGGCCAGATAGTGCTCGAAGATACAGGGGCCAACCTGCTCAAGAGCGAGCAGGTGAGGAAAGCTTATTTGGGGGAGGATTAGGGCACGTTGTCATTCTGAGCCGCAGCGAAGAATCACTACGAGGTCATAAGCGTTGGGGGTTGGGATAATGCTGCTGATACTGATCCCTAGACAGGTCAGTAAGGAGAGTGATTCTTCGCTGCGGCTCAGAATGACAAGGGTTAGTGGGTTTGTTGCCCCCATAGTTTTGCTTTCGATTATGCACCACCCCACTGCATAAAGTGAGATGGTTAGTCTCGTGACGGCCTTATAGCAGCCTTCGCACTATATAGGACCTATGTGCAGCCCGCCTTGCAACTGGAACTTACTTCGCTGCTAGTACGTCATTAAAAGGTGCAATAGGAGGCAAACAATATGAGATGGCAGCGAATATTGGCCGGAGCACTGGTATTGGTGGGCGTGCCGTTGGGTATTTTCCTGACTGTCGAGTTGATCGTGCAGACTGGATCTTCTGTGGACAAGAGAGTCGTCGTAAACAATACGAATCAATTGATAGAGACGAGTAAAAGCCAGAACGCGACTCCCGAAGGGACCGACATTGGTGGCGCTAGGATGCTTGACCCACAGGGAGATGTCGAACTTGCCAGGCGGGTAATCGCGGAGATGGTACAGAGCGGCATACCACAGGTGGCCCTAAGCCGCGAAGTCGTGGGCGGCGAATTGCCCTGCCTGGGCTTTGGTGGGGCCACCAGTTTAGAGATGCGCCCGACAGACACATTTGGGTTAGTAGTACTGAGGGGCAACGTGCGGCAACTGCTCCCCGGCGAGCCTGTCCCTCCACCTCCGGGACCTCCTCCATACGTCGCCTACCTATATGACGAGCGGTACAAAGGAATAAGTGGTCAGGCAACACCTTGGTGGGGATCCTTGCGCGCCACCTTTGGGAGTCCGAATTGGCCGAAAGACTGCCCTATGTACCTGTCATCAGACGGCCAAGCAAGCGTGGACGAACTCGATCAGGAGTTCCAATGGCCTATCTACCGCGATTTCAAGGTACAAGATGTTCATGTCGCGCAAACGCTAAGGGGTTGGACTCTAACTGTGGCGCGAATACAGACCCTGGGAGATTCGATAATGATAGAGTACTCGGTCGTAGCCCCTCATCCGCGAGGGCGTTTCACTATAGAGCAGACCCTTCTAAAAGTTGGAGGGAAAGTACTGAGTAGTGGGTCAGGGAAGGAAACACTTGGGACCGACGTAGAGGTGGCAGCCTTCAAAGGCTTGCCTGAGTCGCCGCGACCACAGGAGTTGAGCATGACCTTTACAGTGCCCGCTATCCACATTCGCCCGCCCATATCTCCATGCGAAGTGGCGAGCCTCAAGCCTGGGGGCTACCCCACGCCCACTCGCATCTCAGATAATCCAGTGATTGGCGGCTATGGAGGCACGCCCGCGCCCGACACCGAGACCATCGGCCCCTTTACCCTCGACCTGAAAGTGGTCGTAGAGCCGAAGCCGACGCAGCCTATTCTGCCCACGCCCATCCCGACAGCTGTATACATACACCCGCCTCTTCCCGTGCCGACGGGCAAGCCCTGAGTGGACACCCACACTAAGAATCCGAGATCGTCAGGTCTCCATCGTCCTCGTCAACCTGCGCGTGCAGGTGCATGAGTTTGTCGCGTATCTGCTGAACGTCCTTTACTCCTAATTCGGCCATGCGCTCCTGGAGGTCCTCTGGCACGTTGGATGCACCTTCGAGGCCCGTTATCCCGCGCTCCTCTAATTCTTCAAGCAGGCTCTCTAATTCATCGAGTAGGGCCAGCGTCTCGTATTCCTCGCCACTATAGGATGATTCTTCTTGATTGGTGTTGCTGTCATGGTTCATCTAGTATGCTCCTATTTTTGACTCCGTGCCCCACCTCTGCTATAATCCCCTTTAATGCGCGCTACGGGCATCAATTCAGAGTATTTTACCATTATCTGCTCTGCATAGTTTATGTAGGAGGTAACTTTGGGATCTTTAGAGAATGGATTATGGGACTTTCTGAGTAGCTTTTA
>JBBQIC010000378.1:0-3545 GCA_038324555.1 Chloroflexia bacterium
TACAATCGTTGGTGCGTGCCTGATTGTGTTTGTCCGGCCCGAAGGAGCGTTGCTCGCGGTACAATTGCCGTCTTTGTGGGCGTGGGGTCTTTTGTTGGCGCTCTTTGGCCGGGCGACGTTGGACATGCTTCTACGTTCGCAACCGAGGCTCGCGGAGTTTTCTGTGGGCATGGGGAGCGCGGCCTTTGTGCTGGCTTTCCTGCTGCGCTTTGGGGGGATGACCTATCCACAGTTCTTGTCTAGCGACCTGGGGCTTCACGAGCATAACGTACAGAGTGTGCTGAATGGTCAGTGGGTCTTTACCGAGCCTCTTCCCGACGGAACCCTTGTGCCCTACCCTAACGCTCTTTACTTGATACTTGCTCCGCTTGCATCCGTGCTGGGCACATCTGACGAGGCAATTGGTCTGCTGTTGAAGTGGTCCGGTTCGCTGCTCGATGCCGCCACCTGCCTGGCGCTCGCCTGGGCAGGGACGAGGCTATGGGGTGGGCGTACCGCAGGCATTGCCGCGCTGGTCTACGCCGTATCTCCCGCGCCGTTTATTCTCTTCTCAGCAGGCAACTACTCTAACCTGTTCGGGCAGGCGATGTTGAACCTCACATTGCTGGGCGGGATGGGGCTTTTTGGACGATGGACGATGGACGATGGACGATGGAAAACTCCGCCCATCGTCCATCGTCCATCGTCCATTGTCCTCCTCACCTTCGGTTTCACCTTGACGACACTGGGGCACTACGGTATGATGTTGGCTGCTCTCTCTATAATTATGCTGTTCGGATTATGGGCAGGTTGGGAGACGTTGCGGCGCGGTAGAGTGACAGAAGCGTGGACGCTGGTTGGCGCGTTTGGCGTTGCGCTCGTGGCGAGTTTCGCCCTCTACTACTGGCGCTTTACAGGCGAAATGTGGTCCCAGTGGAGCGGAGCGTTCCGACGACTGGCAGGGAATAAGGTTGGGTCTGCGCAGGCTGTCGGGACCACCCAGCCCGGCAACGCCCTGCTAAACTTCGTGGCAAAGCGGTCAGGCTGGATCGGACAGTTGTCGGTAATTACTGCCACATGCGGCGCGACCCAGGCGGTCAGCTTGATGCGAACGGCACGCGCTCTACTCTGGTCATGGTTGGTAGCCGCCACCGCGTTTGCCTTGTTAGACCAGACGCTTGGGGATACGATACGGTGGTATTATCTGGGAGCCGTGCCGATTGCTCTCCTGGCGGGACGCTATCTCGGTCTGTTATCCCAGCGCGGCAAAGCAGCACAACTATTAGTTGCCTTCTCTCTGTTGTCTATGCTCTTTTACGTTCTCACGTTCTGGGTAGGCGACTTAATTTTCACACGGTACCACTAAGGAGTGAAACGTGAATTAGGATAATCACGCATCACGTTTCACGCATCACGCATATGAGGCACGACCTTTACAAAGACCTATACGTCAAAGAACAGGACTACTGGTGGCACGTCGGCAAGCGCGCTATCGTGTATAGCCTGCTGGATCGCTATTTGCCGCGTGGCAAGACACCGGAGGAGCGGCAGGCGCTCGACCTGGGGTGCGGGGCTGGGCTGAACCTGGATCACCTGGCGGGGTATGCTCAACCGGTGGGCACGGACTTTTCGGAGGAGGCTTTGCGTTTCTGCCTGGCGCGTGGGCACAAACGTCTGTGCAAGGCGGACGCTGCCGAACTGCCCTTCAGGGACCGCCAATTTGACATAATAACGGCCCTTGATGTTATCGAACACCTGGACGATGACTTGACTGCCCTGGTTGAACTACGGCGCACACTTCGCCCCGGCGGGTTGCTCATCATCAGCGTGCCCGCGTACCCGGCGCTGTGGAGCTATTGGGACGACATTCTGGGCCATCGTCGCCGTTACACAGTGGGAGCTATGCGCGATGTGGTCACGAGGGCGGGGCTTTCCGTGCGTAAGGTGAGCTACAGCAACACCCTTATTCTGCCGCCTACCATTGCTGTGCGTGTTTTGAAATCCCTGCGGCAAAAGGCTTCGGAGCAGGCGGGTGAAACGAGTGATCCCGATACTGACTTTATGCCCGTGCCAGGTTGGCTCAATGAACTGCTAATAAAATACTATGGTTGGGAGGCGCGTGTCTTGCGGCGCGGCAGGTTGCCCTTGGGCCTATCTGTGGTGTGTGTCGCACAACGCAGGGACTAAAATAACTCATCGAACAATATTCACGCAGTGAATATTGTTCGATGAGTTATCAGATTTTCCTCTATCCTTACTCTAGAGTTCGGTAAACTGGGATTGCTAGATTCTCCCGCAATCAAAAAGCAGCAACCGCTTTTCCGGCTGCTGCTTTTTGATTCTTCCAGAGGAAAGAAATCGCCTTATGTTATAATTGGGGCTATGAACACGGTAAATAACGTATCACAACCTGTGGTGCCTCTTGGCGTGCAAGCCGAGGAGGCGACACAGAGGCTGCATATAGAATGGAGCAACGGGCATACCAGTCACTACCCGATTGAGTGGTTGCGCTGGCAATGCCCGTGCGCCGGTTGCCGGGGGGAGATGGGCGTGCCTGGCAGGCTTGACTTCGTGAAGGAGCTTACGGCTGAAGAGACCCGCCTGGAAGATGCACAGCCGATAGGCCGCTATGCCATAATGTTCTTCTGGGGCGACGACCACCACGACGGCATCTACACTTATGAATACCTGCTCGCCAATTGCCACTGCGATGAATGCAACAAGACCAGGGGGCACGAACCGAGAGGCGTGAGGGGGCTTGGTATGGGCGCTGGGAGTTGAGCAGGGGCCGCTCATCCTTAGATAACGATGTCCAGCACTCGACCATGGTCGAATCTACTCCAACCCCGGCAAACGACCCCCAATCGCTGGTTGAAGACCGCCTCGTCGCCGCGATAGACCCCTGGCTTACACATATGACCTGGCGCAAGGACTTTGCGGCCTGGCGCGAGCGTCGTATATGGCAGGAGCGATACCAGGAAGATAACGTCCGTGACGTGCGCAAGGCGCTCAAGCATGAGGTGGGCGACAAGGTATTGCTCGACCTGGGCGCGGGCATGGGTGGGCTATCTGTCGCGCTGCTGCTTGAGCTTGCGCCGAGAGGGTTGCGCTTGCAGGCGCTTGACTATAACCCTGATTATTGCTGGATAGCTCGTTTGAGGGCCGAACGGCATGGGTTGGACCTCAATATCGTTGTGGCGGCGGGGGAGCAACTTCCTTACCCTTCGGAGGCGTTCGACTGCGTGGTGAGCATGGACGTGCTGGAACACGTCGCTGACGCTGAGAAAGTGTTGGCTGAGATATGGCGCGTGCTCAAGCCCGGCGGCGTCGTGCTGACTACGGTTCCCAATCGTCGCGCTTTCCGCGATCCGCATTATCACTTGCCCATAATAAACTGGCTGCCCGCGCCTCTTGCTGAGGTCGTTATCCGCCTGGCGGGGCGTTCAAAACGCGGCGGCCCCCTGCGCGACCGTCAGGAGCATTCTGCGCTCAACACCTACACATGGGCGGGCTTCAAACGAGTGGCGTCTGCACGCGGGTTCAGGGTACGCGACCAGGTGAAAGAG
>JBBQIC010000379.1:0-3542 GCA_038324555.1 Chloroflexia bacterium
GGCCCCTCCAGCCTCATCTACAGATGCGGCAGCAAACCAACCTGGGAAGCCCACAACGAACCAAGGGGCCAGCAAGCCGGTTCAAACCAAACCCGACTCGCCAAAGCAGGTAGTAGCGAACTCGCCAGCGCCCGCGCAGAGCGGTAAATCTTCCACCGAGTCGCCGCAGGCCGCCGGAACCGGGAATGAAGCTGCGGGATCGGACGTGGTAATCAACGCCGAATCCGCGCCGCCCCTTCCACTAAACACTCCAACGGCCAGCACAGGAGCGTCCGGCTCGCCAGCGCCTCCAGCGCCGGTAGCGACAGGACAACCGGGCGTCAACCAGGCACCGCCGCCCAACCTGACTGTTGTGGCTACGCTGCCTGCTGATCAGGGCAAGGCCACGCCGACCGAGGCGAAGAAGGAAGGCACCACTCCTACTACCGCGTCCAAGGCTGAGCCTACGGAACCCCCCAAGGTTAACCCGACGCCTGTGGCAACTAGCGTACCTGTGCCGCCGCCTGGTCCACTTATCGTTCCCACGATAGTTGCAGGCGCCGATGGCGGCGTCAACAACCAGGTACAGCCATTGCCGGGTGAAGGCTCTCCACCGAAGGTCTCGCCTACAACAGGTGCAGGCGCATCTCCGGTGCCTGTATGGCTCACGCTGCTGTCAACGATGATGGTGCTCGGAGGCTGGACGCTGAAGCGTATGTCCAATCTCAGACCCGAACTCGCCGTCATCAGGGTCGAAGCGCCCACTATCGAGCCTAAAGAATAAGAAAAGACGAGAAGAGAAGCAAACAAAAGGGACCGGATGCTCTATCCTAAGCAGACGGTCCCTTTTGTTTGCCTCCTAACTCACGTTACGCAACCAGGGGAGATAAGGTTTGTGCAAAGCCGACGAAGGTAATAATGTAATGAGGTAAACGAACCTACTAACCCTTGTCATTCTGAACGAAGTGAAGAATCTCGTCACAGGCGCGAATGCTTGGGCATAAGCTGTTCTCCAACATACCAGTAAACGACGAGATTCTTCACTTCATTCAGAATGACAAGGGTTAGATTGGTCCTTTTTCTTCAATAGAGTGCATAATGAGTTCCTAATAATTCAGGACTTACGCAAAATAGACATCGTCTATCGTCCGTCGTCTATCGTCTCTGCGTAAGCCCTATAATTCTTGCCTGTTCCCAATTACGTGCCGGGTCGCGTTGGGACGACGGGTACGGGCGTCGGGATTTCCAGGTCAGTTATCATCCACTTGGCGGGTTGGTTGGCGTTCGGCTTCTGCTTTATCAGGTGGTAAATCTCGTTGTATGTCGTCGGCCCGTCGGTCTTGTTTTTGGTGTTGGTGGCTTTGTCGTAATAAGTAACTCTCCAGGTCTCAACAGTGTGCGCGGTGGCGGTGGGGCTGTCACCGCTACCTGCTATCTTGATGTCGTCGCTTATCTTCAGGTTCAGCATCTCAGGTATAGCGTACAGGTTAAGCTGGATAAGCTGCTGGACCTCCTGTTTGTTTTCGATCAGGGCGTTTCCGGTATAATTCTCTGAGAGGATGTCCGTATTAAGTTCGCGCCACGCCCTTATTTGCTGTTCATTGCTGCGGACTATGACGGCTTTGATCTTATCTTCTTCGCTGGCGCTGGCCGGTAATTCGGTAGCTGTTACAGCAGGAGGCTTGACAGGCGAGCCGGACGAACCGGAATTACCCGATTGGGTCGTAGGCGCGGGGGACGCCTGCGCGCCGATGCCTGCTACTGGAGTATTGTTGTTACCTGCGGCAGGCCCTTTGTTTTGTTGGCCCGCCAGAAAACCAATCACCGCCAGACCGACGAGCAGCAGCGCGGCGATTACTATAACGGGTATAAGCCAGGAACGAGGCTCTTTGACCTTCTCAATGGACGTGGCCGTGCCCTGAGCATACGGTGTGTATACCCCACCTTCCTTGCGACCACTTGCGTTTGGGTCGTATGCCTGGTAACCTGTGTATTGCGCCGGACGCGATTGCATGGCAGTCGCCTGCGGGTCAGACGCGGGTGCGCCCGGAACCGAGGACGGCGGTGGAGGTATTGAGGGCGGCTCAAACGCATTCGTGGGCGCTGCCGACGCTGGAGAGCCAAAACTTACCGCGTCAGGGGAGGTTTTGACGATATAGGCAGGCTCGTTTGAGGTCGGTGGCGGCGGCGTGAAGTTACTCTCCTGACTCGCAGGGGCAGGGGGAGGGGCGCTCGGCGGAGGTTCGTAGCTGAAAGGCGTGCTCGGCGGAGGCCCGTAACTCGCGGGGTGTTGTGCAATAGTGTCGGGCGGGGGCGAACCGCTGCTGATGGTCGGATCTGTGGCAGAAGGCGGCGCGGCCTGGGCAGCAGACCCAAGAGGGCTGCCGCAGTTTGAACAGAATCGGTAGCTGTCGAGATTTAGCGTACCACAATTGGGACAAGATTGAGACATGGATTTATCCTACTTTTCCAATATGAATAAAAAGGAACCTATCTGGTTACTTAGTAGCAATGATTGCAATGATAATGCGCACATGGAAGTATACGCTAGGGTACAGGCGTAGTCAAGATGGACGATAGAACGACGATGGACGATAGACGATGGACGATGGACAGCGAACAAACTGCCCTCGTCCATCGTCCATCGTCTATCGTCCATCGTCGTTCTATCGTCCATCGTCTATCGTCGTTCACGTCTGCCTGGCGACCCTTGCTCCTGATTCTATCGCTGGGCGTTGGCCTGCGTCTCGGTTTGATGTGGATGCTCTGGGCTAATGGGGGTAATCCGCTCATCGGGGACGAAGGCAACTACGTTCTGAGCGCGCTGCCGTTGTCCGAGGGGCACGGTATACCTGATCTTTGGTTGTGGGTGCGCGCGCCCGGCTTTATCTTCTTCGCGGCGGGCGTATTCGCGCTTACTCACGGCTCGCTCTGGGCATTGAACCTGGCGCAGATCGGGCTGTCGGCGATTGTCAGCCTGCTGGTGTTTGGGCTGGCAAGCCTCACGTCAGATGACCCTATTATAGCGCGACGTGCTGGCCTGTGGGCTGTGGCGCTCGTGGCCTTCAACCCACTACTTATTTGGTCAGACAACTTCTTCCTTTCCGAGCCGCTCTATATACTATGCATCGCGTCGCTCATCCTCTTTCTGGCTATCTACGCACTTCGTGTGAAGGGCGACAAGCCGCGCGCCTGGGTCTGGCTGGTCGGGGCGGGCGTCTGGGCGGGGCTGGGGCTGCTCACCCGCCCCAACTTGCAGTTTTTCTTGCCTCTTGTGGCGCTGTGGCTGCTCTCATTGCACCGGTCCTCCCTACCCCTGGCGATTGGACGGGTAGCTCTTCTGGCCGGGGTGACACTGGCGGTGGTACTACCCTGGTCGTTTTACAATCTAGCGCGCTACGGCCACTTCATATTTGTGGATACCGTCGGAGCCTACGTGCTTTACCTGGACAATACCAACCTGGCGCCAAAGGAGGTGAACGGCGACCTGGAGCGCATTCAGAACCAGGGTGAGAGGCAGAACTACGCCTTCGAGCGTGGATTCGAGTGGATAGCAACGCACA
>JBBQIC010000380.1:0-3511 GCA_038324555.1 Chloroflexia bacterium
GCCTGCCTGGTTGGGCGTGAAATCTAGCGACGAGTTTTGACCTGGCTGAACCACTGCTGATGCTCCGAGACCTCGGATCGCTACCAGTCGGCCTCAGCCAGGGTCGCCGTTCTCAACGCTGAGGTTGAAATGCACCGGGACGCCCTGCTTGACTTTGATTGTCTCGGGCTTGTATTGGAACGTCGCGCTATCGAGCACTACGTCCACTGTCTGCTTACCGTCGGCTCCCACTTGCGCAACTACGGCTTGCTGGTCTAGTTGAGATTGAGTCTCACCCGCTGCGCCCACGACATCGCCGCCCGATGATGCCGCACTCTGGCTCTGGCCTGCCTGACCAGTACCCCTCACGCCTGCTCCGAGGTTCGAGGCAATCAGCGACACCACGATCAAGCCCACCAACACGAAGGCCCCCAGTCCAACCCACACGGCTGGGCTGGCGCCTTGCCTTTGCTGATACCTAGCCCGTGCGTATTTAGCTTGTTGTCCCTGGCTCTGAGCTTGATGCTCAAACCTCTGCTGGTTACTTGCTTTGCCCTGCTTGCCCTGCTTGCCATTGCCCTGTTTGCCCTGTTGCTTGGCTTGGTTTTGCGAGCCGTGACCCTGAACTTGAGATTGGGCCTGCTGATGAGAGCCGCCTGCCGTCTTGGCTGCGCCTGTAGCCCCGTTATGCGACACGTTGGTCGAGGCGCTCGCACCAGATTGTGGCGGAACTTTGGTTGTTACCTGTTGACCTGCTCTGGTCGCGGGTAGGGGCGCACGGCCGTGCGCCCCTACTGCAACACTAACTTCGCTATGGGTCTGCCCTGCTTGCTTTTGCTTAGGAGGGGGACCGTAGTCGGTGTAGCCTGTGGCCTGCGGTTGTGTGCTCTCGGCCAGCTTCTGGTCATACGAAGCGCGCTTCTGCGGGTCGCTCAATACGGCCAGCGCACGCTCCAGGCGGTCCATTTGGGCTTCGTCGCCATCGTCAAGCTTCGCAAGGTAGGCTTCCTGGATTTCATCGGCACTAGCTTTATGCCGCACTCCCAGCAGGGCATAGTAGTCCACTATCCGTCGCTGTGGGACTTGCTCTGCCTGCGTGGTTTGGGCTGCTCTGACTGTTTGGGCAGAGCGCGCTCCCTGAGCTGTGCGAGCTACCCTGGATGCTTCTTCAGTTGCATCATACTCTTCCGATGCTTCCTCGGCCATGGCCCGCGTAAAGAAGGGTGCCAGGCGATGCAGTGCTGCGTGGCCGGGCGCGCTCCGCTCGATCAACACTACCAGGCCGACCATGCCAACGGCGTATATTATCACGAGCAGTATACCCGTCCACAGCAAGGCCCAGTCTTCGAAGCGCACCATCACGGCGAGCATAGCTCCCATCGAACCGCCCATGACCCCGCCCATAGCGCCATCCATGACGCCCATGAGGCCGCCTGCCCGACCGAAATAGCTGCCCAGCGATAGGCCGAATATTACCCCGAACAGATTGCCCCAGAACATGCCACCGATGCCATAAGCGCCTGCGCCGCTTGGGCCTGCAACAATGAGGCCTGCGAGTGCGGCAAAGGCAAAGCCCAGCACGAAGCCATTGAGCATGCCCATTGTCATGCCCGCCATCATGCCGGTCATTTCGGTGTATGCCTCGCGGAAACGTCCCAGGTGCATCCCAATCACGATGCTAGCCGCGAGCACGGCAACAATCACAATTATCCAAAGTATCACTCTATTATGCTCCTTGTGCTTCTATAATTTCTAACTATCTGTAAGTATTAGTGGATTATCACAGACAATAATTGGTGCAAGCCGCACCCCATATTATCCATTGCAAGCAGGGCCGCTCCCACTTGTGCCGGAATGAAAAGGCCGAGCACCAACACAACGGCAAGCATCGCCCTGTAACGGGCAGGGTCTTGTGAATTGCCTGGGCGCTCCATCAACCGGCTGACACGCGCTTCGTAATTCGCCGATTGCTCTGGCGAGAAGAGCGGGAGCGCGCCGCGTGGCGTTAGACCAGAGCCTAGTTCCGCTTGCCAGACTCGCGCCAGGGCACTCGCGAGGGCCAGCCGTCGAGGTTCGCCGGTGACACGGTCGTCACACGCCACCTCTTGCTCGACCAATAGCTTTTTGTACAACCGGCGCGTGGCGGGCAGGAACCAGGTGAGATCGCGTAGGATCCCGCCAAAAGCCGTCCACCAAACGTCGCCGCGCCGTATGTGCATCAATTCGTGGCATATCACCGCGCTTAGTTCTTCTTCGTCCAGCAGTACGACCAGGCCACTCGATATTACGAGATGGGGCCGAACTATTCCGGCCACGAGCGCCCAGGGTTGGGCATCAGCAGCCACTCGTACGCGGGGCGGACGCTGCAACTTCGCATCTGGCGTCAGTTTTGCTACTCTGTCCTGTAACCAGGTTGGCGCGTCCCATGTCTTTCGCCGCAGGTGCAATGGGAGCAGCATCGCGCGCAGCAGGTTGAGAGCGACAGCTATCACTATACCTAGTGTGCCTATAACCAACAGGCTCTTGGAAAGCGCCATGTCAACTGGTGGCGACGTTAGAAAACAGGCTTGCGAGAGGAAATGGACCATCAGCGTGGCGAGCAGGCCCAGCACGAATACCGGGAAGAGCATCCCGGCCAGTTGCAACGCGCGCCGGCTGCTGGAAGAATGCGCCACGCGCAGGAGCGCCATACAAACGAGGCACCCGGCCAGCGCAAGGGTCAGTGAGGCCAGGATCAGCAGAGTATGCATTAGCTTGAGCTATCCGTAGAGAGATTTGGCTTTTGCGCAGAACCGGCGGCCCGTCGTTGGGCTAACTTACCCAGTAGCCCCTCCACTTTCTCAGCTTCGGTAGGGTGTTGGGTAGTGTAGTGCTCCAAAGCTTCCTGGGTAGGTCCTTTGAACTGCACCAGGAGTCGTTCCAGCACATGCCCGACCACTCCATGAATGAACGCTTCCCGGCTCTGGCGCGGGCGGTACAGGTAAACCATGCCGTCCTTGCGACTCTCGAGCACGCCCTTATTAGCCAGGCGCGTCATGGTGTTCATGACGGTCGTGTAGGCGATACGCCTCTCTTGGAGCATGGTCTCATACACGTCGCGGACGGTGCACCACTCTCCTTCTGGGTGACGCCAGATCACGTCCATCAACTCGGCTTCCAGGTCGCCCAGCACCATACGCAGCCCTTGACGGTCCGGGTGTATTATTAATTCTTTCTCTACAGGGTCCATCTTCTACCTTTTCCTTCTAAACAGTGGCACGAACAACATCATAATAAGATGACGAGCTAATTATACATCGTGTAAGTACCCATGTCAATAGTACCTGGCTCATTGTCAGGGCCTATTCAAAGGCGTTGAGGGAAGATTCGTAGGGGCAGGTCTCCGTACCTGCCCCTACGAATCATCTTCCTCTGGCGCATTTCCGACTTTGCATCCACCCTGCACGTCCTTGCAGTAAGTGTTCAGATTAGGGGTAGAGGAGACAGCCGGGTAGGGGCGACCCTTGTGGTCGCCCTCTTGACCAAGCGGTAT
>JBBQIC010000381.1:0-3503 GCA_038324555.1 Chloroflexia bacterium
GCCCATGCACCTCAGCATTGGTGCGGGCAAGATTGTCGGGAATGCTGAACGTTCGGCTCACAGTCGCTTCGCTTCCGACGATGGACGATGGACGATGGACGATTGCTGTTGACTATCGTCCATCGTCCATCGTCCATCGTCCATCGTCCATCGTCCATCGTCTATCGTCTATCGTCCATCGTCCATCGTCCATCGTCCATCGTCCATCAAAGCACATCCATCTCACGATACGCCATGGGCCTATCTAAGCGAAAAGGGTTGTCTGCTGAACTGACAGCACCTGTGATTGTGTCCACGACCAGACGAGTGCCGCCTCCACTTGCCATGATGCCGTGACCGCTGTATCCACAATTTAGATATAGACCTTGCACGCTTGTTGGACCGAGGTAGGGGCGATGGTCGGGCGTGTAGTCGTACTGGCCCGCCTGTACGAACCAGTGCGAGGTCTGCCGCGCCCACACGTCGCGCCAGAAGGGGCTGATACGCGCCACCGAATGATCGCTTGCCGGGTCGAGCAACCCGAAGGCGAAGTCCGCGCTGATGGGCACATCTTCCAGGGGCGGGCCAGGCGGTATGCCGGGCGCTGTCCAGAGCAGATAAGCGCCGCGCATAGCAGGACGCCAGTGCGCGCTCGTATCCTCGTCAATAGTCATCGGCGCGCCGGGCGGCGCCTCCGGGACATCGGGCATAATCAGTTTTTGGCGTCGCACCAGGCTCAACGGCAACTCAAGCCCTGCCATAGCGGCCACTACACCCGAAAAAGGCCCGGCAGCGATCACCGCTCCACCCGCGCTGACAGGCCCGCGCGACGTAGACACCCCACGCAAGCGCCCGCTTACTATGTCAAAGCCTGTGACTTCGGTGTTGACCACGAAAGAGGCTCCCCTCTGTGCGGCAGCTATGGCATATCCCATCGTCAGGCGACGCACGTCCAGCCAGCCGTCGCCTGCACGGAAGCGCGCGCCCACCACCTCTCGTGACAGGTAGGGAAAGCGTGCGCGGGCCGTATCGCCGTCCATCCATTCCACGTCGGCAAGGCCCCAGGCGTGCTGCTGTTCGACAAGGGCCTGCTGCCGTGCCGCAGTTTGTATAGAGGTCGTAAGCCACAGATAGCCCTGCTGGTGGAGGTCCAGGTCGTACCCTGGCAAGCCGGTCGCTTCCGCAAAATGCTCGAACAGAGCTATGCTTTCGCTTACCATGGCGATCTCTTCGGGATTGTCAAACTGCGCCCGGAAAGCGCCCGTGGACGCAGGCGTGGTGAGGGTACAAAGGGCGGGGCGACGCTCTACGACAACAGTTCGCAGTCCGGCGCGTGACGCAAAGAAAGCTGTCGCCGCGCCCACTATCCCGCCGCCGATTACTACCAGGTCGGCGGTCCTCGGAAGTTCGTTCGTCATAGCCACCTGCGTAGGGGCCGGTCTCCGTGCCTGCCCTCTCTCCTTACCACCAACATCAAGGTGCGCGAACAGGGCAGGCACGGAGACCTGCCCCTACGATTGTACCCTAAATCTGAACACTTACCTATCTACTCGCTTCTTTCAAATGTTCAAACGAAATCACTACAGGACCTCGTTTGAACGTTAACCATTCATACTGTAGGGGTGCGCCCAGGGGCGGGTTGGGCCAGGTTGCCCTGCTGGCTCGGAGCGGGCCGGATTGTCTGCAAGTAGCCAACGAACATCATTATGACACCCAGCGCCATCGTTGGATAGAGGAAATTATCGTTATTGAAAAATCCTTGAACCGTGCCGCCCAACGCGACTACGAAAGTACCGCCAGCGAGAAGGAACACGCCGATCATTCTACTTTTCATTATTCTCTTACGCCAGAAGATTATACCTGACCAAAGTGCACCGCCGATTACGATGAGAGAGCCAATCCCACTCCCTATGCCCGCAAGGATTCTAGGGGCTATATTAGAGACCCAAACGGCTTTCCAATCTATTTGCTGACTCTTGGCGAGAGCAATGGGATCAGGCTGGGACATGAAGATCACATAAAAACTAACTAGCGCGAACAGGACCATCACACCAAGCGCAAGATGCCCCACGCGGCGAGGGGCAAGCAAGTAGACCGTCCCCAGACCCAGCAAGGCCACGTTGAGTATAGCGCCCGTAAGATAATATACGCGCGCCAACAACGGCGTCCATGTCCCGCTCAAGTCAGCGAATACCTGGCAGGCTGCGCCAATTGCGAATAACAAGAACGCCACCCCCCATATCAACTCGTGGGGCCGTCGCTTGCCCGCGACGTAATGGTTGAGTATAACGATGGCAAAAGCCGCCCCAATTATCGTCACGGAAAGGGGCAAAATAGTCAATGCAGAAAACATAGTCGTCAACTCCCCTGGTGCAATGCTCAAGAATCCGGTATCGCCTAGAAGTTCGCAACCCCAGTTTACAGCAGGGCAATCGCTACGACAAGGTAGGAGTGATTAACAGTGCATATAAGTTTAGGGGAGTAGGGTGAGGGAGTAGGGTGAGGTTATCTGGGAGAGGCTACTTCTCTGCCAAGTGTGCCGAGGACGATCCTATGTCCGGCGGGAAGGTCGGGGTGTATCTCCATGCGCGCGCGCTCGAACCATTGGGTCGTGTAGGTCTTGCTGTCTGCGGGGCTGACCATATCGGCTGCCGGGGAGATGGGATAGCCGAATAGCCTCGCTCCACCGTTGTTGAGCCAATAGTCGTAGAAAGCGCCGGTAATTGCCTGGCCGGTCTGTGGGAAAAACTTGCCTGTGCCCGGATCAGGGCTGCGAGACCATGATAACCCAAGCTGATTAGCTCGCTCTGTTCCTAGCAGACCGAGACCCACCTGGGTATATCCGCCTCCGTCGTTCGCGTTTTCTGCGCGTAATTCAAACCTGGCGCGCTCAAACTGCTGTACCAACACGCCATCTTTTAGCTGCTCCGGGGCTATGGGATAGCCGAATGTCTCGATGCCGCCGTATGCGAACCAGAACTTGAGGAAATCGTGCCCAACACTCTGCGTCGTTTCCGGAAAGTAGAGGGCCGGGCTGCTGGGGCGAGAGGCGAAATAGTTGTATACCCTCTGGGATAGCGCAGACATAACATTGTGAGCAGTGTCATAGTTGTCTAAATAACTCGACATAACAACAATAACGTAGGGACCTGTGGGGCTGTAGACAATACCTGCGTCGTGGAGTAAGCTATCAAGCGCGCCCGTCTTGTGAGCGAATGGCGTACCGTCCGGCAGGCCGACGGGCAAGAGGTCGTCTATTTGCTGGTCCAGCATAGTGTTGATCATTTCGCGGCTGGACTGGGCGCTTACCATCCCGGAAGTAGCTATCATTTCCATCTCTCGCAGCATGTCCAGAGGC
This sequence comes from Chloroflexia bacterium, assembly GCA_038324555.1. Lineage (GTDB taxonomy): Bacteria > Chloroflexota > Chloroflexia > QHBQ01 > JADMIH01 > JADMIH01. The sequence continues at coordinate 3,338 of JBBQIC010000381.1, forward strand.
GTTGTGAGATTATCACCGCCGCCCCACCAATCGAGGTATGAATGGGTCAGCCCATTTTGGCGCATGAAGCGGTTTATGTTGTCGGGGCCGAGCGTGCGCACGAGCAAAGAGGCGCTGGTGTTGTCGCTCACCGTAATCATTAACCTGGCGGCCTGGCGGAGGCTGA
>JBBQIC010000382.1:0-3491 GCA_038324555.1 Chloroflexia bacterium
GAAATGATTGGGACTGTAACCCCAACCTGGTCGCAAGGGCGAGATTTGATTCGACTCGATTCGACCCATTTATCTCAGTTATTTTTCTACCTTAATTTTGCCCTAAATTTGTCTTGACATTGGGGGGCACCATACACCTTCCATCATCGCCAGTCCCCGTCCAATGCAATTACGTGGGCCACTGCCAAATGGAATATATGTGTTGCGGGGTATCTGCGCCTCTCGTTCCGGCGTGAAGCGATCCGGGTCAAACCGCGTGGGGTTGGGGAAGTAGTCAGGGCGGCGGTGCATGCCCCATAAGTCTACTCCTACTAACCAGCCCCTTCTAACCCGATAGTTCCCAATCGTCGTGTCCTTCGTTGCCTGCCGTGGAAGTATGTGAGCTACAGGAAACATGCGCAGTGTCTCCTTGAATACCTGTACTGTGTAAGGTAGGTTAGTCAGGTCCTCCGGCATCGGTGGGCGACCTTGCAACACACCTTGCACTTCATCGTGAAGCCTGGCATAGGCGGCGGGATGCCTGGCAAGCAGGTAGAGTGCGAAGCTCAGTGCGTAAGCTGTGGTTTCATGACCCGCTACCAGGATCGCCATCGCATCATCGCGGATTTCCTTATCGGTTAGACCCTGGCCGTTCTCGTCCTGAGCTGCCAGAAGCAAAGACAGCAAATCGCCTTTGACTGAGCGCGAGATGCGCTGCTTGTCGATAATACCGTAAATCATGCCGTCGAGCAAAGCCAGTGCCCGACGCATCTTGATGTTATGAGGCAGAGGTAAGGATAAGGGCAACGGCAGTAGAAAGGCCGTTTTCATGTAGTCAAAGGTGGTCGTGATAGCCTGCCCCAACTCATTTTCATCTCCCAGATCATCTAGATCGAACATGACCTTGCCAATGATACGCATTGTGAGGGCGGTCATCTCTTTGCCGACATCAATCACCTGCCCATCAGCCCACGATTGGCTTTGCCTTGGCCCCAGCCTCAAGGCGTCCGTAGCATATGTAGAAATAGTGTCGGCGTAGTTGCCTACCTGGCTATGGTTGAATGCCGGTTGGATGATACGACGACGCGCCCGGTGTGGTCCGTTCTCAATCAGCAATATCCCAGAACCGAAGGCAGGACGGGCAGCGGCTGTGACAGTGGGAGTTTTATCGAACTCTTCGGTGCGTAACAGCACCTCCTGGGCCAAGTCGGCATTAGCCACCAGCACAAATGTATAAGGCCCGATGTGAAAGCGGGAAATGTCGGGATGGACGCGGCGGGCGTCGTTGCGAAATTTAGAATCGATAGCCATCGCACGCCAGAAGCTTCCGATGATGGGCGGCTCCGGTATGGTGGGGATAGCTTGTAGGCGCTCTGATTCAGGTTGTAATATGGCAGACTTACTGATCGATTTATAGTCGGACATTAGCGACCTCCGGTTCACTGGTCTGCTATAATTATATGCGATTGGTCGGCTGAAGTGCGAACAGAACTGTACACAAGTGGTTGTACATTAGAAGCACTTGTGATTTGGCAAAAATCAAGAACCAGCATTCACCCTGGGTACTCAACACTTTGGAGAAGTTAAGGTAGTCTTTATTATGAGGGCAGTGCTCGACTACTAACATGGCTAAACTGGAATCTCTAACTCGAACCGCTTCCAAATGGCTTGCACCGGAAGGCTTTGGCACGCTTTCCGGTAATGTGCTGCTGTATGCCCCTGGTGCGATTCGCGTCGCCACGTCCATCTTTCTCGTCATTGGGGTATTGTTCAGCATCCCTTACATGCTTGATCACCGGGGTGACCTCAGGCTAGTACTGACGCGGGTGTTCGTGGTCCTGCTTGCGGCTCTCGCAACATTGTTGACCTTTATTTTCGCGGGTAAGTATTACAAGATTCTGGTGCTGGCGACTGCCTTCTCTGGTATTACCGTGACGCTATTCGCAGTCACCTTCATGGACGGCCCGAACATAAACCCTCATGCGGCCCTTTTGGTTGTGTATATCGTAGGCGCAGGGTTTTGCCTGGGGCGCAGAGGCGTGATGATCACGCTAGCCTGGCTTATCGTGAACTACGCACTGATTATTGCAGTGTCGGACTCGGATATATGGCCCCACCCAACGAGCATTTCTGTTGCGAAGGTCCAATATGAGAATGCGAGTGCCATGTTCTTCCTGCTGCTGGTTCTCATTCCGTTACTTCTTGGCTACCTGGCTCTGGTGGAGAAATCCATTGGGGAGTTGAAGGGCTCCCACGCGGAGCAGCAGCGCCTCCTTCAGCGATTGATTGCAGTACAGGAGGGAGAACGTGAGCGTATACGATCTGGGGCATGGCTACTGCACCTACGACTTCTTCGACCAATGTCCTCATAGGATGGCTTGCGCTAAATGCGCATTCTATCGCCCGAAAGGTTCGAGTCAGGCACAGATACTTGAGGCCAAGGCCAATCTATTGAGAATGAAGCAAGAGATCCCACTTACTGAAGAAGAGTTATCAGCAATTGAGGATGGGCTGGAGGCACTAGAAAAGCTAAGCGAGCAACTCGCTGACATGCCAACGCCCGCAGGACTGACTCCTCGGCAATTGGGACAGTTGGGCACCGCCGCAATACGAACCGATGTCAAAAGCGATGGAACATTCATCCCATTGCTGGCCATTCAAGACAAGACGCAGATGAAGTGAGCACGGCAACCAGGGCAGGTAGGGCAGGTTGCACATATTCCACGTAACTATTATTCTAAAAGACACTAAAGGGGTGATCTTATACCAGGAGCAGTTTTTGAAGCTGGCGCACAGCCTGGCAGGTATAGACCTGGGGAAGCCGAGAAGATGCGCAAGGAACTGGGCAAAGCCCACTCGCCAGAGGACCGCACCCGGCTGGGAAGCTGGTTCGTAGCAGGTGCAATAGAGCGGGGCATAGACCAGCTACAGGCTGAGAAGGTATGGGAAGTTATAGCCGGGTATAGCGGCTTTGGGTTCTGCAAAGCGCACGCTTGCTCTTATGCGCTGACCGCTTACCGCTCGGCATACATGAAAGCCCACTATCCGGCGCACTTCCTGGCCGCCCAAATCAACAACCAGGGTGGGTACTATGGGACAACGGTGTATGTAGAAGATGCCCGGCGGTTGCATGTGGAGTTATTACCGCCTCATGTCAACGAGAGCGGGACATTGTGTGAAGTACCGTTACACACACGCTCCATCCGCTTTGGGCTGCAATTCATAAAAGGATTATCTGAGCGGAGCATATCGGCGCTACTGACGGAAAGGCGCAACAATGGTCCCTTCCGGTCCTTGCTCGATCTACTGTCGCGTGTGGAGATAAGCGGGGCTGAGATCACATCACTAGTGAAGGTCGGGGCTTGTGATGACCTAGTGGGTCACGCTGCAATTGAGTAGCCTTTGACAACAGTGGCACCCGATCCACCAAGCCGCCGTAGCCTTGCCCGCACGCGGCGAGCTTGCCGCTTGCCACCCCACTCGAACGGAGTAGGGTGGTGGTTCCACCCCTC
>JBBQIC010000383.1:0-3470 GCA_038324555.1 Chloroflexia bacterium
CATGATATTCCAGGGGCTGGAAAACACCGGAGAAGTGCCTTTCCATACCGTGTACCTGCATGGCCTTCTCAGAGACGAACTAGGCCGCAAGATGAGCAAATCGCTGAATAATGGCGTGGACCCTCTGGAGATGGCGGACAAATATGGCTCAGACGCCCTACGCATGGGCCTAATGACCAGTTCATCGCCCGGCAACGACTTGAAGTTCAGCAACCAGCGCATCGAGCAGACGGCTCACTTCGCAAATAAGCTGTGGAATGCGACGCGGTACGTGGTGTCACAAGGGACGATGGACGATGGACGATGGACGACAGATGAGCAAACGAATCCGCAATCACTGGCCGACCGACGGATACTAAGTCGCTACAGCCGCACAGTACAGCAGGTGACGCAGATGCTTGATGACTACCAGCTTGGCGAGGCGGGTAAGGTGTTGCAGGAGTTCGTGTGGAGCGACTACTGCGACTGGTACATTGAGGCATCGAAGACCGCGCTGAAGAGCGAAGATGAGGCCACGCGGGAGGCCACGCTTGCGGTAGCTCGCTACGTGCTGGACGGCACGCTGCGGCTGCTCCACCCGTACATGCCCTTCCTGACCGAAGAGTTGTGGCAGCACTTGAATGGTTGGCCGTCCCGGAACGAGACGCTGACCGCCGACGAGCGCAGTATCATCAAGGCTGAATGGCCTGCTCCGGCGGCGATAGACGCGGCAGCCGAGCGCGACTTTGAACTGGTGATAGACATCATCAGAGAGATACGCAACGCCCGCGCCGAGGCTGTGAAGGACGCGCCTGAGAATATAAAGAAGGAGATGGTAGGCAGGCGCATAGAAGCGTTTATAGCCGGTGGCCCGCGCACAGCCATGCTCAAACAGGAAGCGGATACGATGGCAAGGTTGGCCCGCCTCGACCCAGGCAAGCTCATCATCGAAGAGAGCCTACCAGCCGACCAGAGGCCGAAGAAGGGCACGACGCTAGTGGTAGGGGAGACCGAGGTGATCCTGCCGATGGCAGGCCTGGTAGACGTGGACACCGAGCGCAAGCGACTTCAATCCGAAGCCGATGCGACGGAAGCTGAGATCGGGCGCACAGAAACGCTGCTGTCGAATGAGCAGTTCGTGTCCAGGGCCAAGCCGGAGGTGGTACAACGTGAGCGCGACAAGATAGCGGCGGCGCAGGAACGGCTATCGAAGCTGAAGGAGAGGTTAGCCGTCCTTTAAGAGTAGAGAAACCGCAAAGTAACTATGAGCGGGGGCACACCACCCGTGGATGAAAATGGGAACGCACCCGTAGGGGCGCACGGCCGTGCGCCCCTACCCGCCCTGATCCCTGATCCCTATTTTCATATCAGACGCAAAGACGCAAAGTTTTCTATTATTCTTTGCGTCTTTGCGTCTTTGCGGTTTCTCTACTCTTGAGTTTTGGTCAAGACCTTAATTGAGGCGCACCATGTGTCATCTTTCCACCCGCTTGTTCGTATGTTATTATTAGAACAACCCATAGGATAACCAGAGGCTATTGCATTGCGCGCCGGTAGTATTCAGAATCTTGACTTCCCACTTTTGACCTGCACGCTGGGTTCGCTTGCGGTGGGCGTGGCAATGGTCTTCAGCGCCACGAACGGCGACAAGGAATACGCTATTCGCCAGGCCACGTTCGGGTTAGCCGGGTTCGTGCTGATGTTCGTCATAGCATCCCTGGACTACAGCTTTATTGAGAGCTTCACGCTTCCTTTTTACCTGGGCACACTGGGGCTGTTGGGCGTAGTTTTGTTGTTGGGGCACGAGGCCAATGGCGCGCAACGCTGGATCAACCTGGGTGTCTTTCCTCTACAACCGAGTGAGCTGACCAAGTTAGTTATCATAATCGTGCTCGCCAAGGTGCTGGCAGATCACAAGTCACAACTAGATAAAGTCAAGTGGTTCGGGTTTGCGGGCATTATCACGCTCATACCGGCGATATTGGTCTTCAAGCAACCTGATCTGGGCACGGGTCTCATGCTGGGAGCAATCCTGCTCGGTATGACAGTCGGCGCAGGGGTGCGGGCGCGCTTCTTCATCGGCGCGGGGGTTCTGGCTGTTCCGGCGCTGTACGCTTTCTGGAACTGGGGAATGCACGATTACCAGCGCCAACGCTTGCTCATCTTTCTGCACCCGGAAAGCGACCTGTTGAGCGCAGGCTACAACATAATCCAGGCGAGGATTGCCATTGGGTCAGGCGGTTGGTTCGGCCAGGGCTGGATGGGTGGGCAGCAAAGCCAGTTGGCGTTCTTGAAGGTGCGTTACAGCGACTTCATCTTCTCGGTGGTCGCCGAGGAGTTCGGTTTCGTGGGGGCGCTGGCTCTATGTGCCTTGCTGTTTATTCTGGTTTGGCGATGCCTCGTGGTGGCGTTTCGCGCCCCGGACGCATACGGCAGCTTGATAGCGGTTGGCGTGGCTACATGGATAGGTATGCAGGTTTTCGTGAACGCCGGTATGAACATCGGTCTGATGCCGGTAACGGGCATACCCTTACCGTTCATCAGTTACGGTGGCTCTTCACTGATAAGCACGCTCCTCGGACTAGGGCTGGTGCAGAGCATATCGCTACGGTCAAGCCCCATAATCTTTGGCCACAAAGCCTGGAGTCCAGCATGGGCGAGGACGACGAGGTGAAACGTGAAACGTGATTACCGCAATTCACGTTTCACGCATCACGTTTCACGCATCACGTTTCACGTTTCACGTTTCACGCATCAGAGGTACACATGGCAGGACCAATCAGGCGGCTACCCAGGTGGCTGGACAGGGCAGGGTTCGAGGCTGATAAGTTGATGCGGGCTAACCGGGTCAGGCTCGAAGCTACGCGCCTTCAGGAAGATGCGATCAACAAGACCCAGGCTCTCGGAGAGAAGGTGTTGGAACTGGAGGCTGGTGGGCTGGCGTTGGACCCCGCGCTACAGCCGATAGTTGGAGAGATTAAGGCATTGTATGCTGAATTGGCGCGCAAAGAGGCTGAGACACAGGCGATCAACGGCGAAGTGTGGACGGAAGATGGGCCAGTCCGGACTCGCGGCGGGTCAGACCCCATCGCGCAACGCCTCCAAGCATTCGTAGAGGCCAAAACCAGCGACTTTAATTGTCCCAAGTGCGGTGCGGTAATACGCGCCAATAAGAGCTTTTGCCCCCGTTGCGGGCGGAAGGTGTTGAGGTAGCTATCAGCTATCAGTCGTCAGCTATCAGTTACTAAGGTGATGGCTGATAGCTGATAGCTGATAGCTGATAGCTGACATGAACGAGCATAACTACGACATCCAGGCCCGACATGTGGTTTTTTCGGGCAGCACGGACGAGGGCGAGGAGCCTCCTCAGCTTGAAGGGCGGCTGCACACCTTCACGGACGGTGCGCTCCATCCTGGCGTGGTGCTTCTGCACGCCAACCCCGCCGGTGGAGGCAACATGGATATGCGAATAATGCAAGCCATCGAAGCAG
>JBBQIC010000384.1:0-3418 GCA_038324555.1 Chloroflexia bacterium
GACCTTGTCATTCTGAGCGAAGCGAAGAATCTCTAACCTCAGCACAGTGCCCGACGACCAGATTCTTCGCTTCGCTCAGAATGACAAGGTCTAGTTGGTTGGTCTTTCGCTTGCATTTTCGACTTTGCATTAGCCCTGATAGGGTACTAGAGTCAATTCAAAGTCATAGAAGAAGGGCCCGTAGGGGCAGGTCCCCATGCCTGCCCTCTGTGCATAGCTAACAAATAGGCACACGAACAGGGCAGGCATGGGGACCTGCCCCTACGGCTGCACCCCTAATCTGAACATTTACAGTATCGTGATCGAGTGAAAAGCAAGGGAAGGTGAAGGAGCAATGTCAAAATACCGCTACCTGGTGATTGTCGAAAAAGGTGAGCACAATTACGGAGCTTATGCCCCTGATGTGCCAGGATGCGTATCAGCAGGCGATACTATAGAGGAAACTTTAGCACACTTCCGAGAAGCACTGCAAATACACCTGGAAGGCACTTTTGAGGATGGTCTTTCTGCGCCCGCCGCAGGCTCGGTAGCTGCTGAGATTATAGAGGTTGATGTACTGACCATAGTCTCAAAAGCATCCTGATTGCTGATCCTGTTACCTGCCCTAGAATAGCTTGGTCAGCCACCTGCCCAGCAACTTGACACGCGGCCCTCGATCATTATCGCCTGGGACTAGAGCGCGCATCTCCTTGTCAAGCCTCTCCGTCATGGCGCGCATACGGGTGCGGGTGTTACCCTCGAACTTGTCGGGGTTGATGGGCTTGCTGGCTCGGAGGGTCAACTTGCGACGCAGCCACAGTTCACTTGTACCTGTCAGGCCAACGGGCAGCAGAGGCACGCCACTAACCACGCTGAGGTGGGCAGCGCCATCTTGCAACTCCTGGAGCGCGCCTTCCTCTGTCCCCAGCTTGCCTTCGGGGAAAATCAGGAGCGAACCGCCGCGCTGCAATACGTCGCGCATGATACGTAGCGCCTCAAGAGGTTTGCTGCGGTCCAGCATGACCATTATCTGTAACCAGTCAATCACGCGGGTGCGGAAGCCGGAGATATACTTCACTTGCTGCTCACCAAGCACGTAGATGCGCGGCTCGGCGGGGAGAAAGACTAATACCAGGAATACGTCGGCCCAACCCAGGTGGTTCGCGCAGATTATTACGGGAGTGCGAGGTACGTTTTCTAACCCTTGCACGCGCACCCTGAAGAAGAGCTTAAAGACGAAGCGGAGTGCGAGCTTGAAAGCCCTGATGCGCAACGACGCGGGGGCCGCTGCGCCCTTTTGTAAATGCCCCCTTATGGCCTCGGCGGCTACAGCCTTATCTTTTTGCGTCTCCATGCCTCTCTACTCCAACACAGCGCGCTCAGGGTGGACTTTTTGAAGAAAAATCGCCGCGAGTATGACCATAACGCCCGCGAAGACGAAAGCCCATCTGTAGGTATCATGTTGGCTTACGAACAGCCCACTTATTCCTACCACGAGTCCAGCCAGAGCTGAACCAGCGGGTTGCACAAAAGACCATACCGCCGAGCCTAATCCGATAAACTCTGCCGTGCGCTTGCGGGGAATAACTTCGGTTAGAAGAGGGTTCAAGGGAACCGTGCCCGCGTTGCCCAATCCGATAAGCGCAAGAGCGAGGGTAGCCTGAACAAGGTCGGTGCTCTGTGAACCGAGGAGCGCGCCTACACCGTAAATTGCCAGGCCGATAGTAAGCACAGTTTTTTTACCAAAGCGGTCCGATAACAGTCCCGCCGGGATGGAGAAGATCGCGCTCACAATCACGAACGCCAGGGGCAATAGAAACTCCTGCCCGCCCCGTGCGCCGAGCACTTCCTGTCCGAAGAGGGTGACAAACGGAACGGCTCCTCCAGTGCCCAGCCAAAAAAGAGACAGTGCGCCGACGTATTTGGCGGCTTCCGGGTAGTGCAACAGGTCTTTTGTATATGTGGTGGCCCTATCAATCAGGCTCAACTTCACAGTCCTGACAGGTTCTGGGCGCTCTGGATATGGTTGCACCGGCGGTTCTTTGACGGTGAGGAAGGTAAAGCCAAATGTGAGAAGGAGGATAGCTACAGAGAGCGCGAAAACGAGCCATTCGTTATCTTTCCACAGGAAAAGAGCCATCAGCGAGAAGGCTATTACCCCAACCGCGTTTGTCAAACCTATGAAGCCGCCAACACGACCTCTATGGGCCGGGGGAAAAAGGTCTGCCAACAAGGAGATATAGGGGTCCATCGCCACTGCCAGGAAGAAGGAACCGATGGTCATGAGACCGAGCATCACCCAGAAATTGGGGTGTATAGCCAGGGTCATGAGCGAGACCGCCATAAGCGGAACGCCGACCAGGAAGAAGGGCCGCCGCCTGCCAAGCGGGCTGCGCGTGCGGTCGCTCAGGCGGCCAATGAACGGCTGCACAAAAGCGCCCACCAACGACCTTTCGTTCGCCAGGGGACCAATCAGCCAGGGAGGCACGCCGTAACTTTTCAGATATTCGGGCATGGCGGTATTGAACAGGCCATATACGACCGCAGCCCCCAGATTCGCCACGCTGTAACGAGCAGCCTTGCCTGCATCGAACTTTGCAGGGTGCTCTTGTTGGTCTTCTGCGCCCGTTGCAAGTATAACGGGCGCAAGAGGCTAGGCAGTAATAGTTTCTTCTAGGTGTGTGTCCATGGTTTTATCTCCTGTGGACACATAATAGCACAGCACGCTAGAACGCGCATGGGCAATTTTTACGGACGATGGACGATGGACGATGGATGATAGCTATCATCGCCCATCGTCCATCGTCCATCGTCCATCGTCGCGGAGCAACGTAGACCGTACTTCCCCAATCTGTTATCATAATCCCGAATACACAACAATTAGACTCAATGAGGAAACCTGATGTCAGCACTCAACACACAAAATTCAGAACTCGAAATTCGAAACGATGCCCTTGAACGAAGTGAAGGGTCAAAACTCAAAACTGATTGGCGGCCCCTACCCCCGCCCGCCGACCCCCAGAACCCAACCGTAGAGTGGTGGCTAGCCATCTTAGAGCGCGCCCTCATCTCGCGCGCCATGGACGACCTGGAAGTCACCAAAGAATACCGCCCCAACCCCGACAAGCCCCACGAAGGCAAACTCAAATTCCAGTTTGGGGCCAAAGGGCACGAGATACCGCAACTCATAGCCGCCGCCCTCCTCAACCATCCACACGACGCCGCCACCGTCTACTACCGCTCCCGCCCACTCATGCTAGGCGTCGGCCTCACACCCTTCGAGGCATTCGCCAGCAACATGCACAAGCTGGAAGGCGTCTCCGGTGGCCGCGACATCGGCGTAGTCTTCAACCACAAACAACCCGGCGGCGTAACCGTTCTCCCGGCCTCGGGCGACGTAGGAGCGCAGTTCACCCCGGCAATCGGTTGGGCGCACGCC
>JBBQIC010000385.1:0-3407 GCA_038324555.1 Chloroflexia bacterium
CCATGTACAGCGCCGGGTTCGATAGCAATGTGCAGTGGCACACGCTCAGCCCTTACCGGAGCAACGCGGTGGCCCTGCTCTTGAACGACTCCCTAGCCAACGCGCATATGTACTGGGCCGATACGGGCGCTATGCGCTATAGGCGCAGCCGCCCCATAAAAGGCACATGGCGCAAGCAGGTAGGCATCCGGACTGCGCGGGTGGTGGGCCGTATGGCCGCTTCTCCCAGCCGCATACTCATGCTTGATAAGTTGCACTCATCGGTGTCGTACCATATGCCGGAGGTAGAGCGTTACCGCACGTTGTTCAAGGAAACCAAGCCGTCAGTGCTGTTCTGCACTCACCAGAGGCCGCTGTCCATCATCGCTCCTGTACTGGCCGCAAAATCGCTGGGCATCCCGACCGCTACGTTCATCTTCAGCTGGGATAACCTGACCAGCAAAGGCCGTATCGCCGCGCCGTTCGACCATTACCTGGTGTGGAGCGATCTTATGCGCGAGGAGATGCTGCGCTACTACCCCGACGTGAACGAGAAGCGGGTACACATAGTAGGCACGCCCCAGTTCGACCCTTATGCTGACGAGCGCGTGGTCTGGCCCCGCGCGAAGTTCTTCAACGAGATCGGCGCTGATCCGTCGCGGCCCCTCATCTGCTACTCAGGCGGCGACGTTTATACCTGCCCAGAGGACCAAGAGCACGTCAAGGTGCTGATGGAGTTGGTACGTGCCGGACGCATTAAACGCAACCCACAGGTTATTGTGCGCCCCGCCCCGGTGGACGACGGCAAGCGCTTCGAAGAGGTGCGCAGGCTCTACCCGGAGTTGATATACTCTCCTCCTGCCTGGATGCACGCCAAGCCGGGCGATTGGTCGAGCGCAATGCCGACGCCCGATGACATTCCGTTCCTGGCGAACCTGACGCATTACGCCGACCTGAACGTCAACGTCGGCTCTACTATGACGTTGGACTTCGCACTCCACGATAAGCCCGTGGTCAACGTTGCTTTCAACGTAGTCAACCCGCCTCCGCACGGGATACCGCTGTGGGAGTTCGTGGATATGTTCGACCATTACCGTCCCGTACTCAAATTGGGGGCCGCCCGTTCGGCGCGCTCTCCTGAGGAATTCGCCAACCATATCAACGCTTATCTCGACGACCCATCGCTTGACCGCGAGGCTCGTCGTAAGTTTGTGGACCTGGAAGTGAGCTATCCGCTCGGACGTTCCAGTCAGCGAATCGTAGAAGTGCTAGAGCAAATCGCACGTTGATGAGCTGACGATGGACGATGGACGATGGACGATAGCAAGCATAGTCCATCGTCTATCGTCCATCGTCCATCGTCTATTGTCTATCGTCCTTTTATCGCAAGTAATTTTCGCGGAAAGAGATCAATGCGCTATGATATTAGAAAGATTTCTCAATAGTGGACAGAAAGCAGCAGCTAAAGAAGAGGCCATAAGACGGCGCGTGCCTGTGCGCGTGATTGCCGGTCTGCCTGCTATGACGGCAATCATGTTTATTGTTCTGTTTGTAGTAGCCTTTTACGCATACAGTGTGCTGTGGCGGAGCGCGCCGCTACATGGAGGAGACACTACGTCATACCTTGAGGTCGCGCAAGACATCAAGGACTTCAGTGTTGACCAGCCACATTTTCGCACCGTTGGCTATCCCATACTGATGGTGCTCACCGGGTCCACCGTAGATGGTACGAAGCTGCTCTTTTTCGTACAACTGCTTATGAACCTGGCGTCAATCTGGCTGCTTGCCTGCATTCTCTATGCTGCCGGTGTAAGTACGCTCCTGGTGCGCTTGTTTGGCCTGGTGCTGTTGCTTCCACCCTACATGGAGTCTGCCGCATATGTGCTGACCGAGGCTTTGACTCAACTCTTGCTCGTGATCGGCCTGGCAGGCATAGCATTCTGGTACCAGAACCGCAACACAAAGTGGCTCGTCGCCTCGGCGGTGGCGATTGCCTACAGCGCCATAACCCGCCCCGCCAACCAGATCCTCGCCTTCGCCATGGTTGCGTGCCTCTTCGCAATGCCCTCCCTGGTCCACCACGCGCGTGTCACCCGCCGGGACGTCAAGAAGGCAAGCATGATACTGGCGAGCGCGACTATAGCATTAGTGGGTGCGTATTCCCTCATGAACTTCGCCAAGTTCCACTACGCCGGCATCACCTATTCCCTGGGATACAACCTGGGCACGAGGACCGTGCGAGTCCTTGAGCGCTTGCCGGATGAATATGCCCCAGTGCGAGACGCTATGATCAGAATCAGGGACGCTCAACTTGTCGAGCCTAACAGTTCGCATACGGGCTACCAATTTATCAATACCATAGCCTTCGGATCTGGACGCGACGAACTTGAGAAGATAACCGGGCTGAAGCCGCCTGAGTTTTCAAATTATCTGGTGCGACTCAACCTGAGGCTGATCGGGGCGGCTCCATTGGAGTACCTCCAAGAGGTCGCCTGGGGTATGGCCTCTTACTGGTTCCCCTCAGCGAGAGACGTATCGAGTTTCAGATTCACCGACAAAACTACCGGCAAGACTACCGGCGTACCCAGCGGTATAGCTTCTGGCTTACACCTCGGCTGGGCGGCCCTGCACTTCGTTTTCCTGGGCATATTCGTGCTGCAATTCGTTACGTTCCTGGGGTTGGCTTTACTCAGCAAATCCAAACGAATCGTGTGGGGTAGGAAAGGGATCACGCCCGACGACGCGCGTCCCAATCTGCACTCTTTATCAGTGCTGGCCTATACTCTCGCGGGCACAATGGTATTCTTGACCATGATCCTCACCTGCACAATAGACGTGGGTCAGCCCAGGCAGCGCACGTCAACAGAGAGCCTCTTTATCTTCATGATCTTCCTGGGCGCTTCGATATGGGGCCGCCTGATCAAACCTGCGCAGACGCAGGTACATAGTGCGGACGCCGCCGAAGAGCGCCAGAAGGTCGAAGCCTGGTTGCACAAGAAAGAACAAGAAGAGGCAGAAGTAGAACAAGTTCACGCAAGTCCTAAAGAAGCGCCAGAAGTAGCGCAGGTTCAGGCAACTCTTACAGAAGAGACAGAACCTCCCCCGGTGAAGCAGACTCGGCGGAAGCCCAAGCGCGCTGCTCAGGCTGCTGAACCAACTGAAGCTGCTGGACCCCTTGAACCCATCAAATCAATTGAGGCTACGTCATAACTATGAGTGAAATTGCTATTCGTGTTGAGAATCTGGGCAAGCTCTACCGCATCGGCGGCAAGAAAGAGCGATACCGAACACTTCGTGACACCATGACAGGGGCCGCTACCGCCCCCATCCGCGCTGCTCAGAGAACCTTCATTCGTTCAAAGGCTGATGCGGCTAAACGTGCAAGCGACAAGAACATGCTATGGGCGCTCAAGGACATCTCGTTTGAG
>JBBQIC010000386.1:0-3406 GCA_038324555.1 Chloroflexia bacterium
AGATCAAACTTTGGAATGAGAAACCGCAAAGTAACTATGAGCGTGGGCACACCACCCGCGAATGAAAATAGGTCGGTTGCCCCGTAGGGGCGCACGGCCGTGCGCCCCTACCCGCCCTGATCCCTGATCCCTATTTTCCTATCAGACGCAAAGACGAATAAGAGCTATTTCCTCACCCTACTCCCTCACCCTAATTAAGGAGAACACCAAACATGGCTCAGACAAACAGCAAACACCCAACCCTTCGCTCGTCGGCAAGAAGCCTGCTCGGAGGCAAGATAACCCGCCACCCAGAGCGGTACATGGAGATCATGCGCATACTGCGCAAGTACGACCTGTACCATATAATCGCTGAACTCGGGTTGGTGCATCGCCACGAAGAAGAAAACGATGGCTCCGCCTCATACAACGCGCCCCACCACGACGAACACGAAGAGAGCCACGCACAGGGCCTTGCCAGCGCGCTGGAAGAGTTAGGCCCGTGCTTTATCAAGCTGGGGCAACTCCTTAGCACCCGCCCCGACCTGCTTCCCGCAAGCTATATCACCGCCCTCGCCCGCCTGCAAGATACCATCACGCCCGTTCCCGGAGAGCAGATAGCCCGCATCGTAGAGAGCGAGTTGGGCGCGCCCATCTCCGACCTCTTTCAGGAGTTCAGCCTGCAACCCCTCGGCACGGCTTCGATGGCCCAGGTACACAAGGCAGTGCTCAAGGATGGTTCGGAGGTGGTAGTCAAGGTGCAGAAGCCAGGCGTCCGCCACCGCGTCGAAGTGGACATAGAGATACTGCACGAGGTAGCCCGCTTCGCAACGCGGCGCACGCCCTTTGGGAAGCAATACGGCGTCGAACAGATGGTGCGCGAACTGGACCAAAGCCTGAGCCAGGAACTTGACTTCCGGCAAGAGGGCGAGAATACCCGCCTCATCAGTCGTCTAATTTCCGATTTCACGACCCTGACCACGCCCCAGGTCTACCCGCAGCACACCGCGCGGCGCGTGCTGATGCTCAGCTACGTACACGGCAAACACTTGGCGGAAGTGGGCCGCCAGGACATGGACGCGCTGAACACGCAGGAGATAGCCAAAGAACTCCTCTCGGCCTATCTCAAACAGATCGCCATTGACGGCATATTCCACTGCGACCCCCACCCAGGCAACATCTTCCTGACCGACGACGGCCACCTGGCGCTCATGGACTTCGGAATGGTGGGGCGCTTCGATTCGGGCCAGAAGGACAGCATCATCCGTATGCTCCTCGCCTTTGCCGAACGCCAAGGGGACCGCGTCGCCGACACATACCTGGAAATGGTGGAGATACCCAAGGGGTTCAACCGGCGCAACTTCACCCAGGACGTGCGCTCGCTCGTGAGCCGTTACCACGATATGAGCGGCGGGCGCATGGGTCTTGGCAGCGCGCTCCTCGACCTGACGCGGCTGGCCCAATCCCACCGTATGCCCGTGCCCAGCGCCATGACCCTGCTCGGCAAGACCATGCTCAACCTCGACGGTACGATCTCGGTGCTCTCCCCCGAATTGGACCCGGTGCAACTAATACGCGACTACATGCTAAACGTCATGGAGAAGCGCGTGTCGGCGCAAATGTCCCCCGGTCGAACTTTCGCCTGGATGATAGACATGAAGCACCTCTTTGAGAGCACGCCGCGCAACGCCGAGATGATACTTGACAAGCTGGCGAACGACCAACTGACTATTCACTTCGAGGTAAACGGACTAGACCAGACAATGAAGCGCTTCAATCACGCCGCCAACAGGCTTTCACTGAGCATGATACTCGGTTCGCTGGCAATCGGCGGCGGCTACATAATTGGCTCACTGATCAGGAGGGATAAGACGTGAGGAGTCAGCGCCTCATTTCGCTCATAGTTTCGGCTACGTTGCTCTCCTGCGTATGCTTGCCTATCTCAGCAGTCAGGCTATCAAGACTGGCGATTATTGCCCTACGTTCTTCTATGCTCACATCTTTGCCGACAGGTACGAGACGCGCCACCGCACGCCCACGCTTTGTTATCTCTATCACTTCACCATGCTCTACTTGTTCTATTGCTTCGCTCAGGTGGTCTTTCAGTTCGCGTAACCCTATAAGCTTCATCGGTTGATCCTTTGCAATCGAAGAGATGTAAGTGGCCGCAAACGCGGCCACTTACATTATAACCTTACCAGGATAATTAGACAAGTATTTTGCCCTACCCAATAGCTCCCGCCCATTCCTACTTCTTGCAAAGCAGCAATGACTTGACGCCTTTTTGGTATGAGCAAGCGCCGCGACCGGTAGTATAGGACCGAGTACCATCTTTGCAGATAGCGCCGATAGTAGCGCCAGCCTTGCAGCCTATGGTAGTAGTCTTCTTCTTGGCTTTCAAGGCGAAGTCGCTCGACGCTGACGCATATCCGGTATGTACGACGCTGCTGACTCTGATATGCGTGGGTATTCGGGCTTGTGCTTGAGGGACTTGAGGGGCTTGAATAGCACCCTGGCCGATTAAGATTGCGGCTGCGATGAAGGCGGCGACGCTGCAAGAAGTAATGCGTTTGAACATGAGTGAGATCCCCTCCAAAAGCTATATCGAAGATTCTGCAAGGTAGCCCTTCTAAACAGAGAGCAACGTCTAGGGGCTACCTTGCCTATGGAGTATCATACCGCCTTCTGGTAAAAGTTGGATGAGCAATGTTACCCAATCTTGCCGGGCGATATACCCATTGTTCGAGGCATAGAGGCACAAAGAAACCCCAGCAGCAATCCATCGTGTTCGAGCGCAGCATGGCCCGCACCTACATAGAGCAATTATCTCAGGCATATGCGACCTTCTTTGATAGTTACAGCGAGTCCCCTTTGCTGAGGATTGAAACAGACCAACTAGACTTGGTGCAAGATACCGACGCGCAGGACGAGGTGATCGGTAGGATTACTGCGGCGGTGACCGCAAAAGATAGCCGCCCGTAGGCTTGGGAGACCTGCCCATAGGTGCGAACTTAAGGAGGCTGCATGGCAAACAAGCCCGTTGACGCTTGTCATTCTGAACGGAGTGAAGAATCTCGTCCCTCGCGTAGATGCTGGATTTACTGTGTCCCAGGCATCCAGGCCCACGACGAGATTCTTCACTCCGTTCAGAATGACAAGCGTCAACGGGCTTGTTGACCCCTTAAGTTCGCGCCTATGGGGACCTGCCCCTACCCTCTATCTACCCGTTCATCCTCACCTTCCACCCCCAATATCCCCTTCACAATATCCGCCACTCCCCGTCCAGCATCACGCATTGAATGAAGCGCGTGATGAGCCACACCCTCCGGCTCAAGCCTCGCATTCCCCATCCGCCCTTCGCCTTGCTGCTGGATCAACTTGGCAACCAGGCCCGTCCAACCAGTCTGGTGGCTCGCACCGACCCCTC
>JBBQIC010000387.1:0-3366 GCA_038324555.1 Chloroflexia bacterium
CGCCGCCCTGGATGTGCAGCGTGAAGCGAAGAACAAGGACAAAGAAGGCTTGCAGAATGCCTATAACGCCTTCCATACCCTGTTCGCCGCCAATGAGGACGCGATCAAGGACAAGGACGCCCAGGGTCAGGCAAATATAGACTCCTACATGGGTGAAGTGAACGACGCGCTGAACTCAGGTGATTGGACTAAAGCAGGCGCAGCCGCCGACGAGCTTGTGAACGAAGTAAACGGCACCGCCAGCGGCATGGGCGGCTCATCGAGCAACAGCCTGCCCGCGAGCGGAAACGGCGAGGTAATGCTGATGCTGTACGCGCTTGCAGGCGCATCGCTCGCCCTGGTGTTCGCGGGCACGACCCTGCGACGCCGCACGGTTCGCTAATCGAATCTCCCACTCTTGTTTCGGCCACAAGGGGCGGACTTCCTTCCTCTCCCTTTTGATGGACGACGGACGAAGGACGATAGACGATGAACGATTGATTGTCATCGTCCGTCGTCCATCGTCTATCGTCCTTCGTCTGTTATAATAGAGCGCCCTATGCGTTACCGTACCCAACTGTATCTAATGCTGGCTCCCTTTCTGGTGGGGATGATTATATTAGTAATCATCCCAGCCGCCGGTAGCTTGATTGTCGCTTTTTTCGATTATTCACCACTCAACCCAAACAATTTCCACTGGGTCGGCCTGGGGCAGTTCGCTCTGCTAACACGCGACCCTTTGTTCTGGACCGCTTTGGGCAACTCGCTTCTGTACACACTTGGGTCTGTACCGTTGCGGTTAGTTGGGGCGCTGGGATTGGCGCTGCTACTCGAACGGCGCAGGCGCGGTATCAGCTTCTACCGGGCCGCCGCATACCTGCCCACTATCATTCCTGACGTAGCTTACGCCTTAGTGTGGTTGTGGATATTCAACCCTCTATTTGGACCAATCAACCAGGTGCTGCGCAGCCTGCATATGCCCACCCAAAGCTGGATCGTTGATGTTGGAGGGGCGCGCTCTATCGTGATAACCATGGCGGCCTGGCAGGTGGGCGAAGGGCTGGTAGTGATGCTGGCGGGTCTGCGAGACATACCACCCGACCTGCATGACGCGGCCCTGGTGGATGGAGCGGGGTTCTGGGCGAGATTACGTCTGGTCACGCTGCCTATGATCGCGCCAACCTTCTTGCTGCTCCTTTTCAGGGACACTATAGTCAGCTTGCAGGACAACTTCGCGCCCGCGTTGCTCGTAACCAAGGGTGGACCTCATTACGCTACGCTCTTCTTGCCGCTCAAGATTTATTTCGACGCCTTCCAGGACTTCCGTTTTGGCTACGGTGCGGCGATTATCTGGGTGCTATACGGCGTGACGGCGCTGATAGTTTTCATACAATACATCACCACGCGCCGTTGGAGCGAGGCCGCTTATGAATAAGTCTGCAAGAGACGATGGACGACGGACGACGGACGATGGACGACTGGAAGCTTCAGGTCCCAATCTCCAGCCCCCAGTTCGCAACCTATCATCTACCGTCCATCGTCCATCGTCCATCGTTTGGCACGCTCTGGCTCTCTTTTTGAGCGTGTTGTTCTTGCTGCCCTTGGCTTCGATGTTCGTGGGGTCGCTTCGCTTGCCGGGACTGCCTCCTCCACGCGGCATAGAGTGGCTGCCGAATCCTCTCGCCTGGGGCAACTACGTTTCTGTATTTCAAGTGGTGGAACTTGGCCGCTATGCGCTAAACACACTGGCTGTGGAAGTGCTTGCGGTGCCTACAACCCTTCTGGTGGCGTCATGGGCAGGGTTCGCGCTCGACCAATTGCAACCCCGTCTCGCTCGCCGCATCATTGGCGCTTCGCTCCTCCTCCTGCTGCTGCCCGAAACGGCGCTATGGGTGAGCCGCTTTATACTCTATAAATACGCGGGTTTGCTGAATACCCCTTTCGCGCTGGCCGCACCCAGCCTGTTGGGTACGACCCCGCTCTACATGCTCATCTTTTACTGGACGTATCGTCGGGTGGCCCGCGAAACGTGGGAGGCGGCGCGGCTCGACGGATCGGGAGCATTTAGAATGTGGTGGGCGCTGGGTGTGCCTGCGGCGCGAGCCGCCTTCGCTGCGGTGGGCATACTAACCTTCGTGTACTATTGGCGTGAGTTCAACGAACCGCTCTTGTACATCCAGACGATTGGGAAATATACGTTGTCGGTTGGCCTCGCTTACCTTGAACAGCTTGACCCCACCAACTGGCCCCTGCTGATGGCAGGCTCGGTGGTGATCACTCTGCCTCTGGTGGTGGTGTTCCTCATTGCGCAGCCTTTCTTCCTGGAGCCGCTGGACCGCCCCAGGCCAGCCAAAGAAGAGGCAAACGAATAACTCACCTTACGCGGTCGGGTAGCAGGGTTGTCGCAAAGGCGAAAGCAAGGCTATGAGAACAACAAAACGCGCTGCTCATGCAAGCCGTTGCGAAAGAAGACCTGCACCATCGTAAGCTGGCACTGGTCGGTGTACAGGATGCCCTCGGCTGTTTCGCGGTCTGATGGCTTCATCTTTGTAGCACCCGCTTCGATACGTTATAATTGTGCTGAAGGCTCTTACAGGCCGACTATAATAAACCCGAACATATTAAACAGGAGAAACCAATATGCGACAACTCAGTTTAGTAGTCCCAGCTATATCATGCGACCACTGCAAGCACACCGTTGAGAGTACACTGAAGCAATTCGACGGCGTGCAGGACGCCATAGTAGACATCGCCAACAAGCGCGTAGCCCTGTCATACGACCCCGATAAAGTAGAGCTTACCAAGTTGGAGGAAGCACTCTCCGAAGAAGGGTACGACGTTGCAAACGTGATGTAGGGAGTAGGGTGAGGGAGTAGGGTGAGGGAATAGAAACTCACCCTACTCCCTGCACCTTATGACTTCCAGCCCTCCCATATATGGCCTAAGCGCACCCGGTATAATGACCGAGCCGTCCTCTTGCTGGTAGTTTTCCAGGACCGCCGCCCAGGTGCGGCCTATCGCCAGGCCCGACCCGTTCAGAGTATGCACGAAGCGTGGCCTCTCATCGCTGCTGGGACGATAGCGGATGTTGGCCCGGCGCGCCTGAAAGTCCTCGAAGTTGCTGCATGACGAAATCTCCCTGTAAGTGTTCATACTGGGCAGCCATACTTCAAGATCATATGTCTTGGCCGAGCTAAATCCGAGGTCGCCCGTGCTCAATGTGCTCACCTGATACGGGATGTTCAGTCCTTGCAGCACATCCTCTGCGTTGGCTGTTAGCTTCTCTAGCTCCTCGTAGCTGGTTTCAGGCGTTACAAACTTCACCATCTCCACCTTGTTAAACTGGTGGACCCGTATAACCCCGCGCACATCTTTGCCCGCCGACCC
>JBBQIC010000388.1:0-3361 GCA_038324555.1 Chloroflexia bacterium
GGCAGGAGTTCACTTTGGGCACCAGACCAAGCGCTGGAACCCCAAGATGAAGCCTTACATCTTCACCGAACGCAACGGTATCCATATTATTGATTTACAGCAGACCGTGTCGGGTCTCAAGGCCGCGATGGGCTACGTCAGTGACCTGGTAGCTAACGGCGGCAAAGTGCTTTTCGTGGGTACAAAGAAGCAAGCCCAGGAAGCAGTCAGGGAAGAGGCCGAACGCGCAGTGATGCCTTACGTGACCAAGCGATGGATGGGCGGTATGCTCACCAACTATAACACGATACGCGCTCGCTTACGCTATCTCAGCGATTTGGAAGACAGGCGGAACCGGGGAGAATTTGCTTCGCTGCCCAAGGCCGAAGCCAGTAAGTTAGAAGAGAAGATTGAACGCCTGAACAGTTTGCTGGGCGGCATCAAGCAGATGCGTGACCTTCCGGACGCGGTCTTTATTGTGGACCCGAACCGCGAGCGCATTGCCATCACGGAAGCCATCAAGTTAGGCATCCCGGTCGTTGCAATGGTTGACACTAACTGTGACCCTGATGAGGTAGATTACGTCATCCCGTCGAACGATGATGCTATCCGCGCGGTGCGCGTTATCACCGCCAAGATGGCCGACGCAGCCACCGAGGGCCAGCAACGCCGCGAGAGCGCGCGCTCCGATATAGACTATACCATAGAGCCGGGTGAATACAGCTTCGCCCCGGACGACGAAGAACTTTAGGGAACGTTCCAACGTTCCAACGATAACAAGGGAGGATATAACACATTGGACATTTCAGCAAGCGCAGTAAAAGAACTGCGTGAGAAGACGGGCGCGGGTATTATGGAGTGCAAACGCGCCTTGCAGGACGCTGACGGCGACATGGAGAAGGCTGCCGAGGTTCTTCGACAGAAGGGATTGACTAAGCACTTGAAAGTGGCGGGCCGCACCGCCAACCAGGGTCTTATCGAGTCGTATATCCACACTGGCGGGCGCATCGGTGCCCTAGTTGAGCTTAACTGTGAGACCGACTTCGTGGCGCGCACCGACGAGTTCCGCACCCTCGCCCGCGAGATCGCTATGCAGGTAGCTTCCATGGACCCGAAAATCGTGGGCGATATGGGTGACGAGGGCGCGGGTAACGAGGAGACAGTTCTGCTGGATCAGAGCTACATACGCGAACCGAGCAAGACCATGCGCGATCTAATCAGAGAGACCATCGGCAAGGTCGGCGAAAACATCCAGATCAGCCGCTTCTCTCGATTTGAAGTAGGCATGAGCGGCGCGGGACAGGAAAGCGAGGAGTAGGGTGAGGGTGGTCATGTAGGGGCGCACGGCCGTGCGCCCCTACATGACCACCCTCATTTGCTCAATAATCCCTAACCTGATAGACTGGATATACGTTAGAAGCAACCAAGCGTGGAGGAAAGGGCGAATGACTGAGGCCGGAATGCCTGCGAAAAGCGGCTTTACCACACAGACCGACGACCCAGAGACTCTGCCTGGCGCGAAACCCTACAATGGACGTTCGGAAGAACCGAGCTACAAACGTATTCTTCTCAAGTTGAGCGGCGAAGCGTTGGCGGGCGACCTGGGTTTGGGTATAGATCCCAACATGGTAAACGTCATAGCCAAGCAGGTGCATGACGTGGTAGCCTGTGGCGTTCAGGTGGCTATCGTGGTCGGTGGGGGCAACATCTGGCGCGGTATCGCGGCGTCGGCCCAGGGGATGGACCGCTCGACGGCGGATTACATGGGTATGCTGGCTACTGTGCTCAACGCCCTTGCCCTGCAAGACGCTCTTGAGCACCGTGACGTGCATACGAGGGTACAGTCTGCGATTGCCATGCACGAAGTGGCCGAGCCTTATATACGACGCAGGGCCATAAGACATATGGAAAAAGGGCGCGTAATCATCCTCGCGGCGGGCACGGGCAATCCCTATTTCAGCACCGACACGGCGTCTGCTTTGCGCGCCCTGGAGCTTGGCGCGGACGTTATCCTCATGGCAAAGAACCGGGTGGACGGTGTATACACCGATGATCCGCACCGCAACCCCAACGCCACCAAGTTCGAGGAACTGAGCTACCGGCAGGCGCTAGAACTGGACCTGCGCGTCATGGACTCTACGGCGATGGCCCTGTGCATGGATAATTTCCTACCGATTGTCGTCTTCAACCTACAAGAGCAAGGCAACATTCTGCGCGTGGTCATGGGCGAACACGTCGGCACTAAGGTGGGAGTTTGAAGGTTACAAGGTTAGAACGTTAGAAGGTTACAAGGTTGAAAAGCCATAACCTTCTAACGTTCTAACCTTGTAACCTTCTAACCCGAAGAGGGGGAGAGAATGACCGAAGACGTAATGAAAGACGCGGAAGAGCGTATGAAGAAGGCAATAGAGGCTCTGGGGCGAGAGTTACTCTCGATACGCACCGGACGGGCCACGCCTGCTTTGATAGATAGATTGAGCATTGAGTATTACGGTACTCCCATGCCCCTCAACCAGCTTGCGTCTATTTCGGCCCCTGAGCCGCGCTTGCTCGTGGTGCAGCCCTGGGACAAGGGGTCGCTTCCCATTATCGAGAAGGCGTTGCAGAAGTCGGATATGGGCTTTAATCCATCTAACGACGGGCAGGTTATACGCATACCCATCCCCGCTTTGACGGAAGAGCGCCGCCGTGATATGGTAAAGATGGTGAAGCACAAAATGGAAGATGGGCGCGTAGCTATGCGCAACATCCGCCGCGACGCCCTGCACCACCTGAAAGAGCTTGAAAACGAGAAGATGATCTCCGAAGACGATCACAAGCGCGCCTCCGAAAAGCTGGACGACCTGGCGCACAAGTACACCCGCGAAGCCGAGCATATAGGCGATGCAAAAGAAGCAGAGGTCCTGGAAGTATAAAGTCCACAATGGCAGATACATATCCTCCCCTAGACCCAAGCCCGCAACACGTAGCCATCATCATGGATGGTAATGGACGCTGGGCGCGCAAGCGCGGTTGGCCCCGTCTGGCCGGGCACAGGGCGGGTACCGAGAATATACGGCGCATAGTACACGCTTGCGTTGAAAACAACGTAAAGTACCTCACCCTTTACGCCTTCTCCACCGAGAACTGGAACCGCCCCACCAGCGAAGTGCAGGGCCTGATGCGTATACTCGCCGAGGTCATTGAGCGCGAGACGCCTGAGCTTGACCGCGAGGGCGCGCGAATCCTGCACCTGGGGCATATGGAAGGCGTACCGCAGGCATTACAGGACGCGATACGGTACGCCCTGACCACTACCGCGCATAACGACCGCCTTGTGTTGAGCGTCTGTTTCAACTATGGCGGGCGCGACGACATTGTGCGTGGTGTGCGCGAGATCGTT
>JBBQIC010000389.1:0-3345 GCA_038324555.1 Chloroflexia bacterium
CCGCCTCGGCAGCCCTGGCGGTAGCCAACTCTCCGTCGGCGCAACAGAGTTTGTGGCCCGCCGTGGGCGCGAGCAATACGGGCAGCTTGACAGGCGTGCCAAGCACGGTTGTCGAAGTATCTATGTTGCTAACGTCCACCAGCACGCGGGGTCGCAAAGCTATGCGCTCAAAGTCCTCGCGGTTGCGACGCAGGCTGAGTTCGTCGTCCGACCCGCCAGCGATGTAGTCGAAGGCGGCGGGTTCGATAAGCTCGCGGGCCAGGGCTTCAAGTTGAAGTAGGTTGGTAAATGGAGGGGTAATCAAAGGTCCATCTTTAGAGCGACCTCGAGCACTTCGCGGACAGGCTGCTTCTGAAAGAGGTTCCCAAACGCAGCAATCGCCTGCTTGAACTGGCCGCTTGCCTCATAATCTCGCGCGGCGGCTTCCGTTTCCCACAGGCCAATCGAGACAGTCTTGCCCGTGTTGCGATCAACCAATAGCATCAGTTGCTTGGCTCCTGCTTGCCTGCCTATCGGCGCTACAGTATCCTGATAAATGGCTTGTGCCTCATCTGCCCTACTGGGATCAATCTGGCTGGTTGTAATTGCAGCGTACATAGTTTTAGCCTCCTGTTAATTGCCTGTTAGTTGGTTGACAAGTTGATTTGGCGCGCTTCACGTCCACAACCAACGCAAAGCAACCGTGCTGCGTATAGTTGGTTGTAGACCCGGCAATAATAGCATGGCTGATACGGCCTGTCAACGGAATATTACATCTGAGGTAAGTTAGGACTTTCGCTCGTGACGCTCAAATAAGGCTCTAACGGGGCGCAATTTAGGCACTGCAAGCGAAAGTCCTATAAGTGTACAGAATAGAAGTATAATGTCGTTACAAGCTCACAGTTTCCTATTGTCTGGGCCATTTATACTTGCACAAGGGGGCGAATTATCATAATATGTACTGTAAAAATGTACAGATTTGTGTTGAATTGGGGAATTGGAGGTTCTATGCTAACTGAAACTACATACACGCACGCCCGTGCCCATCTCGCCGCGCTATGCGACGAAGCAGCAGCCAACCGCGAGGCTATTATCATCCACCGCCGGGGCGCTGA
Source organism: Chloroflexia bacterium (assembly GCA_038324555.1). Taxonomy (GTDB): domain Bacteria; phylum Chloroflexota; class Chloroflexia; order QHBQ01; family JADMIH01; genus JADMIH01. The sequence goes on from JBBQIC010000389.1 coordinate 1,095, forward strand.
GGACGTAGCCCTGATTTCGGTAGCCGAACTCGCAAGCCTCATGGAAACTGCTCACCTGCTTCGCTCTCCAAAGAACGCACAACGGCTGTTGACGGCCCTGGCCCGCGCCCGGCAGCGCACGGTAGCGCCGCCAAACGCTGGAATTACATCTTGCGCCGTATTGACACTTTAGCTTCACGCTCGGTATAATATCCCCACAACCGAACACATACAAAGGCGATGAAGGAGAGGAGTAGGACGCTCCCCTGCCGCAGCAGAGAAGAGGGGTCATCGGCTGAAAGCCTCTCGCGGTAAGAATGTCCGAAGGTCGCTCCGGAGCCTGTGGATGAAAACGTGATGCGTGAAACGTGACACGACATAAGTAGTCCTACACGGTGGCTCACCGTTATCGAGCTTTGAGCGGTTCTCTTTCGGCAGGATGCCGATGAACCGGAATCAGGGTGGTACCACGTGGCCGCGCTTCGTCCCTGGCGAGTAGCGCGGTTTTTCATTTTAACAATCACGCATCACGTTTCACGCATTAGGAGGCAACTACCATGATAGACCAAAACACAAACGAAATGGCTAAAGCCTATAGCTTCGAGGCTGTGGAGGATCACTGGTACGACTGGTGGGAGGCCCAGGGCTACTTCACGCCTACTATTGATCCCGACAAAGAGTCGTACACTATTATCATGCCCCCACCCAACGTGACCGGAGTGCTGCACATGGGCCATGCGCTCACCAACGGGGTAGAGGACATCCTGATACGCTACAAACGGATGAGCGGCTATTCCACCCTCTACCTGCCGGGAGAGGACCACGCGGGCATAGCGGGCCAATACTCGGTAGAGAAAGAGCTTGCAAGCCAGGAGATGAGCCGTCACGACCTGGGTCGCCAGAAGTTCCTGGAATACGCCTGGGACTTCATGAACCGCTACCGCCCTAAGATTCGCCACCAACTGAGACGGCTCGGCGCGTCGTGCGACTGGAGCCGCGAGCGTTTCACCATGGACCCCGGTCCTGCTCGCGCCGTGCGCGTGGTGTTCAAACACCTGTACGACAAAGGACTCATCTACAAGGGCGAGCGCATCATCAACTGGTGCCCGCGCTGCGCCACGTCCCTCTCTGATCTGGAAGTGGAGAACGAGGAAGAACAGGGCAACCTGTGGACAATAAGCTATCCCATAATGGACGATGGACGACAGACGATGGACGATGGAGGAGGGAACAATCCGCAATCCGCAATCCCTCGGAGCGTAGCGACGCCGCAATCTGCAATCACGGTGGCAACCACACGCCCCGAAACCATGCTGGGCGACACAGCAGTGGCTGTGCATCCGAGCGACCCGCGCTGGCAGCCCTTTATCGGCAAGATGGCGATGTTGCCCATCATGAACCGGCCTATCCCCATCATAGCCGACGAGGGCGTGGACCCGGAGTTCGGCACGGGCGCTGTGAAGATAACGCCGGGGCATGATCCGCTTGATTTTGAGATAGGCCAGCGCCACAAGCTGCCCATCATTAACCTCCTCAACCTGGACGGTACGCTCAACGAAAACGCCGGGCCTTACGCGGGCCAGCCTGCTCTGGAAGCCCGTAAGGGCGTACTGGCTGAATTAGAGCGTGAAGGGCATTTGCTCAAGACAGAGCCATATAGCCACAGCGTGCCTCACTGCGAGCGTTGCGGCTCGGTGCTCGAACCAATAGTGTCCGACCAGTGGTTCGTGAGCATGAAGCCACTTGCGGGTCCGGCGCTAGAGGCGGTGCGCGACGGCAGGGTGCGCATAGTGCCTGAGCGATTCACGAAAGTGTATTACCACTGGATGGAGAATGTGCGCGACTGGGCGATCTCGCGCCAGTTGTGGTGGGGCCACCGCATACCTATATGGTACTGCGACAACGGCCACCGCTTCTCATCAGCCGAGGAGCCTGAGCTTGTGACCAAATGCGAGACATGTGGAAGCACGGCCATCCGCCAGGACCCTGACGTGCTCGATACGTGGTTCTCGTCCGGCCTATGGCCCTTCACGACACTCGGCTGGCCCGATGAAACGCCCGATTACAAATACTTCTACCCCACAAGCGTGATGGAAACGGGCTACGACATCCTCTTCTTCTGGGTGGCGCGCATGATATTCCAGGGGCTGGAAAACACCGGAGAAGTGCCTTTCCATACCGTGTACCTGCATGGCCTTCTCAGAGACGAACTAGGCCGCAAGATGAGCAAATCGCTGAATAATGGCGTGGACCCTCTGGAGATGGCGGACAA
>JBBQIC010000390.1:0-3284 GCA_038324555.1 Chloroflexia bacterium
GTTCCCGACTTGCGGCCAGGCGAAAAGATCGTGCTGCTCCAACGCAGGCACCCCATGGTACTCTTTCGCAGACTGCTGTGGCCTATGTCGCTGTTCGTAATATGGCTGGTGAGCCTGTTCTTCGTCCTCCCATTCATTTCAAGTCTCACGTCTGGTACATCCGCCTCGATGCTGGGGGGTGCAGCCATTTGGGTGCCGTTTGCTTTGTGGGTGGCCTGGGTTGGGTTGGCCCTGGCCCTCACTTTGTGGAGCATCTATCTGGCGCTGGATTGGACTGATAGTTGGTTGGCCCTTACCACTCACCGCTTAATTGCGATGGACAAAGCACTCTTCTTCCGAGAGACGCGCAACGAACTACCTCTAGGCAGCGTGCAAAACGTCATAGCCGACTACCCAAATGGCTTCGCTGTGACATTCGATTTCGGCAACCTTCACGTAGACACAGCGAGCGTCGGTACGATTACCTTCGAGAACTTGCCCAGCCCACGATTAATGCGTGAGGCTATATTCACCCAACAGCAAGCCCTCCTTGTCAACCAGCTAACGCCCGAAGATCGCCGCAAAGCCGCCGTAAATAACATACTACACAACCAGGAAGGCAATGAAACTCAAAACTCAAAACCCAAAACTCAAAACTCCCAAACAATCACCTGGCACAGGCACTGGATTTACCTGCTGCGCGGCCTCACATGGCCCTGCCTTGTCTGGGGACTTGTGTTCTTCCTCTGGCTCGCCTCTTTATCTGACGAGGGCGATCTTTCCTCCCTGTTCGGCTGGCTTGTGATAGCCCTCATATCCATTTGCCTGCCCTGGGCCTTGTACAACTGGGAAGACTGGCGCAACGACCTGTATAGAATAGACGGCGAGCGCGTCTACGATATAGAGAGCCTCCCATTCGGCTTCCGAGAGCAATCCAAAGAAACGCTCATCGGGAAAGTGACCGATGTATCATATACCATGCTCGGTCCTCTAGCGCATCTCCTTGATTATGGAGACGTCATACTCAAAACCCCAGGCGAAGCCACCGAGTTCAGGTTCCGAGGCATACCCCACCCACGCGAAACCCAGCAAGAGATAATGAAGAGGGTAGAAGAATATCAGCAAAGGTCCAAAGCAAGCGTTGAAAAAGAAATCGAGGCGTGGTTCCAGGCGTACCACGACGCGCAAACTGGCAGCTTATAGGGCAACCATAGAAACCAATTCATAACCTTAGTAACCTGGCAATTGGGTCTTGACAACCCTCCCAACCTCTGTTACAATGTTGATTGACTGGTCAATCAACAACAGGAGCCGCACTTGCCACCGCGTGATGAACAAGACTACGAGACCCGCCGCCAACAGATAATTGATGGCGCACTTGCTGTATTCGCCAGCAAAGGCTTCGAGAAAGCCACCAACAAGGACATCGCCAGGGCCGCTAAGATCGGCTCGCCGGGCCTTATATACCACTATTTCAAAGACAAGAGCGACCTATTCAAGCAAGTGCTCCAGGAACGCGCCCTAATATTGCAGTTGCTCAACCACCCCGAAGAACTGATGGATAAGCCGCCGAGAGAGGCCCTCACCATGTTTGGCACTGCGCTAATAAAAACTGCCGAGAACCAAACAGCGATGTCCCTGCTGAAATTGCTCCTTGGCGAAGCTATACGGCACCCGGCGGTCGGAGAGATGTTCGTCAAGGTTGGCCCTGGGCGTGGTCTGGACTTATTGAGGCGTTATCTCTCTTCTCAGATGGACGCGGGGAAACTGCGTCACATGGATCCTGGTATTGCCGCTCGCTGCTTCGTCGGGCCTTTCGTAGCCTACATTTTGACACAAGAAGTGTTTGTGCTGCCCGATTCAAAGTCTCTCAACCCTGATGCAATGATCGCGTCTGCTGTAGAGATATTTTTGCAAGGCATGGAAACGTGACGAGCGGCCTATGTGCGCGCAGACGAACTCCCAAACAGATATCGCCTAGACCAAAAAGGAGATTTTACTATGCCCATACCCCACACTGTAGCACGCTTCAATCGCCAGGTGACGAACCGACTCACCGGTCGCCTGGCGACGCGACTCCCCGGCTTCGCTGTCGTTTTGCACATAGGGCGGAAGTCGCGTCGCCAGTACCGCACACCGGTGAACATCTTCGAGCGCGCTGGCAAGTACATTATTGCCCTCACTTATGGACCCAACACAGATTGGGTGCGTAACGTCCTGGCGGATGGCGGTTGTATGATAGAAACCCAAGGGCACACCCTTCGGCTCTCACAACCCCGTCTCTTCCGCGATGAGCGTCGCCGTACTATGCCCGCACCGGTCCGCTTGATCCTGGGCCTGAGCAACGTTTCCGACTTCCTCGAGCTTACGCCGGGCGGAGTTGCAAAGGAGGCCAGTGCAAATTGACTACTAAAATAAACACCAACGAAAGCGCAACGAAAGCAGCCCACGCAACGAACTGCGTCGTGCAGGCAACCAACCTGATCAAAGACTTCGGCTCAGTCCATGCCCTCGACGGCCTCTCCCTCTGCATACATGAAGGCGAGACCTACGGCTTACTTGGCCCTAACGGCTCCGGCAAAACCACCTTCATCCGAATGATCGCGGGCCTGGTAAAGCCTACCTCGGGCCAATTGCGCGTATTAGGCCACGAAACGCCCGCAGAGGCGACCAGGATAAGCTCGCTAATAGGTTACATGCCCCAGCTACAGGCGCTTTACAACGACCTCTCCATATGGGAGAACATACAGTTCTTCGCCCGAATATACGGCCTGAACAACTCCTCCGAGCGCAACCATCGTGTAACCGAGGTGCTCGATTTAGTGGAATTGCTTCCCCGTAAAGATTCAGTTGTAGGCACTATCAGCGGCGGCATGAAGCAGCGCGTATCGCTGGCCTGCGCCCTCGTCCACAGCCCGAAGTTGCTCCTCCTGGACGAGCCAACCGTCGGCGTTGACCCGCAACTACGTCAGACGTTCTGGGGCTACTTCCGCACGCTAAATACGCAAGGCGTGACCATAGTAGTATCCAGCCACGTCATGGACGAAGCAGATCGATGTGATCGCCTCGGCCTTGTCCGCGCCGGTCGCCTCCTGGCCGTCGGCACGCCAACCGAAATCCGCCAGCTAGGCGGTAACGACAACCTGGAGACCGCTTTCCTCGCGCTGGCCGAAAAGGGTGAGGGAATAGGGTGATTATGTAGGGGCGCACGGCCGTGCGCCCCGACAAAATCACCCGATTCCCTCCCCCATCTCTGAAGGGGGCAACACAAAATAGCGTACCAAGAATATTAGCCAAAACAGGCC
>JBBQIC010000391.1:0-3273 GCA_038324555.1 Chloroflexia bacterium
TGCCCCTACACCCTCACCCAACTCCCTACTCCCTACCGCGATACGCCCTCGCCTTCATCGCCCTCATCCTCAACCTGTTCAGCGTAAGCCAACTGCATGGTGATTACTATTCGCTCGTCGGAGGGTTGGGTTGGCTGGCGAGTCTCTTACTGCTAGTTCTGGCTTTCGTCGGCCACCGCCCGAAAGCGGAGAGCGATCCTGACGTGATGGCCCAGGATATAGAGGACCGCACGGACTTGCGGATCCCACGCAAAGTCGAGATCGCCCTGGTAGTGGCGATATGCGCGCTCGGCCTGTTCCTGCGCTTCTACCGGCTTGGAGATTGGACTACGGGCGTGTATCCTGACGAAGGCTACGCGGGCGTTGACGCTACGAAGATAGTGCTGGGGAACCACGTCTCGCCCTTCCTCACAGGCTGGTTCGAGCAGTCCAACTTCTATTTCTGGGGCATTGCCATGGGTATAGCAGCCTTTGGCGCTAACCTCTTTGGGCTGCGGGCGTTCTCGGCGTTTGCCGGGTGGCTGATGTTGCCGTTCTTCTACGGACTGGTGAGGATGTGGTTTGGCGTGCGGATGGCGATCATCGCCACTACTCTGCTGGCGACCTCCGGCGTGGCGCTGATTGTCAGCAAAGAACAACTCAGCAACAGCACTACCCCCACGCTCCTGGTAATCAGCTTCTACTTTCTCTTTCGGGGGCTACGCGACAGGCGGACCCTCGATTTCGTGCTGGCAGGCTACGCAAATGTGCTCAGTCTCTATTTTTACAACGGCGGGCGGTTAGCGCCTATATTGCTGGCGCTTGTGCTCGTATATCTCTTCGTGTTCATGCCGTTGGTGCGCTTGCCTGGCGTCTATAGGGGGACCCGCATGAGCCTGCCTGGAGCCGGGAGATTGGAGGGGTTGCGCCGGGCGGTCTCTACACAGGCGCGCGGGAGCAGGGATTACGCGGGCCAAATAATGGCGCTTGGTATCGCGTGCGTCTGCTTTGCCTCGCCTTTCATGTCCTATTTCATAGACCACCAGCAGAACATGAACTCGCGCTCGGTAGGAGTGCTGATCCTCGACAAGCAGGACGACATGGCCGATAGGTACAAGGTTACGCACGACCCGCTATATATCGGCCTGCGGATGCCTACGGACAGCGATATTTATCCGCTATTGCCCGTTGTTTTCGAGAGGACGCCCGCCAGCGTAATGTTGAGCCAGGACGGCTTCTGGTCGCGCGTGCTCTGGGACCAACTGACCGCCACACTCTCCATGCTGACGTACCGCACGGACACCAGCGGGGTATACTCGGTCGCCAGGGAGCCGATAGCCCTGCCTGTCGAAGCCGCGCTCATAGCCCTGGGATTGGCGTGGGCGTTGTGGCGCTGGCGCGATGCACGCATGGCTGTGCTCTCGATCTGGTTCTGGCTCACTATATTCGTGGGCGGAGTGCTCACGGTTGACGCGCCCTACATGCCCAGGCTGGTTGGCATCGTCCCAACGCTGGCGGTGTTCGCTGCCATACCGCTCAATAAGCTAACCGCTGAGTTCGTTGGAAGATTGAAGGTTGGAAAGTTGGAAGGTTGGAAGGTTGGAAGGTTCTGGTCCCCAACCTTCCAACCTTCCAACCTTCCAACCATTACGAGTGGAGCGGCCATAATCGGCTTGCTGGTATGTCTCGGTGTCCAAAACTATACCGATTACTTCGTTCAGCACGTACCTATCTGGGACGACAGGCCGCTCGTGGGGCAGGCGTTCTTCGTACAGCAAATGAACCAGAAGATCACAGCCGAAGGGCGACCCAAGCCTCTCTACTATGACGCAGCTGGGGGAATAACGTGGTGGCTCGACGGCGCGAACCGCTTCCTGAATTACGGCACTCAGGGCGTCAGCATGTTCGACGCGACGCAGCAGCTACCTGTACTCGATAATGGCGGGCGCGACGTGGTGTTCATGGTCTGGGAGCCGAATATTCACTACTTGCCCGTAATCAAGTCATACTACCCAGGCGGCGAGCAGCACGATTTCCCCTTCCGCTTCCGAGCGCGTGATAACGACAGCCCGATGTTCACCTACTATCGCGTCAAGAAAGAGCAGATTGACGAGCGACGCACCACACAGGTAACGTACACCCCAGCAAAGGGAAGCCCGGTCAAACGGGAAGAACAGGGCCTGGGTACTACAGGCGCGCCTCCACCCAACCTCGCGTACCCTGTGCGGGCGGAATGGCACGGGCAGTTGCTGGCCCCCGCCTTCGCGCACTATAAGTTCAGGCTCACAGGTCCTACCCGTTCCAGTTTGATCTTAGACGGCCTGACTGTACTAACCAAAACGAGCGCGGGCAGTCAGGACGGAGACGTAATTCTGGCGCGCGGCCCCCACGAGATGAGGCTCACAAGCGTTTTGGCGACCGCCAAAGATCAGGTTGCGCTGGCCTGGTCCTCTGGTGGCTCGCCTTTCGTCCGGGTCGAGCGCAAATACCTTTGGAACGGCCCTGGACGCGGCTTACTGGCCGAAGTCTACCCGTACACCAAAGATTTCCTCACGGGCGCTGCACCTGATTCGCCTGTGTTACAGCGCCGGGTAGACGGGTTTGTGGACTTCCTGCACACAGGCGACGCCCTGACCGGAGGGACGGCTATGAGCGCGGCCTGGGTTGGCAACCTCAACATCACGCAGGCGGGCCATTACTCGTTCATTATCGGCGCACAAAATCCCGCCATGCTTGTCATAGACGATAAAGTGGTTATAGACTGTAGGCAGGTAGATGCTGGTACTACGTCTGCCACGTCGGGAACGGGGGATGTTGACTTGACTGACGGCGCACACAGCCTGCAATTACGCTATAATTGGAATGGCGAACCGACCAACTTGGAGTTGCTATGGACAACGCCCGACGGGCAGGGAGGCATAGTTCCGCCCGAAGCGTTTCAGACCAGAGACGGCGGAGCCTGGAAACCCGGCGCCGTCACGGAGCCGCCAGTGTATCACATGCAACCTACGGATAGTATACAGACTTTGGGGAGCGATAACTGAAGGGACGATGGACGATGGACGATAGACGATAGACGATGGACGATAGACGATAGACGATAGAGTAACGCTTCCATCGTCCATCGTCCATCGTCCATCGTCCATCGTCTCTTCAGACAGGAGTTCGGACTATGGAACAGCAAACCACGGACCTCAAGGCGAGGGAACCGATGGGAGGAACGGCTGGCGTGATGGGGCAGCCGGTCTATCCGGGACAGGGCACGCGCAAACCGCGCGTCGTGATTGTGATGCC
>JBBQIC010000392.1:0-3256 GCA_038324555.1 Chloroflexia bacterium
TCCTGGGGAAGGGTATCGTCTCCCTCAGATGGGGTACGCCGCAGAGCCAGGCGACCATGCGCTCTATGCCCATGCCGAAACCCGAATGGGGGACCGTGCCGTAACGACGCAGGTCTAAATACCACTCGAACGCTTCGCGGGGGAGGTTGTGCTCCTTTATGCGCTGCTCCATGAGGGCGAGATCGTGGATGCGCTGTGAGCCGCCGCAGATCTCGCCGTAGCCTTCGGGGGCTATCAGGTCGGCGCATAGCACTACCTCCGGGCGATTTGGGTCGGGTTGCATGTAGAATGCTTTGGCGTTGGTAGGGTAATGGGTGATGAAGACCGGGCGGTCGAACTGGGAGGCGAGCACTGTTTCTTCGTCGCCGCCGAAGTCGTCTCCCCACTCTACGTGGAGGCCGTTCTTGTCGAGTATCTGCAATGCCTCGTCATAGGTGATGCGCGGGAAAGGCGGCTTGATGTTTTGCAGCTTCGCTATGTCCCGTTCCAGTATCTCCAGTTCTTTAGCGCGCTTTTCGAGCACAGTCTGAGCTATATAGGTGATGAACTGCTCCTCTAGCTCCAGGAGGCCGGGTAGTTCCATCCAGGCGGCTTCTGGCTCGACCATCCAGAACTCCATGAGGTGGCGGCGGGTCTTGCTCTTTTCGGCGCGGAAAGTCGGCCCGAAGCAATAGACCTTGCCGAAGGCCGCGATGTCGGCTTCGTTGTAGAGTTGGCCGCTCTGGGCGAGGTAGGCGGGCGTGCCGAAGTAGTCGGTCTCGAAGAGGTTTGACGTGCCCTCGCAGGCGGCTGGGGTCAGGATAGGAGTGTCTACGAGCACATAGCCGTTGTTGTCCAGGTAGTCGCGCACCGCTTTGATAGTCTCGGCGCGAATGCGCAGTATGGCTTGCTGGCGTGGCGAGCGCAACCAGAGATGGCGGTGCTCCATGAGGAAGCCGACGCCGTGCTCTTTGGCGGCAATGGGGTAATCTGCGCCAGCCTTGCCGAATACTTCGAGGTCCTCTACGGAGATTTCGTAGCCGCCGGGGGCGCGGTCGTCCTTGCGAACTTTGCCGGTAATGATCAAGGCCGATTCCTGGGTCAGGTCGCGGAAAAGCTCCCACGTTTGGGTCGGCAGGTCGTCCTGAAAGGCCACAGCCTGTACGGTGCTGGTGCCGTCGCGGACGACCAGGAATTGCAGCTTCTTCTTGTCGCGGTGATGCACGAGCCAACCGCGCACGGTGACAGTCTGCCCATCGTGGCTGCTCAATTGGTCTATGTAAACATTGGGAGCCTTTATAGACTCCGTTGCGCTTTCGGTGGTTTGCATTTGCCTCTCCTGTCGTTGATTACCTTCTATAATAGCATAGCGGCTCGTATGTGGGCAACCGTGATTCTTTAAGTAAAAAAAACCCAAAACAGATGGCGCAGCCATCTGTTTTGGGTTTTTACTTGTTTATTTGTACAATATGACCCTATCACCCTAATCACCCTGAGACGGAATGGAGGTGGCGGCTTTGGACATTAGCCTCGATTTATCCAGTAATTCGTATAGCTCTCAGCGCAGCGCGACCGTAGCGCGGCGTGGAGTGGTGGCTACCAGCCAGCCACTGGCGGTGCAGGCGGGCGTTGCTATGTTGCAACGCGGAGGCAACGCGGTTGATGCTGCGATAGCAACGGCCATCGCACTTACCGTGGTCGAGCCTACGTCGAACGGAATAGGCTCGGACGCTTTCGCGTTGGTGTGGGACGGGGAGCGGCTGCATGGGTTGAACGGCTCAGGGCGCGCTCCTGCTGCTCTTAGTCTGGATGCGGTGCGCGCTGCTGGGCATGAAGAGTTGCCGACCAGAGGTTGGCTGCCGGTGACAGTGCCCGGCGCGCCCTCCGCTTGGAAGGCGGTGCATGAGCGGTTCGGGAGATTACCCTTCGCGGAGTTATTTGAGCCTGGGATATACTATGCTGAGCACGGTTATCCGCTCTCGCCCATAGTGGCCCACTATTGGGAGCTTGCTGCTCGGGTGTACGGACGATTGCCGGGGCCTGAGTTTCGGGGCTGGGTGGAGACATTTGCTCCGAGTGGGCAGGCTCCGAGCGCGGGGGATATGTGGTCCAGTCCCGGCCACGCCGCCACTTTACGTCGTATCGCGGAGTCGGGTGGCGAGGACTTCTATTCGGGGCGACTGGCTAAGGCGATAGCGGATTTTGCGCGGCAGACGGGTGGGCTGATAACCGAAGAAGACCTTGCAGCGCACAAGAGCGAATGGGTTGAGCCTATTTCGACGAACTACCGGGGCTACGAGGCGTGGGAGATACCGCCTAACGGGCAGGGCATCGCGGCGCTTATTGGGCTGAACATCCTGGAGGGGTTCGATCTTGCCTCTGTGGATAGGGATAGCGCGCATTCGTTCCATCTGCAAATCGAGTCGTTGAAGCTGGCCTTTGCCGACGCCCATCGTTATGTAGCCGACCCCGCATTCTCGGAGGTGCCTGTTGCGCGGTTGCTTGATAAGGGGTACGCTGAGAGGCGACGTGGGATGATTGGGGAGCGCGCCCTTGACCCAGCGCCGGGCAATCCTTATTCAGGCGGGACTGTGTACCTGTGTGCTGCTGACGAGGACGGGCTGATGGTCAGCTTTATCCAGTCGAACTACATGGGGTTCGGGTCGGGCGTGGTGGCGCCTGGTACGGGAATCGCGCTTCAGAACAGGGGACACGGCTTCAGCATGGACCCCAACCACCCCAACCGCCTCGAGCCTGGCAAGCGCCCATACCACACAATTATCCCAGGCTTCCTGACGCGGGAAGGCCAAGCGATAGGGCCTTACGGCGTTATGGGCGGGTTCATGCAGCCGCAGGGGCACATGCAGATGGTGGTCAATACGGTGGACTATCACATGAACCCGCAGGCTTGCCTGGACGCTCCGCGCTGGCAGTGGACGGAGGGCCGCCACGTTCAGATAGAGCAGGACGCCGCTCAGGGGGTCGTAGAGGGTTTGAGGGCGATGGGGCACCAGGTGGAAGTGGTTCCGGCGGGAGGCAGCTTTGGGCGCGGGCAGATTATTTGGCGCTTGCCGTCGGGGGCTTATGTGGCGGGGAGCGATAAGCGGGCGGATGGTTACGCGGCGGGGATATAAGTAACTCACCTTACGCAGCCGCTAGAACAAGAAGAATCAACCAACCCTTGTCATTCTGAGCCGCAGCGAAGAATCACTACGAGGTCGTAAGCGTTTGGGACAGAGATGGTACTAGCGGTATTGGTACTAATCCCCAGACGAGT
>JBBQIC010000393.1:0-3254 GCA_038324555.1 Chloroflexia bacterium
GCGGGAGGCGTGCATGTCCGCCTGTCGCCTTTCGATGCCCGCGTGGTAGACATAAAGTTCTTCGACCGCCGGGGCCTCGACCTCGACAAGGCCACCGAGCGCAGGGTGGAAGGTTCTTTCTTTCGCGAGGACTTTCGCCGCGTCTACCTGGACGACGTAGGGCGTATTGATTATGCCAATGACGTTGAGCAGCAATACGCCGCCGACTACTTGAAGCACCTGAATGTGGACGCTATCCAGAGCGCCGACGACTACAGCAGGATCGTGGTGGACTATGCCAATGCATCGTCGGGCCTGGTGCTGCCCACGTTGCTCGGCAAATTGAACGCTGACGTGGTAGCTATTAACGCCGTAGTGCAGGAGCTTGCGCTCTATCAAACTTTGGAGCAGTTCGAGCAAGGGATGGAGCGTCTGGGAGCCATTACAAGCACCCTGAAGGCGGCTTTCGGCGTGCGACTCGACACGGGCGGCGAACGCATCTACTTCGTGGATGAAGAGGGAGAGCAGGTACACGGCATGACGGCGTTGGCTGCTATAGCCGAGCTTATGCTCACTGACATAGGGGTGAGAGGTGCGGAACGAGGGGCGCGCAGCCCTGAGCCTGCGAAGGATGCACACCACACACCTACAATTGTGGTTGTGCCCGTATGGGCGCCCTCTATATTCGAGGAGATAGCCGCCAGGCACGGCGCGGAGATAATACGCACCCGCTTCAACTCATACGCGCTGATGACCGCCGCCCTGCGCAACGGGGTCATACTCGCGGGCGACGGCCAGGGGTCGTTTATCTTCCCTGAGTTCCAGGCCACAGCAGACGGCCTCTTCACAATCGCTAAACTCATGGAATTGACGGCCCTCCACAAGGTGCGGCTTACCGAGGTCATCAGACAACTACCTCACTATGCCCTGGCATCCGCCCGCGTGCCCTGCCGATGGGAAGACAAAGGCCGCGTCATGCGTATCCTCAACGAGCAGTACCGGGGCAGCAGCACCAAGCAAGTAGACGGCGTAAGGATAGACCTGGGCAACGGCGAATGGGCGCTGATCCTCCCCGACGCCGACCGTCCTCTCTTCCACGTGATCGCCGAAGCCGACTCGGACACAGACGCGAGGCAGTTGGTGGACAAGTATTCGGGGTTAGTACAAGGGCTTCAATGAGTTTTGAGTTTTGAGTAGGTGGGAAGGCAGATAGTTATGAAGTTCATCATCACTTTATTTCAAGATGAAGATGGGATGTACATTGCTGAATGTCCGGCGATTCCTGGTTGTATAAGCCAGGGCAAGACCGAGCAAGAGGCCGAGAAGAACATCCAGGAAGCAATAAAGGAGTGTTTGGAGGTAAGGGCCGAGCGAGAATAGAGCCTTGCGCATCCAAATTAAGTATGATAAAATAAAGACAAAGTAGTGACAAAATATCGCCAGAATTGAGACAAGAGGCCATGTCAACAAAACATAAAGCACTCGCCCAGGCTCATAAGATGACCGTGCATACCAGCACCTCGGAAATAGCGAAAGAATTGCTAGAATTGCTAACCGGGCAGTTGACTGCGCTCATTGCCAGCGTCGAGAGTGAACGAACGATTAGGCGATGGGCGACAGAGAAGGTTACGCGGATACCCCCTGAGAAGGAGGAACGGCTGCGCGTCGCTTATACAATTGTGCAACTGCTCACTCAATATGACGCCCCCAAAGTTGTCCGATCATGGTTCGTTGGCATGAATCCCATCCTTGATGATTCTCCCGCCAGGGCCATACGCGACGGACGGTTCCAGGAAACGCTCATGGCCGCACGAGAATTTATCGTGGATGGCTGATGGTTAACGACATCCCTTATGTGTCTCCACCCCTTGATATGGTTTTTCGAGTCAATAGGCGTGGAAGACCTCTATTCCAACCCCCGAACTGGGAACTTGCAGGAGTTGAGCGAAGATTCGCTGGGCGATACGATGATCCCGGTGGCGCTAATATTCCAGAGAACCACAGGTTTCGTACTATCTATTGTGGTACTTCCCGCGCCGCAGCTTTGGGAGAAGTAATCGCGGGCAAAGGTCTTCGTCCCGACCTCAAGACTATAGCTGAACTTCACGAGGTTGAGACTGAAAATCTAATTACTCCTGGGCTTCTGACCTTCCACATATCTGAAGAATGGCGTTCAGCGCGCTGGCTTGAGACAGCTAAACTTCATGAGACCCTACGCTTTGCCGATATGGAAGCGCCGGAAACTCTAGATATTTTGCGCCGGGTGCCCCATTTAGCCGGAAAAGCTCAAGAGTTGATAGATACAGGTAAACTTGCAGACTTTGACCGTAGCGCCCTATATGGACCGCATACCTTAACTCAGTATATCGCCCGCTATATCTTTGAGCAGATGGATAATAACAACCGCCCGATGTACACCGGGATACACTATAAATCTCGGTTGAACGCTAATTGGGAATGCTGGGCAGTATTCGACAACCGAATACACAGGGAAATCGGTTTTCCGGAAACGATCCTTCACGACAATCCAGGTTTACGCGAAGTTTCGATAGTTTTCAAACTGCCTATCGAGACTTATGGTGGGAAACTCATATGTCCTTGGCTCGAAGGCGACGATTGTAATAGCTCCTTATAGCAAGCACCTTGATTTGTAAAACTTCTGGCATAACACTTGCTCTCTACAATTGCAGAGCTAGCAAGCTCCAGCCACTCACTTACAGCAGGAGGATACGAACATGGATAGCAACCGACAATCCAGAATGGAAGATTATGGCAGCCCGGAAACCGATGACAGCCTGGCCGACGTGACTAATCAGAAACAGAGCTACGGCGACCGCACCGATAACGACGTTACGCCCCGCACCAACCAGGGAGCAGGCGCAGCAGCAGCCGCAGACCGCGCAGGCGAAGGGAGCAACTTCGCCACCAATCAGGGCCGCTACAGCGGCGGCACCGAAGGCACGGACACCAGCGCCGAAGGTGGGCAATTTGGTGAGTTCGAGGACACAGGCATTGGTGTAGACCTTACGGAGGAGATGGAAAACACCGACGTGCATACCGGCCTCGTCAAGGGTGGCAAGACCGGGGCTGATGATATAGCAGGCCCAGGCCAGTATGGCGGAATGTCGGGCGACCCCAAAAACAAACGTCGCTCCTAAATCTCCAGATGAATCACAAAAGAAGATCGGAAGTAGGGTGGTGGTGTTGGTGGGGGGGCGCCGGGGGGGGCCGGAACACACCCCACACACGCACGGAGGCCCAGCAGGGGTTGGGGG
>JBBQIC010000394.1:0-3231 GCA_038324555.1 Chloroflexia bacterium
ATCGTGTGTGTTGGGCTGGTGAATTGTTATTTGGGTGGGGGTGTGGGGGCGCCCGGCGGGCCCCCCCTACTCCCTCACCCTATTCCCTCACCCTAAGAAGGAGAACTAGATGCTACAGGCCGTCATTAACGCCTTCAAGATCGCAGACCTGCGGCGTAAAATACTTTTCACGCTGGCTATGCTGGTGGTGTTCCGCATCGTAGCGCACGTACCGGTGCCTGGGGTGGACCTCGCGCAGTACAAGAAGCTGTTGCAGGATACAGGCCCCTTGGGGTCGGTGTTCAATGTGCTCAGCCTCTTTTCAGGCGGTGGACTGCAAAGCTTCAGCGTCGTCTCGATGGGTGTTTACCCTTACATTACGGCTTCTATTATTCTCCAGTTGCTTACGGGCGTGATCCCGCGCCTTACTGAACTGAGTAAGGAAGGCGAGTCGGGGCGCAACCAGATAAACAAATACACCCACTGGTTAATGATACCCCTGGCCGCACTGCAAGCCTACGGCAACGTGCAACTGATGGCGTCGCAGAGTGTGCTCAAAAACTTCAATCTGTTCGGCGGCCCTAATGTGATCAATAGCTGGACGATCATCGTCAGCCTGATCTGCGGCACGATGTTCCTGGTATGGCTGGGCGAACTGATAACCGAGCACGGCATCGGCCAGGGCATATCTATCATCATCTTCGGCGGCATCCTCGCCCGCCTGCCAAGCCTGGTTGGACAATTGGGCGGCAGCGGACAAGGCGGCAACCTCATAGGTGTCGGTCTCTTCGTGGCCCTGGGTATAGCCACCATCGTAGGCATCGTACTCGTGAACGAGGGCCAACGACGGATACCTGTTCACTACTCTCGCAGCATTATGCGGGGCGGCAGGATGATGAGGCAGGCGGGTAGCTCGTTCATTCCTTTGCGCGTCAACTCGGCAGGTATGATACCGCTCATCTTCGCGCTCTCGATCATGTCCTTCCCGACTATCGTCGCCAGCTTTTTCACTACGTCAACGACAGATTGGGTGCGGCAGGCTTCCATAAGCGTGCAGCAGTTCTTTGCGAATACTTCCTTCTCGTACAATCTCATCTACTTCTTGATGGTGGTACTCTTCACATTCTTCTATACGAGCGTGCAGTTCTCGCAGCAGCGTATTGCCGAAAACCTGCAAAAGCAAGGTGGCGCCGTGCCAGGAATAAGGCCAGGACCCAACACTGACCGCTTCTTGAATACCGTCGTAACGCGCATAACCGTAGCGGGCGCACTCTTCCTGGGAGTGGTGGCGATAGCTCCATATATCGCGGGGGCTATAACATCCGTACCGCAACAGGGTTTCACCTCCACGGCGCTGCTTATCGTGGTCGGCGTAGCTATTGACACAATGAAGCAGCTGGAAGCGCAACTGCTCATGCGACGCTACGAAGGGTTTATTAATCGGTAGACGATGGACGATGGAAGATAGACGACGGTTGCTATCGTCCATCGTCCATCGTCTATCGTCTATCGTCCGTAAGCATTGACAACGGAGTCATATCCAGTGATCATCATTCTATTGGGCGCGCCGGGCGCGGGCAAAGGCACGCAATCTGAAATCCTTGAAGATCAGTTGCAGACGGTACATGTTTCGAGCGGCGATCTCTTGAGGGACCACCGCAAGCGCGGCACCGAACTCGGCAAGATAGCAGAGGATTACATGGTCAAGGGTGAGCTTGTGCCTGACAACCTCGTAATAGCGATGATTACCGACCGGATAGCCGCGCCAGACGCCGACCATGGCGTTCTGCTTGACGGCTTCCCTCGAACACTGCCCCAGGCGTCGGCATTGGGCGACGCGCTCAGTCTGAAGGGCAAGATGGTCAACTCGGTCGTTTACGTGAAGGTAGACAACGAGACTTTGCTTGACCGGCTCTCCGGTAGGTGGACCTGTCGAAATTGTGGTCACGTCTACCACGAGAAGTTCGCGCCACCCAAGGTCGCCGGAATATGCGATGAATGCGGCGGTGAGCTTTACCAGCGCGACGACGACAAGCGTGAAACGGCGATGAAGAGGCTGGAAGTATACTTCAACCAGACTTCACCCATTATCGAGTACTACAGAGAGAGGCATATACTTTGTGAAGTCAACGGCGAACAGCCTATCGAGCTTGTCACCAACGACATAATGAAATGCCTTAGCTAATTTGGATTTTGGGCGAGCGAACCAAAATCCAAAATCCAAAGATGTGGCAATAAAAACCAAATCACAACAAGAAATAGAGTTGATGCGTCAGGCAGGGCGCATTGTTGGGCAGACCTTGCAACTGCTCAAGGAACACGTCAAGCCGGGTGTTACCACCCGCGAGCTAGACAAGTTGGCATACGAGTTCATTCGCGGCAAAGGGGCTATACCTACCTTTAAAGGATACGCGCCATTCGTGGGAGTGCAACCATTTCCTGGGAGCATTTGCGCGTCTGTGAATGAACAGATCGTGCATGGCATACCAGGTGACCGGGTCCTGAAGGAGGGCGACGTAATCTCCCTGGATTGCGGCGCGATTTACAGGGGCTATCACGGCGACTCGGCGGTGACCGTGCCCGTTGGCAATGTCAGCCACGACGTGGAAAAATTGCTGGAGACTGGCAGGGAAGCGCTGGCTGCGGGGATTGCACAGGCGCGAGTAGGCAACCGCCTGGGGGACATATCACACGCTATCGAATCCCGGATTCGCAAGGGCGGCAGATACGGGATCGTGCGCGAGTATGGAGGGCACGGCATTGGCCGCAGCCTATGGGAGGAGCCTTCGGTGCTGAACTTTGGACCGGCAGGCGAGGGGGCGGCGCTCAAAGCGGGCATGGTTATCGCCATAGAGCCTATGGTCAACATGGGGGTTGACGATACGGAAACGCTCGATGACCTCTGGACCGTGGTCACCGCCGACCGCAAACCGTCCGTGCATTTCGAGCATACGGTAGCGATTACCAACAATGGGCCGGATATTTTGACTCTACCTTAGATTTGTAGTATAATTACAACTTGGCGTTTTCTTTTGGCGCTTTACAATTTTGGATTTTGGATTCCGGATTTTGGAGGGTTTAGCAATCCAAAATCCGGAATCCAAAATCCAAAATGACAGAGAAAAAGGACACAATCAGGGTAGAAGGCAAGGTGTCCGAGCCTGCGCCCAATGGCATGTGGCGCGTTCAGCTTGATAATGGACATACAGTGCTGACGCACCTGGGCGATAAGCTGCGGATGAGTCCGATCCG
>JBBQIC010000395.1:0-3227 GCA_038324555.1 Chloroflexia bacterium
CGCCATGCCCTTCGCGTTCGGCACAAGCACGGGATACCTCACACCCGGCGCGCGCCTGATAGCCCGCATCACTTCCGAAGCGTCCGCCAACTGCGGAACGGCGCGTGGGCTGACGAACGAAGTAGCCTCAATAAACGCCAACCCCGCTTCACTGAGCATGTCAATGTACCTGACCTTAGCCTCCGTTGGCACGCTCAATTTCTCGTTTTGAAGGCCGTCCCTTGGCCCCACCTCGTAGATTGTAACCCGCCTGGGATAGTTGATAGCCATCTCTTTTGCGTTCCAACGTTCCAACGTTCTAACGTTCCAACGTTCTAACGTTCCAACTCAACCAAAACGTCCCCCACCGCCACCTGCGAGCCTTCGGCGTAGTGAATGCGTGCTATCTTGCCGTCGCGGGGCGCTCGCACGGTGAACTCCATCTTCATCGCCTCGATGATGACGAGCGGCTGTTCTTCGGCCACCTGGTCGCCCTCGCTGACAAACACTTTCAATACCTTGCCGGGCATCGGGCTTTCGAGTGTGTCTTCATTGGCGAGGCGTAAGTTTGTCGCCAGCGTTTGGGTTGAGAGAGGAGGAGCGGGTCGTACCCAGAACTCACGGCCTTCCCATGCGAGTGTGAAAGCGTCGTCCCAATCGGTGTTGTAGATGAGAGAATAGAGCGCCGCGTCCTCGCCGAGTTGTAGTTGCACGCTTGGCGGCACGTCTCCGAAGTTATCCCCGTCCTCCCGTGAATCTTTGAGCCACACATGGGCCAGCCCATCATATACTTCGTTGTCGCCCTGGCTAACCCTCACCTGCCAGTCGTTGTTGCCTCCGGACCGGCTGCTGAACACACAATCATACCTGTGCCCCTCTATTATGAGCGAAACCTGTATATTTTGGCGAGCCTGCCGCCAAGGGGACGCGCCCCAAGGGTCCGAATGGTCGTCTGGCGGTCTGAGCGCGTTTGGATAAATCGCTTTGAGCGCGCCCGCCGCCACCGCCACCTGGGGAGGCGCAAGCGCGAAGGCTCCTGGACGGTAATAGCGTTCGATGAAGCGTGTGGAGATGTTGCCCATCTCGAACTGCGGGTGCGAAACCAGCCACCGCAAGAAATCGAGGTTGGTCTTTGGCCCTTCGATTTGCAGGCCGCCAAGCGTCTCGCGCATCGCGTTCAACGCATCTTCCCTTGTCGCCCCCGCCACTATTATCTTGGCTATCATGGGGTCATAATAGGGGGTAATCGTGTCGCCGAGCGTCACACCCGCGTCAATGCGCGCATCTTGCAGTTGCTCTAGCTTGGTTATGGTCCCGGTAGACGGCAGAAAATCATGCTCAGGGTCTTCAGCGTACAAGCGGACCTCGATAGCGTGCGCATTGAACCCTATATCATCCTGCATCAGTCCCAGTATTTCGCCCGCCGCTATCCTGATTTGCGTCTGCACCAGATCAATGCCAATCGCCTCCTCGGTCACCGGGTGCTCTACCTGCAAGCGGGTGTTCATTTCGAGGAAATAGTATTCGCCGTCCTGGTAGATAAACTCCACCGTACCCGCGTTGGTGTACCCCGCAGCCTTTGCAAGCGCCAGGGCCGACGAAGTTATGCGCTCGCGCAGATCATCGTCCACAACGGGCGAAGGGCTTTCTTCCAGCACCTTCTGATGCCTGCGTTGGATAGAGCACTCCCGCTCGCCCAGGTGTATTAGGTTGCCGTAGTTATCGCCGAGAACCTGTACTTCGATATGGCGCGGCTCGGTCAGATACTTTTCCAGGAGGATCGAGTCGTCGCCGAATGCGGCAAGCGCCTCTCTCTGGGCGGCGGCCACCGACTCGGCCAGTTCGTGCTGGCTTTCAACGACCCTCATGCCCTTGCCGCCGCCGCCAGCCGACGCCTTTATCAGCACAGGGTAGCCGATTCTCTCCGCGTGGGTTTCTACGGCTTCGATAGTACTGTCGCCCATGTAGCCGGGCACTATCGGCACGCCCAGCTTTTCGGCCAGCCGCTTCGACTCGATTTTCGACCCCATCAACTCTATGGCTTCTGGCGGTGGGCCTATCCACACCAGGCCAGCGTCAACCACGGCGCGGGCGAAGGAAGCGTTTTCAGACAGGAACCCGTAGCCGGGGTGTATGGCGTCGCAGCCGGCTTTGCGCGCCACCTTTATAATCTTGTCGCCCATAAGGTAGCTCTCGCTGGCGGGCGCGGGTCCGATGTGGTAGGCTTCATCGCAGGCGCGGACGTGCAGAGCCGTCCTGTCGGCGTCCGAATATACGGCTACCGACTTGATGCCCAAATCGGAGCAGGCGCGTGCGATGCGCACAGCGATTTCCCCGCGATTGGCTATCAGTATCTTACTGAACATCAGCCCGCCCACCCCGGCTTGCGCTTCTCGAGAAATGCCTTCAAGCCCTCCTGCCCTTCTGGGCTGACTCTGAGCGTCGCTATAGTCTCGGCAGTAAGCTGCATCGCTTCGTCATGCTCCATGTCTGGTACGCGGGCTATCAGATCCTTTGCGCGGGTAATCGCGTGCGGTGCGCTGCTCAACACTTCCTTGATTGTCGCGTTCACTGCGTCGTCAAGTTCTTCAAGCTTCACAATTTTATGGGCTAACCCGATTTGCACGGCCCGCTCTGAACCAAAGCGTTCCCCCGTAAGGAATAGGGCGCGAGCGTAACCGCGTCCGATCTTCGCAAATACATAGGGCGAAATAACGGCGGGCGCGATGCCCAATTTCACTTCTGACAAACCCCACACCGTGCCTTCAGCCACGATCACAACGTCGCACACGGCAGCCAGGCCAACGCCTCCGCCCAATGCCGCGCCGTGTATCCGCCCGATCACGGGCACGGGGCACCGGTTCACAGTGTCAAACATATGCGCCATTCGCAGCGCGTCGGCCACGTTTTTAGCCTGGTCGTATTCCAGCGTCTCGCGCATCCAGTTGACGTCCGCCCCCGCGCAGAAGGACTTGCCCTCTCCGGCGAGCACCACGACTCGCACTTCCTCGCGGCTGGCAGTGGCTATATACTCAAAGGCAGAGTGTATCTCCTCTATCAGCGCGGGATTGAAGGCGTTATGCACTTCGGGCCGGTTGAGGGTGACTCGCGCGATCTTGTTTTCGATATTGAATTTTAGTAGGTTGTATTGGACTGACATAAGCAACATAAACCCAATAATGTCAGCAAACAAAATCACATTATGTTTTTTGTTTGCTGACGTTCTCGACCCTGATGCCGCAAGAATC
>JBBQIC010000396.1:0-3168 GCA_038324555.1 Chloroflexia bacterium
GTCCGGTTGGTCCGGCGACAAGCTGCCGGAGCGTGTGACCGGCGTAGAGCTAGTGGATACGTGCTGCGCGCTGTCCGCGAAAAAAGGCTACAAAATCTTCTTGCTTGGTGGTGAAGATGGCGTGGCCTCTGCCGCTGCCGAGGTCTTTACAGAGCGTCACCCAGGCCTGCAAGTCGTAGGCGCGTACTCTCCTCCTGTCGGGCCTTTCTCGGAAGAAGAGGACCGCAAGATAGTAGATATGATACGCGCCGCCCGGCCCGACTTCCTATTCGTGGCCTTTGGCGCGCCCAAGCAGGATATGTGGATAGCAAAGCACCGGGAAGAGCTTGGTGTGCCGGTATCGGTGGGTGTGGGCGGCGTCTTCAACTTCGTCACGGGCCGCGTTAGGCGCGCTCCGGCGTGGATGCAGCAGCATGGCCTGGAATGGCTCTACCGTGTGCTCCAGGAGCCGGGCAGGTTGTGGAAGCGTTATTTCGTGCAAGACCTTCCGGTAATCACCCAGATGGCCGTCAGCGCCTTACTAGCGCGCACTGCTACTTCCTTGAATCCAAGAGGCACGCTTGAGCCGCAACCCCAACTATCTGAAGCCAACACGGTCGGAGTAGGCGGATCTATCACGCCGGTTGCGGCGATCTCAACAACGTCCATAGTCGGTAATCAGTAATCGGGCGGCGCCAAAAGCTTAAGAACTAACCAGAATATTAAGCGAATATTCAAGAAATAGGGCGGTAATCCAACACTGGATTACCGCCCTATTTCTTGTATCTTTCTGTTCTGTAAGATACTCGGCGTGCGTTTTATGGCTCAATACGTGTAATGCTTTTCCTTCTGTAAGAGATATCGCGCATCGGCATTAAGCGCACGTCTATAATGCGCGCATACAATTATTCTTGAGATTGCTTAACGAGATTGCACAGGGGTACTACGTGGCTACGTTTCACAACTACATCATAACCGAACACCATTCAGTAGGAGATACCCGTAATGCATCTTGCACCACGTCGCTTCATAAGCAGGCATCGCCCGAAGTTTTCAGTTCTACTAGTTCTGCTTATCATATTCAGCCAAAGTCTTTCCATCGTGCAAAGAGCCAGCGCGGCTCCTGCTTCCAACGATTTCAAGAGTTCCGCGACGCCTCCTGCCCAGCCCGCCTCCCAGGGGCAAGGGCAACCGGACCAAACATCTACACAAGCGGGCGATCTCCCCGATCTTGGGTTACCAGAAGGCAATTCTCAGCAACCATTTTGCCCTGCTAACCTCGCCAGCTACTCACTCGCCCCCACCTCGATCATTCCGGGCGAGACAGTGAATTTTACTTACACTATTCGTATAAATGTGGCTTCTCTATGGGTTAGGTTGCGCTCGTATATTCGAGGCCCCAACGGCCTTTGGACTCCCAACCAAAACGACCAGCGCGTGCTTCTTAGCGCAGCCGTTACCACGCTCAGAGATCCCTATACCACAACGCTCACCACCCCAATTGGAACCTATTCTGCCGCATGGGTAGTTCTGAGCTACGACGGTCAGACCACCTATGCTGCGGTCTCGCAGTGCAGCGTACTTACAATATCCGTAGACGACACCATGCCGTCCGGCACTCCCACACCTGGGGGAGTGAATACACCGGGCGCCTCACCGACCAATACCCAAACAGCCTTCCGTACGGCAACACCTACCAGCACCCGTACCTCTGTCGTAAATACGGCAACTAATACCCAAACAGCCTCCCTTACGGCAACACCTTGGAATACTTCCACCCCTCTTAATTCAGCTACCGTCACTCGAACGGTCACCAGCATGGCGACCTCTACGCGCTCAACAACAGCCACAATTACACGCACACCTACCCGCACCCCGACAGCCACAATCACCAACACCTTTACGCGCACGCGCACGCCTAGTATCTCCAACACACGGACGGTCACACCGACGATCACTCGAACGGCTACTATCCCCAGCACGCCAACTATCACTCGTACAGCGCCCGCCACGCTTACTCAGACAGCTACAAGCACGTTTACTCCCGCGCCCGCCACATTCACGGCCACACGCACGAGCACGCCCCAGCCCACTCTTACCTCGACTTCTACCTCGACACGGGTTCCACCCACAGTAACGAACACGGCGGCGCTCACAAGCACGGCAACGTCCATGAGTACGTCCACTGCAAGAGCCACATCCACGACTACAAGTACAGCTACGCCTACAGTCAGGTCAACGTTTACGAACGCACCAACCTCGACCGCTACGGGTATGGCCCTTTCGACCTCGACGGCCACATCGGTTCCGGACACTTCGACGGCTACCTCTACCTCTGGACCCGCCACCAGCACGCCTTCGCCTTCGCCTTCGCCAACCGCATCCGACACTTACACACCGTCGCTTACCCCCACAAACACTGCAACCTCGCCGCCAACGGCCACGAATACTACTTCCACGCCTACACCCACGCAGCCTACGCTGAACAGTGTCAGCGTCGCTCCCACTGTGGCGTTGCCCAATGGCTCTGTAGTGTTGACCTATAATGTATTCAGCCCAAGCGCACAGCAGGTGTCCCTTGGTGCGGGCGTGCGCGTCAACGGCTCCGGCAGTTGGACCTACGACCCCGCCAACGACCTGACAGTATCGGTCAGCCCTGGCAATAACGTTGTTACCCGTACCTTCACCCTGCCCGACGTGAGCAACGTCACTTATGATGTCATATGGGGTCTGTGGAGCGCGGGCTTCGGCACACAATACGGTTCGTCTATACAGCTAAACGCAGTGAGCGTGAACGGGCCTACTCCCACTCCCGCAGCGCCCACATTGGCTAATTTCGGCCTGGCTCCTACCACAGCCTTCAGGGGTAGCACCGTAGTCTTCTCTTATACGGTGTACTCACCGTACCCTGTGCAAGTCGGCCTCGGCGCGGACGTATCAATCTCCGGCACCGTCAACTTCGTGGGCGACACCGCCAATGACCGGATAGTAAGCATACCCGCAGGCACGACGGTGCTCACTCGTCCCTTTGACCTGCCCGATACGTTGGGAGCCGGTCCCTATTGGGTGCGCTGGGGTCTGTGGAACGGCGACTTCACCAACCAGTACGACATAGGCAGGGCGCACCCAGGGCTGTACATCGTGGATATGACGGCCACGCCCACGCCAACCGCGCAAGCGACCAGCGCG
>JBBQIC010000397.1:0-3150 GCA_038324555.1 Chloroflexia bacterium
GTGGCTATCGAGGTGTTGGGGCGGTTTTTGGAGATATTGGCGAGGTAGCATCTCAGGATAAGTGTGTACCTTGCGGCTATTGAGCAGGCGAAAAATAATAGGAGTGCTAAGGATGACAAGAATTTCAGAAGAAAAAGGAGTTTATGTCGCAGTGATCCTGATGGGTTTCTTGATCCTAGCTTCAGGCTGTGATAAGGCCACACAATTGAAACCAGCAGCAACGCCTGACTCAGGTAATCAGTCAGTACTAACAGGTGCTACATTAGAACACCCCACACAGGTGACATTAACAGACTTAGGCCAAGCTGACCCCATAATTACTCTCAGAATAGTTGGGCTAAACCGGGGAGGCAGCTTAGAGATTAGGGGCGACGGCCTCGCTCACTTAGAAGAGTATGGCAATATGGCTGGAGTACGTTCAGGCGAGTCTAACTATTCTCGAACATCCCGTCTTCTTCCAGAGCAATTGGCGAAACTGGTTGCTCTATTTAGGGAAGCAGGCTTTTTGGATATGCAAGATGAGTATATCGAACAGGATCCGCCCGGTCAGATCATAGAAATGGATTATGTGCATATCACGTTTAGAGACGGTGGTCGTACCAAGTCAATAAAGATACGCGGATCAAGTGGAAGACCTTTAGCCTTGATTGAGTTACAAGATGCTTTGTTTGAAATCAAATCCAGTTTGGAGAAAGACATAACCCTTTCCGGTACACCGTAGGAACTACTCAAGGCTTACAATCACTATTTCAAGCAAAGACATGGTATTAAGCGAGCCTGGGCGCACCGGAGGGGAGGGATTCGGCACGAGCGCGCTCGCGGCGAGCGGCACAACCACCTTCTTCGAGAAGTTAAGATTGGGGTTTTCGCTGTGACAGAGGAAAGCAAAGATACAGGGCGAGTTGAGGCCTTCAGCGACGGCGTGTTCGCAATTGCGATTACCCTGCTGGTGCTGGAGATCAAGGTGCCCCTGCCTGATGATTTGAAGAGTAAGAATATGGGTCTCCTGGCGGCTCTAGGGCAACAGTGGCCCATATACCTGGCATATGTCACGAGTTTCCTTACCGTGCTTATCATGTGGATAAACCACCACAACCTGATGAAGCTGATCAAGCGCACGGACCACGCATTCTTGATGCTGAATGGCCTGTTGCTGATGGGCGTCAGCCTGGTCTACTTTCCGACCGAGTTGCTGGCAGAATACGTAGTGCGTCCTGAATATGCCAGGGTCGCGGCAGCGGTGTATGGCGGCGCCTTCACGATAATAGCGGTATTATTCAACTTCTTGTGGTTGTACGCGGCACGTAATAACAGGTTGCTGGACGCCCGGACGGACCGGAGGCTTGCGGCGAGCATCACCAGACGGTACAGGTTCGGCCCCATCCTGTATATCAGTTCGTTTATCGTGGCCTTTGTGAGCGCCGAGGCCACAGTATTCATCTGTGTTGCCCTGGTGATTTTCTTTGCCTTGCCACACGACGCTGAAGCCTCCTGATAATCAATATGACCACCTATGACCTATGAACTCATAATCCGCAACGGCACTCTGATTACGCCAAACGGCGCGATGCAGGCCGACGTAGCCATCGTCGGTGAAAGCATTGTCGCTATTGCGCCCGCAATCGAAGGCGCAGCCGCGCAGGAGATAGATGCAAGCGGCTTGCACGTCTTTCCAGGCGTGGTGGACGCGCATGTGCATTTCAACGAGCCTGGGCGCACCGAATGGGAGGGCTTTGCCACAGGCACTAGCGCGCTGGCGGCGGGCGGGACCACTACCTTCTTCGACATGCCCCTCAACGCCCACCCACCTACCCTTGATGCGGCCAGCTTCGACGTGAAACTAGCCGCAGCGCAGGCTTCGTCGCTGGTGGACTTCGGGCTGTGGGGTGGGTTGGTTCCAGGCAATGTCGAGCGCCTTGACGAGCTTGCTGATAGGGGCGTGGTGGGCTACAAGGCGTTTATGTCTAACAGCGGCATCGAGGATTTCCAGGCGGTTGACGACTTGACGCTTTACGAGGGGATGGAGCGCGCCGCTAAACTGGGCCGTATCGTGGCCGTACACGCCGAGAACGACGCGATAACGGGCCTGCTGGCGCAACGGGCCGTAGCGACCGGGCAAACGAGCGTGCGAGATTATCTCAACTCGCGTCCGGTAGTAGCCGAGCTTGAGGCCATCGAGCGGGCTATCCTGTTTGCAAGCGAAACGGGTTGCCCGCTCCATATTGTACACGTCAGCAGCGGGCGGGGCGTCAGCCTTGTGGCGCAGACGCAGATGCGAGGCGTTGACGTAAGCTGCGAGACTTGCCCGCACTACCTGGTGCTGACTGAGGAGGACGTGGAAGAACTGGGGGCCGTAGCTAAGTGCGCGCCGCCTCTACGCCCGCAACGGGAACAAGACGCGCTGTGGCAGCACATATTCGATGGCACGCTGCCTATGGTCGTCTCTGACCATTCGCCGTCGCCCCCCGGTATGAAGGCCGACGCAAACTTCTTCAAGGTCTGGGGAGGCATATCGGGTTGCCAATCGCTGTTGCAACTGCTACTTACAGATGGGTACGCCAGGCGGGAACTACCCCTGACGACCATTGCCCGCATCACCGCCGGATACGTGGCGCGTCGCTTCGATATAGCGCCGCGCAAAGGGGAGATCGCTATCGGAGCCGACGCGGATATGGCCCTGATAGACCTGGGGAGCAGTAGCGTGTTGTGCCAGGAAGACTTGCTATACAGGCACAAGCAGAGTCCATATGTTGGCAGGACGTTGCGCGGTCGGGTGGCTCGCACGCTGGTGAGGGGTACGACGGTCTGGCTGAACGGCAAGGTAGTTTCGGGCGCAGTGGGGAGGCTGGTAAAGCCGGGAGGGTAGGACAGGTTGAGCGGGATTAATCTGTTCTGGTTATCTTTTCAGACCCTCAACCAAACCCATTGCCCCAGAGGGACGACAAGAAGTTCCCTTTTGCCAGGCAATCTTGCCAGGCAATCCCCCAATCCAATAAAAAGAGAGGCTTGAAATGGATATAAGACTCAGACGCACAGGCACAGTAGTTGTGGCATTAGTCATGCTCTCGGCAGTCCTCGGGTTCTTTATCTTGCGGCAACCGTCGCAACAGCAACGAAAACAGGGTGATATATCCGCCTCGATCAACGGCT
>JBBQIC010000398.1:0-3146 GCA_038324555.1 Chloroflexia bacterium
GTTGATGAGGGTCACTAGCGGACGGGAGGTGTCCCAAGTTTTGAGTTTTGAGTTTTGACCCTTCACTACGTTCAAGGGCATGGTTTTGAGTTGTTCATTTGCGCTGGCGGCTTCGAGATTAGCTAGTTTCTCTAAGGCCCCACTGTACGTGACGCTGTAGGTTAGGACTTCGTCCATTCCACAGGAGGCCATGATGTCGCGTAGGCGCTCTTCCAACTCTAGCTCGCGGTTGACCTCCTGCACAGGCAGCCCGCCCTCAAGCAGCGTCTCCGGTATCATATCGTAACCCATAATGCGCGCCACGTCCTCCACGAGGTCACAGGGTAGGTTAACGTCGTTGCGATAGGTGGGCACGTCCACGAGCATAGTGGTATCTGAGCCTACGGCGTCGGCGTTATGCGGCACATCCACCTTGTATTCTAACCTGCGCAGGATGCTGGCTATCTGCGTTGGGGGCACATGTATGCCCAGCAAGCGGTCCACCTCTGAGGTGTAGAAGTGGATGCGCAACGGCTCTTGCGGACGCGGGTAAGCATCCACGTAGCCCTGGGCTATGACGCCTCCGGCGAGGGTGCGCATCATCTCGGCGGCGCGTTTCATGGCAGGCACGATCAGGTTGGGGTCCACAAACCGCTCGAACCTGTAAGACGCTTCGGACGGCAGCTTCAACAGGCGTGCAGTGCGCCGAACGTTGCGCGGGTCGAAGTGCGCCGCCTCCAGCAACACGTCATTCGCGCCTTCTTCTATTTCGCTCTCCTCGCCGCCCATGACCCCCGCCAGCGCGACGGGCCGTTTCACGTCGCAAATCGCCAGCATTGTCGGGTCCAGTTGGCGCTCAACGTGGTCCAGGGTAGTGAGGCGCTCACCTGGGCGGGCGCGGCGCACTATTATCTCGTGCCCCTCGACGGCGTTATAGTTGAAGGCATGGAGGGGCTGGCCCATTTCGAGCATGACGTAGTTAGTTATGTCTACGATATTGTTGACGGGCCTCATGCCAGCCAGGGTAATGCGGCGCTGCATCCAGGTTGGCGATGGGCCTATCTTCACGCCCTGGATGACCGCTCCCGTGTAGCGCGAGCACAGATCTGGGTCGTTTATCTGCACCGCAAGCAGGGGCGCACGGCCGTGCGCCCCTACGTCGAAAAGACCCTCAGCGACCCACTCGGTAGATGGGTAGCGTACTTCCCCACCGAAGATAGCCGCTACCTCGCGCGCCATGCCTATCATACTGAGTACGCGCCCGTTATTGGGGGAAACGTCTATTTGCAGCACTGTTTCGCCCAACACTTCACGTATCGGCAGACCCAGCGGGGTAGCGGCATCAAGCCGGATTATGCCCTCGTGCTCCTCAGATAGGCCCAGTTCGGCTTCCGACATCACCATACCCTCGGTCTGGACGCCCCTAATCTTTGCGGGCTTCAGGGTAGACCACCTGGGGGGCGTGGAGTGCTGATCAATGTACCGTGAGCCTATCAGCCCAAGCACGACGGTATCGCCCCCTTCTATGTTGGGCGCGCCCGTAACGACTGTAATCTCCTTGCCCGCCCCATATTCCACCGTAGCAAGATTCAGCCGGTCGGCGTTCGGGTGCTGCTCCAACCGCATCACGCGCCCCGTGTAAATGTTCTCCCACTCTCCACCGATGGTGATAATATGCTCGACTTCCTGCCCCGCCAGGGTGAGCCGTCGCGCCAACTCCTCCGGCGCGACGTTTATGTCCACGTACTCTCGCAGCCACGAGAGCGGTATACGAATTGGCATGGTTGCCTCCTTTATCGAGTTGGAACGTTGGAACGTTAGAACGTTGGAACGTTATAACTCGGCCTAGAATTGCCTCAAAAACCTCAGATCGTTAGAGTAAAACAACCTCATATCGTCTATAGCGTGGCGGAGCATGGCTATGCGCTCGAAGCCCATGCCGAAGGCGAAGCCGCTGTACTCGTCGGGGTCTATGCCGCCGTTGATGAGCACCTGCGGGTGGATCATGCCCGCGCCCATGATTTCGAGCCAGCCTGTGTGCTTACACGACCTGCACCCCTTGCCTCCGCATACGATACAGTCTATCGCCAGGTCAACGCCGGGTTCGACGTATGGGAAGTAGTCGCATCGGAAGCGCACTCGGCGCTCGGTGCCGAAAATGGCGCGGGCGAACTCAGCGAGCGTGCCCCGCAGATCGGCCATTGTCACTTTCTTGTCTACTGCCAGGCCCTCCATCTGCGTGAAATAGGCTTCGTGGGTCGCGTCCGTCGCTTCGGCGCGGTAGCTGCGGCCCGGCACAACCAATCTTAGAGGAGGCGGCAGCTTGCGCATCATGCGTATCTGCATCGGCGAGGTGTGCGTTCGTAACACCACCGGCGGCAGGTCGTCCATGCTAGCGTCGGGCGGACGAAAACCCAGCAGACGGTCGTCTACGTAGAAGGTGTCCTGCATCGAGCGCGCAGGGTGTTCCGGGGGGATGTTGAGCAACTCGAAGTCATACACGTCAAGTTCCACGTCCGGCCCTTCATACACGGTGAAGCCCATATCGCGGAAAGCCCTGAGTATGTCACGAGATGTCTGAGTAATGACGTGCAAGCGCCCCGGCTCAATTGGCCTGCCGGGCAGCGTTATGTCAACAGCCTCTGCCTGGAGTTGCCCGCTCCTTTCCGACGAGACGATGCGGTCCTTAGCAACTATATACGCCTCCTCAAGCTCCTGTTTGGCCGCGTTGACCGCCTGCCCAGCATTAGCTCTCTCGCCAGCAGGCAGCGCCCCAACCCCCCTGAAGAGACCCGTCATTTGACCCTTCTTGCCCAGGTATTTGATGCTCCACTCCTCAAGGGCGGCGGTATCGCCCACCGCGCCAAGCGAGTCCAGCGCCTCCCTCCTCGACTCGGCTATCTGTTCCTCCAATGTGGGCATATTTTTGCTCCTTTTCGATACGGATTACTCTTAATATTCCCTAATCAAACAAAAATCACTTCGTGATTTTTGTTTGATTATATTTCGCGCCTACCACGCAAGCGCAGAATCAAAAAACCGCGCTACTCGCCAGGGACGAAGCGCGGCCACGTGGTACCACCCTGATTCCGGTTCACCGCCCATATAGGGGATCAAGCGAACCGCTCAAAGCTCGATAACGGCGAGCCACCGTAACAGACTACTTC
>JBBQIC010000399.1:0-3080 GCA_038324555.1 Chloroflexia bacterium
GCCCAGTACAGCAGACACAGCCAGTGTGACAAGCAGCACTGTCCACCAACTAAACCAGCCAACCTCGGCGAGTACGAAACCTACGCCCCCGGTAGCGAGCACGCTGATAAGCAGAGCCGAAAAGAGCCATTCCTCAACGCCCGAAAAAAGGTGAGGCGCAGGTCGCCTGGCCGCGAGCGCGTTCAATGCGACTGCCCCAGGCACATACAGAAGGATAAGCAGCACTGCCAACCCCAATATGAACCTCACGACATCGAGCAGAAGGGCTATCACCTGGACTGTCCGGCCCGGCGATCAAGATGGCGTCGCCTGATGAGGGCAAGGCGGGCTACACATGGCAAAGTCCGCCTACGCGGACTCCCTATTCTATACGTTAGCCGAGTCCGCGTAGGCGGACTTTGCCATGTGTAGCCCGCAACTTTAGTCGCCGGGCGATCTCGGTGGTCTTGTATCTCGATTATTTTGCTAATCTTCATCACCCACCAACCACACTGTTGCCAATACACGCAGATTTCTCCTCCACCAACCCCATAAATAGCTCCTCGGTCTGCGCAGCAATATCCTCCCACCTGAAACGCTCCTCGGCCAGCTTCTTCCCACGTAGACTCATCTCCATCGCGCTTTCCGCATGGGTCGCCATCCAAACAATCTTAGCGCCTAGAGCCTCCCAATCGCCAGGAGCCACCAGGAAGCCGGTCTCGCCCTCATCAATAACCTTGTCGGGGATGCCGCCAACTGCGCTGGCAACTACCGGCAGGCCGTGAGCCATTGCTTCTAAGGTAACCAGGGAGCTACCCTCGTATAGAGTGGGGTGCGCAAAGAGGTTCGCCAACTCATACAGGTTGTGCAACTCTACGTCGCTCACTTGCCCCACGAAGACCACGCGCTCACGAAGTCCAAGCTGACCCGCCAGCGATTCGAGCCGCAACCGTAACGACCCATCGCCCACTATTAGCCAAATCCAGTCGTCATCAAGCGAAGGCGCGACGGAGTGGAGGGCGCGCAACAAATACTCAAACCCCTTGTTGGCCTCCAACCGCCCCACGCTGATACCCCGGAGTCTGGCGCGGTCCGACCCAAGCAAAGGCCAACGCTTCACCAATTCTGCTTGCACAGCCGGGTTCAGCAGCTCGCGTATCTCGTCAAAATCTATACCGTTGGGTATAACCACGACCCTCCGGGGGTCAACACCCAGGAGGGCGGGCACCTCGTGGCGGTTGGCGTAGTCGGTGGCTATCACTCGGTCGGCGGCGCGGCAACCGGCTCGCACCCAGGCTCTGAACGGCGCGTAGGCCAGGCGCTTCAACGGATCGCGCACCTTAAAGTCCTCCATACCCTGGGGGTTAGCCACCATAGGCACGCCCCATTCTGCCGCCCGGCGCACGCCCCAGGCGCACAACCCTTGTGCGTACACACCCTGCACGTAACCCTTGCGCGCCATGCGCTCGACCCGCGTACCCATTCCATCTACAAACGAGCGGTAATTGGTCAGCCGTGCGGGTATGCCGTTAGGTCGCAAAGGCAACCGCCCATATCTCACAGCGTGGACCGTCAGGCGTCCAGGCCACTCCGGCGACGTTGCAAACGGCTCGCCAACAGGCAGTGCGCGAGTGAATAGAGCAACGTCTACCCCGCGCCTCAGCAGATGGCGGGTCAAAGCCGTGCCCGCCCGCTCGAGGCCCCCGAAGCCGTGCTGCGGAAACACCGCCCTGGTGCAATGCGCGAGTCTCACGCGCTTTCCAATCGAGCCAGTAGAGTATGATAGAGGGCTTCTACCCGCTCGGACACCAGAGGCGCGGCGAACCGGACCTCGGCCTGCCGCCTGGCTCCCAACCGAAGGTGGGTGTTCAGTTCATCATTGCGAACCACTTGCCTGGTGCCCTCCGCAAGGCCCACACGTTGTGGAGCCAGCCAGCCGCTCTCCTTATGAACGATAACATCTCCTGTGCCGCCGGTGTCTAGCGCCACGATAGCGGCCCCCGCCGCGCAGCCCTCGAGCAACACACGGCTTAGAGGTTCCTGCCACGCAGAAGGAAAGAGCAGCGCCCGCGCATGTCGCATAAGCTTTATGACCGAGTCGTTCTCCAACCAATTATAGAAGCGGAAGTCCAACCCACGCTCGCGCGCTTCGGCTACCAATTGCCCACGTAATGGCCCATCACCTGCCAATACTAAAGGCAGCCTGACGCCCGAACGGGCCAGCGCCTCCGGCAGCATCTGCGCGCCCTTATTGATGTCCCACTTACCGACGAACAACAGGTAGGGTTCTGAAGGGGATATGTCGTTCAGAGGCCAGGAACCTGCCAGCGCGCGGTCCACACTCGGTAAGTCCACGAGGTTAGGGATTGTCACCAGCTTGCGTTCCGGCACTCTGCCGCTACGCACCACTTCCCGCCGCACATAATCGCTAACGGCTATTACAGCATCGCACCGTGCCAGCGCCTGACTAACATGCAAGGTTTGCCCCCAGCGCGCTAGAGCAGCTGGCATTTTCGATTTCCTTTGACTTTTATTCGTACAGTTCAAATAAGAGCGCAGTTCGTGACAGTCCTTACACTCAAAGGGCTGGCCCCGGCTGTCCATAAACAATCGAGTGCTCACAGGGCAAAGAGGCCAGTAATCGCGCACCGTCGCCACTGAAATTACCTTCGCGCCCGACGAACGTGCGCGTCGCGCCGCCCAGGACGCGGCCACCGATGATACCGCGTGCTGCCCATGCAGAACACCGGCTTTTCCGCTCGCGGCGATTTGATACGCTCTTCGCGTCATAGCAAGCCGCGTGGTCCGCTCCAAAGAAGCCTTGCCGAGGCCCAATCTGCGCACCCAGCCTGATGCTTCGGGGATAAGCAACTCCTCAACCGGCAGCCCACCGTATTCTACTATGCGTATCCTCACGCGCGCAACGCCTTCGCTATAGCGAGGGCGCACCACACGCACCTCATGCCCACGTTCTTGCAGCGCCTTGCCCAGGTAGTAGGCGCTCCAACCGCTTCCCCCGCTCCCAGGCGGGAATACATCCGTTAACAGGAGCACTTTCAAAGGATCAGCCATTGGCAGGCCAGCGCCTTTTACTTATTCTT
>JBBQIC010000400.1:0-3054 GCA_038324555.1 Chloroflexia bacterium
GGTGAGTGATTCTTCGCTGTGGCTCAGAATGACACGGGTTAGTTGGTCCTACTTCTTCTAGCGACTGCGTAAGGTGAGTATCTACTATGAAGGAAGCAGATAAATGGCGCACACTAACACCCCAGAAGATACAACCAGCCAGGCGAGTGCGGATGCAAATCCGAACCCCGACGCGGGCGTGGGGAAGGCTAACTTCCTGACTGTGCTACGCAATACCGGATTCCGCAACCTCTGGCTGGGGCAGACAATATCGCAGATAGGTGATTATTTCGCGTTCCTGGCGACCTTCGTAGTCGTCGGCAGTTTCTCTAATGACCCTCAGACTACCACCCTCTCGATTTCCGGCATGTTGATAGCCAACACTCTGCCGCGCCTGCTATTCGGTATGCTGGCGGGCGTGTTCGTGGACAGGTGGGACCGTCGCCGCACAATGCTCGTCTCCGATGTGCTCCGGGCCGCGCTCACCCTGGCGATGATACCGGCGTTCCTCTCGAAGAACCTCTGGCTCATGTATACTCTGGGCTTCGTGATGTCCTCCGTCGGCACCTTCTTCAACCCCGCGAAGACCGCGCTGATCCCCAAACTGGTGCGTACCGACGATCTGACTTCGGCCAACGCCCTTTCGCAAACTTCCCAAATGCTGGCTATGTTCGTCGGCCCAGCTATTGCGGGTGGCGTCTTCAAACTGGCGGGCACGGGCAACGAGTGGGTAGCTTTCGTAGTAGACTCAACTTCCTTCATAGTTTCAGCAATCGCCATCTCGCTCATCTCCGTACCCAAAGAAAACTCAAAACTCAAGACCCAAAACTCAAAACTCCGTAGCGTTGGCCCGTTCCGCAAGGTAGGCCAGGAACTGATGGTGGGCCTGCGGGCGCTGACGCTAAACCGGAGCATAGCCGTCCTCGCTCTGACGTTCGCCATAACTATGCTGGGTGTTGGCGCGATAAACGTGCTGTGGATAACAAACCTCAAAGTACATTTCGGCTTCACCTCCGCCGAGCTTGCCTGGCGCATAAGCGTTGGCGACATAGCCTTCGCGGCGGGCATGGTGATAACCAGCGTAGTAGCGGGCAACTTCTTTTCGAATGTTGCTCCCAAGTGGTTCATTGTCGTTGGTCTGTTGGGCGCTGGTTTGCTAACGCTGCCGGTAGGCTTTGCGCCCGATTATTGGCTGGTCGTGGTTGCTTTACTCCTCATAGGCGCCTTCATCGCGCCTATGAACACAGGCACAACCACTCTTATGCAGATAATCGTGCCCAATGACCAGTTAGGCCGCGTGGGTGGAGGCATCGGTACAATAACGGAGAGCGCCACGCTTACCTCTATGGCCCTGGCAGGCATATTCGGCGCGGCGATAGGCATACCGTTCGTCTTCCTGCTTAGTGGACTGCTGGTAACGGGTGCGGGCATCGTAGCCTGGGCCTTTCTCCCCGCGCTAACCCTCAAAGATAAGGTCGAGGAAGCGCAAGCAGTCGCAGAAGCCGAAGCTGTACTAAGCTTTGCGCAGGCGGAGGAAGAGGACGATCTTTTGGTCGAGGCGAGCTAGGAGCTTGTTTAATAGCGAAAGGGTTTGGTTTATAATTACAGTTTCGGAGGTCTTGCGTTGCATTATCTTGAGCCTATACTCACAAAACTGGGTTACAACCATGCTTGGCTGGAATACGGCTTGATAGATGAGAACCTTCTGCAAAAGCAGAGCCAGCAATACGATACCTCAGATGATAAGAACCGCGAGCACTACCGGTATGCGGCGTTTCGCGCTTTCTTGGGTAAACGTATCGCACTTGACGATACGCTCATGGACAGATATGTTCACCTGGCCCAGTTGGATGAAGACCACGAGATGGCCCAGTCCGCTTTAATCCTGCTGATCGAATGGCCCTATATAACCGATTCGCAATTGGACGGTTTGAGCAGGCATCCTGCGTTTGCAGAGCCAGTCGTGAAGCGCCGTATGAAGCGAACCCGACTATTGCGCCAGCTGCGGTCACTGCCTTTGACAGACGAGCTATTCAGCCGATGTGTCACCAGTCGTGACCAAAGCGTCCAGAGGGAATTGCTGAAAAGACAGGATATTTCACACCAGCAGGTAGAATTGCTGCAAGACCAGGGCGTTAGCAGGGCAGTCCGCAATATAGCGAAACAGAAATTACATCGGTCCTATCAGGATGATATTCTACGTAAACCAACTATGCATAAAGATGGATAGGGGACGACAAAGATTTACAGTATAATATACCAGGCGTATTTCAGCGGTAACTTGCCTGGCAAAGGTCAATATACAGCGGTAATTCGATTCCCTCACGCCCAGGGGCCAACGTGGATGAGGGTTGGCCCTTTTAAACCCTTTATGTCGTATAAGGAGGTATTTATGCCACCTATCGAAGTCATCTATGAAAATGGTGTTTTCCGCCCGATTCAACCCGTCCAGTTACCAGAAGGTGTAGTGGGTAGGGTTCTCATTGCGCCAAGAGATTCTCAACAACCTGTGCAGCAGCAAAGCTCGGAGCAAAGCGCCTCTGAATCACCGGGACAGCGTGCTTACCATCTATTGATGGAGATTGCCGCCTTGCCACATATACCGCCGGATGAGCAGACGGATATTGGTGTGCGTCACGACGATATTCTCTACCCGAAGCACGGAAGAACGGTTGTACCATAATTCGGCTATTTTCTCTGAAAAACAGGCAGCCGAAACCGCATCCTCCCCCCCCGATTATACACCCACCACTCGACGCACAACACCAGCAGCCCCACCAGAAGCACCCAGGGCCATATCTCCAACGGACGCTGCGCCGTACTTGCCGCCTGTGAAGATTCCGTGCCCACAAACGTCAACTCAGGGCGCGGCTTTATGTCCGACTCCTCTCTACTGAACAGGTTTACCGCGAAACGCTCCGGCTCGGCCAACGGCTTCCCCTTTGAGTTCTGCTGCACAGTGTACACCCCTAGCTCGTCCGTGCCCGCGAACGACACCTGTGACGAGGGTTGCAGTGTGGTACGTTTGCCCGAATTGCCCTGGCCGGGGGCAGTCACCACGATTTCGTCAGCCGA
>JBBQIC010000401.1:0-2997 GCA_038324555.1 Chloroflexia bacterium
CAGTTGCTCCTCAAGTTCAGGATAGTTACTCATGAAGCCGCTGTAGTTGTCGAGCACTACAACGATGGCTCTCGTATCGGGAATAGGAAATGCGGAAGTAGGGAGTAGGGTGAGAGTAGGTAGGGGCGCACGGCCGTGCGCTCCTACAGGATCATCCTCGTGCGCCCCTACTCCCTCATCCCTCACCCTACTCCCTACTTCGCGGTATGCGGCCAAAGTGCTGACCCCTGCCCTGGCGAAGACCCGTTTGCGGGCGTCTATCACCTTCAGCAGGGAGGCCAGCAGGCGTTGTATTCGCTCTTTCTCGTCGGCCAGCACTACCCCTCCTACATGAGGTAGTTCGGCGAAAGATGTAAGCAGGCGACCTCCGAAGTCCAGCAGGTACATGTTGAGGTCTTCAGGCGAATGTTCCAGCGCCAGGGAAGTCACCAGGGTACGCAGGAGAGTAGTCTTGCCCGTGCCAGGCGCGCCGTAGATCAGGAGGTGGCCCTCTTTACCTAAGTTCAAGGTAAGAGGCCCCTGGTACTGCCGCACAGGGTCATCCACCAGGCCAACAATAGGCTCAATCCACTTATGAGTAGGCAGCCAACCGTATCCGTCCCAACCGCCAGACGATGGACGATGGACGATGGACGATGGACGATGTGAGTTATCGTCCGTCGTCCATCGTCCATCGTCCGTTTCGCGCAATTCGGACAGGGCCACTTTTTCGGGCAACGGCGGGAGCCAGGGACCGGGCAGGCGAGATATACCCTCCTTTTCTGCGACTTCGTGCAGGTGTTCGACTATCGCTTGCAATTGGTTGGTCTCGGCTGGGATTACCAGGGGCTTTGGAGACAGGCGCAAGGGGCGTCGGCTGCCGTCCAGGGCAAGCTCTACGATTTCCTCCTGCCCGTCTCCTGAGCCTGCTATACCTCCGGGTTCGTAGGGTGCGCCTGCGTATGCCGATTGGAACAGTTCAAATATCTCGTTATTACCCACCTGGAAGTAGGCGCTACCCGCCTGCGTGAGAGTAGAAGCGTCGGGCCGCTTGAGCACTTCCTGGCTGTCCTGTGAGTGCTCTACGCGCAGGCAGATGCGGAAGCGGGCGTTGCTCCAAATTTTGTCGTTGACCACGCCCGCAGGTTTCTGCGTCGCCAATATGACATGCACACCCAGACTGCGTCCCACCTGCACGGCGCTGATCAACTCTTTCATGAATTCAGGTTGGTCCATCGCAAGCTCGGCAAACTCGTCAGCTATGATGATGAGGTGGGGCAACGGTTCAAGAGTAGGGAATAGGGTGAGGGATGAGGGAATAGGTAGGGGCGCACGGGATTTCGCTTCGCTCCATTGCGCCCCTACTCCCTCATCCCTCACCCTATTCCCTACTTCCGCATTCCGCAATTGTTCGAGGTAGCGGCGTTGGTAGCGGTCTATGTGGGTTTCGCCTGCGTGGGCCAGGACAGTTTGGCGGCGTTTCATCTCGCTCTTGAGGGCGGCGAGGGCGCGGGCTGCCAGGTTGCCTTGTAGGTTGGTGATGGTGCCTATCAGGTGTGGTAGGTCCAGAAACACGTTGGACATACCCCCACCCTTGTAGTCTATGACTACAAAGGAGACCTGGTGCGGGTGAAAGTTCACGGCGAGCGAGGCTATCAGCGATTGCAGCAATTCGCTCTTGCCGGAGCCTGTCGTCCCTGCAATCAGGCCATGAGGGCCGTGTCCGCGCTCGCTGAGGTTGAGCGATAGAGGTTCGCCGCCTGCGCGTCTGCCGATAGGTACGGCCATCGAGTTGTGTGACTCGCCTGACCGCCAGCGTGAGAGTACGTCCAACCCATCAACGGTATTTGCGCCCAGCAGGTCGAGCAAAGGCACGACATCCGGTATTTCCCCCTGGGATACACTCTGCAACTGGATTGGGGCCATTGCGCGAGCCATACGCTCGGCGAGGCCGGCGGCCAAGTCGTCGGGCACATAAGTTATGCGCAATCGCGTGGGGGCTGTCTGAATTAGCTCGGCCTGGCCCGTGCCACCCGATTCGGCTATGGCCTTGCACTCCTTGGGCAGATAATCTATCAGGCCTGCGGTCATAATCGAGAAAGCCCCAACTTGCTTGCCTCTGGTGAGCAATAAGGAATAGATAGGTTCGTCCTGGATTAGTTCGGGATAGGCCAGGAAAAAGACGAAATAGGGCAAAGGTGGCGGCAGATTGGGGTTGTGCGAGGCTTCCGTTTGCATACGCCTTCGGTTCAGCAGGTCAGAGAGGCTGATGAGAAGCTGGTGGGCCGTGCCTTTGTCGTGAGCGAGGAAGCGGTGGTTGTGATCGTCGGTCCAGACGTGCGGCAGCCAGCGCAAGAAGTTCCACTCGCCAACCTCGTCGGGTGGGAAGATGGCGCAGATTTTTACTTCGTCGGGCGAGTGGTTGGTGGCGATCTGCATGGCGATGGAGCGTACCGTATTGAGCACAGCGTCGCGCGGCCCCGCCAGACCCGCTACGCCCGCGTCGAAGAGCGGCAGTGGTATCGGCACTTCGGGCACTTGTGCGTACTCATTGGATAGGGTCTGCGCTTCCTGGACGAGCGGGTCGTCTTGCAGCGTATCCTCTTGCCTGGGTGGTTTAACGATAACCGTAGAAGGGAAAGTGCCCAGGCCAAGGCGCATAGAGAGGAAGTCGCTGTCCCCAGGAGATCGCTCCCACAGGCGGCGATTGAGGCGTTCGATACGACCCAACAGCGTCTGCGGATCGGGGTCTGTCTGACGCAGGACGGACTGCTGCTTCTCGCGCAGGGCCGCTAACTCCTGGGAGCGCGATTTTAGGAGGGCGCGGTATTTTTGCTCCCGTTCCTGGACGTTTCGCTTATACTTGCGCTTCTGGCCCATGAAGTTGAAGCCAGCAGTGCCCGCGTTCATTGCCATGAAACCAAATGAAGCCAGTGGAAGCAGCACTCGAAGAGATTGATCAATAGTCTTCTGATTGGACAGACCAAAGATAGTCACTACCAGGCCCACTACAGCCAT
>JBBQIC010000402.1:0-2978 GCA_038324555.1 Chloroflexia bacterium
GACCCACCATCACCATCTTATCTGTAACAACTGCGGTATGGTGACTGACTTTACAGAAGATAAGGAGCTTGAAGCGCTTGTCCGCAAGATAGAGCAACGCACAGCCTTCCAGGTAGAAGGCCACCGCCTGGAACTCGTCGGAGTATGCCCCGGATGCCAGGCAGGCGCTTCATTATGATCGGGATTCTCGGTCGGAAAGCAACTTTCTTTAGGACGATTAGCGCCTTCGGCGCTAATCGTCCTAAAGAAAGTTAGAAACCCTTATCCAACCTGTTGGAACTGCTCAGAATAGCCAAGTAGCTTAAGCGAAGCCTCGCGTGCGCTCTCAAGAGACGGGCGGTTCTTTTCTGCGCGGGCCGCCAAACGGGCCAGGCTATCCAGGTAACGATTTAGTTTGTCGAGCGCCCGTTGGGCTTCGGGATAGGTTGGGTGCAGGTTCTTGAGGTCGAACATGCGCACGACCACGTCTACTACCTGGCGGAAGTATTCGGCTATTCCGTAGTTGGACCCTGCGGCGATGATGCGCTGGCGTTCATTGAAGTCGGGCATCAGGTAGCCGGGCATCTGGAAGTTCATCAAAACATCGCACAACGGCCAGACGTAATTAGGATTCACCTCCAGGTGGGCCTTTACGGCTTCCCTGTAGAAGGTGTAGTGCAACGTTTCGTCCTTGGCGACCGTGCGCAGGATATTTGCCAGCAGAGGGTCTTCGTCGTCGGCCTTGCGCGCCACGTTGACGTAGAATGCCTGGGTAGACAATTCCTGGACCGTCGTGTAGATCATCCCCTCAATAGGCGTGGCCTCACCCGGCGTCCAGGCATTGCGCACTACGGCCTTATGGAGGCGATGCAGGCGGTCGGGGTCGGCATTGCGCGTAACAAGCAGGTAAGTTTCCAGAATAGTTGAGTGCTGGTCTTCCTCACTGGTCCAGGTGCGCACGAAATCTTGAAGCACCTCAAGCGAACCCACGAAGATGTTGGTCAGACCCGTTGTAAACCACGGGAGGTTGACCTCAGTCAGCAGGGCGGTCTCGACCGCGACGGCAAGCTCTGGGGAGATAGTTGCCTGCGAAGGATGCCAGGGGTCGGTGTTGAAGTTGCGCCCGCGTTCCCAGGGGATGAGAGAATGGTAGCTCCAATCAACCCTAGCGGTGCGTTCCATGTGGGTTTGATAAAGTTCTTTGAGTTTGCCTTCTAGGCGCTGGTCTACAGCCTTTAACTTCATAGAACGTTAGTCTCTTTCATAATTTAGGCTCCTCGTCAAAAATTGTTCACTCGGCAAACGGCAGGCCGCCATCTTCGAACCTTATTGTCTGCTGCCCGTACGCAACTGGTAACAGCAATTAACACGCCACCAGGTTCAGCGAGCATCACACACACATAAAGGCGACCCACTGGATCGCCCCCAAGCCACCGCCTGTTGATTATACCACTTTGTCGGCTTGCCGTGTGTCAAGAAGGCAGGACGCCTGGTTATATCTTCAATAGGGCTTACGCAGAGACGATAGACGACGGACGATAGACGATGTATATTTTGCGTAAGTCCTGTTCAATAATAGAGCGCAGGTTCTAAAGAATTGCCACATATGACAATTGTCAAAAGTAGAATTGCCGTTTCCATATGGAAAGGGCAATTCTACCCTGTACGTGTCAAGAGATTCATAAGTCCCATCTAAGCGCCCACTTAGATGGGACTTAAACCGCCTTATATCCATAAGTGGTTACAGAAATAGTTCATCAACTGGCATCGCCCACCCAGGCAAGGCAGGTTCTGCTTCCGCGACTTCACCACGTCGGTAGATAGTCGGGTGGTCAGGATTGTTTGCTCTATAGACGCGCACAATGTCTTCACCTTGTAAATCTACGTCCCATACGACGTGAGTGCCAGCAGTGAAATAATCGGCACGCTTCTGGGCCATGCGTCGTTCGGCAGAGGGGCCATAATCTTCCTCACTCCTTACTTCGACTGCAAAGAGGGGCGCGCCCTCAGCAAACTTCATCGTCAGTTTCTGAGTGTGAAATGCAACGTCAGGGCTGAATGACTTACGATGCGGTAAATTGACCACAAAAGCAAGGTTATCTGTCGCTGCGTGCCCGCTACCAGTCTGCCGCCCAAATTGGCGCAAGCTAACGAATATCTCGCCCGCTGCATGGTTAGGTAAACCCCCTGTTGGTGACATATGCACGATCTCCCCGCCGACAAGCTCCGCCTTACCTTCGATACGGTACAAGTCTTCTATTGTAGCTTCAGTTTTGGTTTTCACATCTATAATCCTTTAGTCCATTGCTTCTGCACATATTAATTACACCACTGCTCGTCATCCATAAACGCTCACCGCCACTAAACCACATTGCTAAAA
Source organism: Chloroflexia bacterium (assembly GCA_038324555.1). Classification (GTDB taxonomy): domain Bacteria; phylum Chloroflexota; class Chloroflexia; order QHBQ01; family JADMIH01; genus JADMIH01. Next base: position 2,360 of record JBBQIC010000402.1, read on the forward strand.
TGCTGCACCCCAAACACACCCTTGAGCACGTTGGTTGTCTCCCCAAGCGTGGCGTAGGCGTGTGCGGCTTCTATGAGCGCGGGCATTATGTTGTTGTCGGATTCTGCCGTGCGCCGCACGTTATCCAAGGCTTCCTGCCAGCGTGCGGGGTCGCGTCGGGCGCGCAGGCTTGCGAGGCGTTCTCGCTGCCTCTCTTCGCCTTTGGGGTCCATTTCGAGGATGGGTATTTCGATAGTTTCATCTGTGATGTAATCGTTCACTCCTACCACAATCTTGTTGCGGGAGTCCACCTCATTTTGGAACCAATATGAGGCGCGGGCTATCTCGCCCTGGAAGAAGTTGGCTTTGATGGCGGGAATTACGCCGCCGAACTCCTCTATCCTGTCGAAATACTCGTAAGCTTGACGTTCCATCTCATTCGTCAGCGCCTCTACGAAGTACGAGCCGCCCAATGGGTCTGCGGTGTTGGTCACGCCTGACTCCTCGGCGATAATTTGTTGTGTGCGTAGGGCGATGCGCACCGCCTTGTCGGAGGGCAGGGCAAGCGCCTCGTCCATTGAGTTGGTATGCAGCGATTGAGTGCCACCAAGCACCCCCGCGAGTGCCTGTAGGGTCGTGC
>JBBQIC010000403.1:0-2939 GCA_038324555.1 Chloroflexia bacterium
GCCCACATTCACCAGTACGGCGACCGATACGCCCACCAGCACGAGCACTCACACAAGCACGCCAACAGTCACGTTGACTTCTACTTCCACGCCGGAAGATACCGAGACGACCACGCCTACGTTGACTTCTACCTCCACGCCGACGACTACAAACACGCCCGCGCCTCTATTGATTTCTCATGTGATGTGGCAAGGCAGACCGGCGCAGCCCAACCCGCTACAGCAACTACCTATCACCCTGACGCTAAAGATGGGCGCGATAGAACGCAACTATGGTGTCACGACAACCGATGCAAGCGGCTTCTTCACCGTTACGGTACAGGACCTACCGGCGGGGGTATATCAATGGCGCGTCAAAGGACCGCAGTACCTCGCAACTGTCGGTACCCTTACGCTCGATGGCGCGCAGGTCATCAGCCAGGAGATGGGCCTACAGAGAACGGGCGATGTTGACGGTAGCGACTATATTAGCGTCCTTGATTTCAATATAATGCGTAGTAACTTCGGCAGAGGCATCGGCGAACCAACCTATGACAGTCGCGCCGACCTCACAGGCGACCAGAGAATAGACATCAGAGACTTCAACTTGATGAAAGCAGACTTCAGCATGAGCGGCGACCCGCCCATTTAGTTTTGAGTGCTGAGTGCTGAGTGCTGAGTGACGCAATGAGCATCTGTCACTCAGCACTCAGCACTCCTTATTGAGGACCCACTCCCCGCGCTCATCGAGCACGCGCATCGCGCCGTCGGCGTCCCAGGCGATGAGGCGTCCTTCGCGGGCGATGATGACTGCTCGCGTGCGGGCAACCTTTTCGTCGGTGGTGCTCTCGTTGAGGCCCCAGGCGGTGTATATCTGGCCGTTGGTTCTGCTTATCGTGCGTTTGTCCCGAAAGCCCATGTGGGCCGCTATTTGCTCGTTGGTCATACCCTGCGCCAGCATTCGGGCTACCGCCTGTTCGCTTGGCTCGAGCAGCGCCATGGGAGACTGTTCGTCCTTGTGTCGCACCTCATGTACCCGCGACTCGATCTCAGGGTCAATAAAGCCGCGCCCCGTTACCGCGTCCTTCAACAATGGCAAGATCATCTGCGGCAGCAGGTAGTTCGATTTGCGAACGTAGGCGTAATGGCTGAGGATACCCGAACGGCGAAAGCTGCGGTAGTACGCATCGTCGTCCTGGATCGAATAGAAGACTACGGGCAAGCGCGGAAACTCGCGTCGAATGGCGACCGCCGCCTCTATGCCGTTCATCTCCCCGGCAAGCTGCACGTCCATAAGTATAACGTCGGGCCTGTTTGCTGAAAGGCAGTGCGCCAGCGCCTCCTCGCCCGTATCACAATCGTGTGATACCCGCACCGCCCCCGTCCCTTCCAACCCGGACTTCAAGGCCGCGCGCAGGTTATGGTTATCCTCTACAAGTAGCAAGCTATATATCATCAAGACGAGCCTATCAGAGACCCAGGCTCGTGTCAAGCTGGAATAGGGTGAGGGAATAGGGTGAGGGAATAGTTCTTATCCTATTCCCTCACCCTATTCCCTCACCCTATGTTACGGACAAGTAAGAGCCGCTCCGCCTTGACCGAAGTTGGTTTTGAGTGTGTTGAAATCTAGTGCATTGGTGAGTTGGTCAAAGTTGAAGTCAGTTGGTAGCTCTCCAGCCTGGCCGAAGTTGCGCTTTACCGCGTTGAAGTCTACAGCGTTGACGATGTTGCTGGCGTCGGTATCCCCGGCCCTCTGGTTGCCGAACTCTACGGTGACACTTCCACCGCTGATTGTGAGAGTGCCGCTGGTAGCGAGATGCCTGGGGCCGGATACGCGCCAACCATAAGCGCCGTCAGGCAGACCACTGGACACTGAGAAGTTACCATTCTGGTCTGTGTGGAAGGTGTAGCTGTGTGGGGTGCTGCCCGCGCACAGGATAAGAGTGCCTGTAACCACGGTGTTGTTGGCGTTAGGCTGGCCGATGCTCTGCCACGTCAAGTGTCCATTGATGACCCCACCTGATGTCGGCGTGGGCGTTGTGCAGGGCACTCCTCCATATCGTTGATTTTCTGTGGTGCCTGAGAAGCCGCCGGTGCTCGAGCGTCCACCAACCGCATAGAAGGAGAGTGCGCTCAATGTGGCTCCGCTCATACGGGCGCGTGCCTGCAACATCGGAGTTATGTATGACCATGTGTTACTGGCCGGGTTCCACAGGATCGCGCTATTGCTAACTGCGCTATTCTCATAGCCACCGGCCAGGAGCCATTTGCCATCGAGAATATCGCTGGCAGCGCCCCAGCGCGGCGTCGGCATATCCACGATGGCCGAGTCGTCCCAATTGTTGGCGGCCGGATCATAGCGATATGTCTTGGTAGACTCGAATGGTACGACACCTCCTGCGGTGTAGATGTAGTTGCCGATGGCGGTAGCCATGAGCCAGCCAAGAGATTCAGGCAGCGGAGCTACCGTAGACCATGTGTTACCGGCAATATCGTAAGCCTCAACCGTGGAAAACGAGCCGTTGCAATTGACGTCGCAGCCCGCTATCTTGTAGATTTTGCCGTTGAGATATGCAGCTGTCTGCGCCCACGTAGCCACCGTGAATGGCGCCATGGTCGTGTAGGTGTTGCTGACCGGGTCGTAACGGTAGTTGGTGGTTGCGTTGTTGCCCAGATCGTCTGCGCCACCAAGGATATAGATGTAAGCGCCGTCCGAGACCGCGCTGGCCTGTTCACGAACTGCCGGTAGCGGCGCGATGGAAGTCCAGGTGTTAGTGGCCGCGCTGTACTTATATGAGTTAGTGACTAACGGTCCTTGACTCACGCCAGAGAAGCTGTAGATGAAGCCTCCCTGTGAGGCCACCGCATTGTCCATGACGGGGATCGGGTAGGGGGCTTGTCGGCTCCAGTTCCCCAGGACGCACGTCGCGGTGGCAGTAGGCGTGACGGTACGTGTGCGC
>JBBQIC010000404.1:0-2886 GCA_038324555.1 Chloroflexia bacterium
GCCCAAGAATCTGGCGCTCCTACTCATAGTAACCATACTATCCACCCTGCTCACTGCCGCGTGCAGTTCCCAGAGCGCCGCCAACCCCACCGCCACGCCCCAAAGCGCCACCGCGCACTCCTCCACGCCCCAAAGCGCACAACCAACCCAGCCTCCAACCTCCCAACTAACGCCCACCCAGTTGAAGTACTTGCTCCTAGACAAATATGCCAACTCGCAAAACCTCCTCTATTGCGATCCCGACTTGTTCCCCATCAGCGTCTCACCGGAAGGGGAGCAAAAACGCGCCGAGGACAAATTGGCTCAACTACAAAACAACAAAGAGGAATACCAGGCAATTCTGCAACGCAACAATCTCGCCGCAATCGCGGACCTATCCGGCGACCAAATGCTGCTCGTCTACCGCGACAGCAAGAAGCTGGATAACATCACTTTAGAAGCTGCTAGCGGCAAGTACAACTTCACAATCAAAGTCGGCAAGGCCCCCAACGTAACGGAAGGCGAAGGCACCCAGATCGCCGGGTCAATAGACCAGAGCGGCGCGATAACAGGCGAAACCCGCCAGGACGTACAGGTCCAGTGCCCCATCTGCCTGGCCGGAGCCACCCTCATCGCCACCCCCAGCGGCCCAGTACCCGTGAAAGACCTGCGCCAGGGAACCACCATCTGGACCCTGGACCTCCAGGGCATCCTACGCCCCGCTACGATACTAAAGACCGTTAAAAGGAAAGTGTCTTCACCGCACGAGATGGTACACCTTGCCCTCAGCGATGGCCGCGAACTGGTCGTCTCGCCACGTCACCCCACCACGAGCGGACAGCTAATCGGCGACCTAACGCCCGGCGCAACCCTTGACAACGCGCTCATCGTCAAAGCCGACCGCATCCCCTACGACGAAGACGCCACCTACGACATCCTCCCATCAGGAGAGACCGGATTCTACTGGGCTAACGGCATACTCATAGCAAGCACTCTCTCAACGCTAAGTCCATTCCCTGGGGTCAACGATAATAATGCGCCCGCGCTTCATCTCCATGCGCTGTACAACGCTCCTGATAGCGGGCACCAATAGCTCGCCCGTCGGGTTCTGCACGCCCGGCCCCTTGACCACATAAACATCATTGGCCGACGTGGTCAGCACGTCCTCGATCTTGCCGATATGCGCCCCCGCCGCCGTGTAAACGTCAAGCCCCACAATCTGGTAAATATAATAAGCCCCACGCGGCAGCTTGCGCGCCTCTTCAGTAGGAACCAGCAGCCAATAGCCGCGCAGAGCCTCGGCCTGGTTCACCGAGTCAACCCCTTCCAACTTCAACAGCAGTTGCCCCTTATGGATGTGCGTAGATGTTATTTTGAATGGCGTAGGTTCCTTAGGCGGTTTCCATGCTGGCGCGCCGTGAGCGCCAAGCGCGACACGCGCAGGCCGAGCGGTCTTCGGATTTAGCGCCGCCGTCGGTGCGAGGCCGGGGGCTATCGAGGAGAACGGCGCGAGTATGACCTCCTCCAACTTGCCGAAGCGTTCGGGGAACTCTGTGAGGATATTCACCTTCAGTTCACCCTTTAGCCCAAATGGCGCAACGATCTGCCCGACGATAAGATGCTCAGGCGCGTTTGCTTGGGCGAAATCATTAGAAGCCATAGGCGATCACAAAAGAATAGGATACGCCAGAAGCTATAGCGATGCCCCGCGTATCCTACAAGTCCCCAACCTGAAACGCTAATCTATTTCAAGCACGCCGCGCTTGCCTTCGCGGGCAGCCGCAGCCCCAACCAATGCACGCATAGCGCGAGCGATCTTACCTTCACGGCCAATAACCTTGCCCTTCTCCTCCGGCTCTACGTGCAAAAATACCCGCACCACGTAATCGCTGCGGCTCTCCCGCACCCGCACTGCCTCAGGATTGTCCACAAGATTCTTCGCCAGATACTCCACAAGGTCTTTCATCGTCCGCTCCTCGGTAATGTGAAACGTGAAACGTGAAACGTGATTATTGTAATTCACGTTTCACGTTTCACGTTTCACGCATCGTTTCACGCACTACATCGCCGCATCAGTCTCAGCCGCGCCCTCTTTCGCCCCCTCAGGGGTCTCACTTGCAGCTTCCAAGACCGGCTCGTCGGTGCCCTCTTCGCCTGGGAACGTGACTTCGGGAGCCGCTGGTGCAGTACTCTCTTCTCCGGCTGCGCTGGCTGTAGCCCCGGCGCCGTTAGCCACCGTTGGAGTCATACGCTTACCCGAAGCGGTGCGTGTGCGGAGATCGCTAGGGGCGGCAGCCACTTCTACAGATTCTGCCTTGCGCGCCGCCCGGTTGAACTGGCGTACCAGCCGGGCCACAGCGTCAGTTGGCTGCGCACCCTTGTGCTTCCACTCTTCGTACTTCGTAACGTCCACCTGAATGGTAGCAGGCTCTGTACGAGGGTTGTAGTGCCCCAGAATCTCGATAAAATGCCCGTCACGCGGCGCACGAGCGTCCGCTACGACGATACGATAATGAGGTTGCCTGATAGCGCCCATACGGCGCAACCGAATCTTCAGCATGTGTCTCTCTCTTGCTCCTCTATACATTCCAGGGCTTTCGCCCCAAGAACAACTCTATATTTCTATTCATTAGCAGTTACGCAATGTAGCTTTCGTCCTTTGTCTTTCGTCTCTGCGTAGGCCCTGTTCATATTGAATAGAAAATCCCTGACTATTTGCGCTGGGGGCTAAAAGCCCGCGTATTATTATACGTCATAGCGCCATGAGCGTCAACAACTTGACACCCGCGCCTCAGCTATGGTATATTTGCGCGTAAGTAACGCCCGGCACCGTGGCCAAGTGGCAAGGCAGAGCTCTGCAAAAGCTCGACCAGCGGTTCGAATCCGCTCGGTGCCTCCAAAAACAAC
>JBBQIC010000405.1:0-2867 GCA_038324555.1 Chloroflexia bacterium
GGCTCAAGCAGGCCGTAGTCGCCGTCCCTCCGGCGGTAGACCACGCTCATGCGGTCGTCACCGGCATTCCAGAACACGTAGAAGGTGTGGCCTAGCAGTTCCATTTGCTCGATAGCGTCTTCGGGGAACATCGGCTCGACGTTGAATCGTTTGACCCTTACGAGGGCGCCTATTTCCGCTTCGTCGTCCGTACTGCTATCAGTGGCTGCGGTTATGCCTGGCTGGCTGCCCTTGATGTCTGGCTCGGCGGGGGCTGCCATCTCCGCGACGCTGGGCATATCGGGCGGCGTGCCCTTACCCATCAACTCAGCAGACCCCCTGCCTAGTCCCGGCGAACCCTTGTGACGTCGGTGCTGGCGTCCTTTGTATCGCTCGATTTGCCTGGACAGGTGGTTCACCACGTTATCCATCGCCGTCAGCAATTCAGGGTCGGTCACTTCCGACCTGATAAGGTTATTCGATGTGTGCAGAGTCAATTGTACAACGTATTCAAAACGTTGCGCGTGCAGGTGCGTCGGCTGTTGAGCCAGCACGATTTCCGCAGATTGCAAGTTATCCAGGTGGCGCGGCAGACGATCCACGCGCTTGCGAATTTGAGTCTCGATGCCCGACGTTAGCTTGAAGTTCTTGGGCCGAATGGTTACTTCCATGTGGGTAGCCTCCAGCGCGTTGATGGGATTATGTGTAGGTGAGGGCATTATAGCAAGTATGTGCGGGGTAGGTCAACTATTTCTATGTTTATGAGAATAGGAGAATATTGTCACACCACGTTGGTCGTAAACCAAGTTGTAGTCAGGTGCAGTCTTCAATGAAGTGCGAATAAACTGGCAACAACTGTTCGAGATATAAACATAAGTGAATGCGCCTCCATCTTCCTTTGCCCACTGCTCTAGACATGCCGGGCCTTCATTGAAACATGAGTGCAATTCATCATATCGGTATACTCGGTGATTGAAATCAGGCAACCATTCATATCCTTGGACAGTTGACAGGCTAGTGCGCTCTGCCAGGGCCGGGAACCATTCTGCTACTGCATCCGTCCACCATACATCGCTCCCCGTAATCAGCAAGAGGCTGCTGGCGCGTGGAGTGTTGGACTTGATCCACTGCATAGCTTGTCTCTCTTCCTGCGATAATCGAATCCAAGGTTGTGTCAACATGGGAATTGATAGGGCCGCTACCAGGGCAATCACAAGAAGATGACTAAGTGCTAACTTTGGGACCAGTTCCTCTATTCGATACCTGGGTCTAATATCACTACTTTCTTTGCGTTCCTCGTCACGAACAATCTGACCATCGCTGGTGGGATTGAAATTGCTTATGGCTGGCACTATCACTCTACTTATTCCGATCCCAACCAGTAGGGTCAAAGGCAACATGGCATAGGTGCCACTACTACGAGGATCCAAAATAAATATCGAGGCCAACCAAACGGGCAGCCACAATTTCTTTTCGAGGAGAGACACGTAAACACCAAGTAAGCCGATGACCGACAGTAACCCCAAGAACGGCTCATCGGAGAAATTGAATGTAATAAGCGGGAGCCACCCAAGCCATGTATGCGACCCGGTTTGAGCAGCCGCGAGCAAGGGAGATATGCCATGCGCGATGAGCACACTCACCCACCAGGGAGCCGTCACAATCAAGGCGCTGGCAGCTACGACCAACGAGTTGTATACACCCTGGCGATTTCGCCCATAGAAGATGAACAATACTAGCATACTAAAAGCTGCAAACCAGGCTATCTCCACATGACTGAGGGTAGCCAAACTCAGAAAGACAACGGTCGAGATGACAAACCGTTGCTGTCGGCGCGTGTAAAGTAGAAAAGCTTGGTACAGCGCCAGGATCGCGAAGAAGAGACTTGGTGCCCGTGCAATGCCCCCTCCCATAATATGCCACTCAAAGCTCCGTGGTAGCAATGCGAAGGCAAGCACGGCGGACAAAAGAGGTAACCAAGATCGGTGGAATACAGCGCGAGCTAGCAGATAAAAGGCCGGTATTGTCAATGTGCTGACGATAGCAGGTAAAAGCCGAACTATATCAAGCAAGGACCAACTGGTGAGATCGGACAGAAAGGCAGCAAGATAAAAAGATAGCGGAGGATATGCGTAGGGAATATGAGCGTTGTTATAAGAGGTGAAAGCAGGCAAGATATAATGATTGACTTGAAGCTCATGGGCCATTACATAGAAGAGACCACCATCGTTAAGGGGGAAATCAGAACTAAGGACATACTTAAGTCGGACAAGGAGGCCCAACCCAGTTACCACGGCCAGCGCGACGATTGGCAGGTAGTTTCGCTTACCAGTAGGGTTCTCAAAGAAGGTCAAATAAATCGGCCCATTATTTTACCGTAACCGACTTCGCAAGATTGCGCGGCTGGTCCACGTCCGCCCCACGCCACACCGCCACCTTGTACGCCAACAATTGCAACGGAATAACCGACAGGATTGGCGAGAGCATACGGTCCACGGGCGGTATGTATATCACTTCGTCCGCCTTCTCCCGAACCTCGGTGTTGCCTTCCGTAGCTATAGCTATCACGATGCCTTCATGCGCCTTTACTTGCTCTATATTGCTCAACATCTTGCTATAAACTGCGTCGTTTAGAGCGATTACGACAACGGGCAGCGTGCGGTCTATGAGCGCGTTGATGGGATTATGTGTAGGTGAGGGCATTATAGCAAGTATGTGCGGGGTAGGTCAACCGATTTAAAGAAACGCCAGGGTCTATTCAAAGTCGAGAATGTAGGGTGGACAAGAGCCAACCGCCCGTGTCATTCTGAACGGAGTGAAGAATCACTATCCTTACCACAGAGTCGGGGGACATGAGGCTCTTCCCAAACACTTACACCCCCGCAGTG
>JBBQIC010000406.1:0-2829 GCA_038324555.1 Chloroflexia bacterium
CCCACCCCACCCCTACACCCAATACCCAATACCCAATACCCAATACCCATATTTTCATTCCCGGTTGGTGGTCCAACGGGTCATGGGTTATTCTGATCTCTTACCACCTTTCAAGGTCGTAAAAGCGACCATAAATACCCCGGACTGAGCGCGGCCTTTGCGTTTGTGTAATCTCCGAGGACACCGGTCAATATCTTCCTGGGCGCTTGGCGAGAGGCGAGCCTTGCGGCCACGTAGTCCATGGCGGGTGGCAGGCCGACGAATAGCTGCACAAGCCTGCAAACTGCGTCCTTGGCGGCGAACTCACCTTGCCGCAGTTTGCTGTAGCGGGCCAGTGAGCGTGCCGACAGGTCATTACGTTCCAGCGCGTCTATGCCCACCTCTGCCGCCAGTTCCGCGCCTCTTAGCGCCTTGTAGACGCCCTCACCCGTGAACGGGTCGAAGAAGCCTGCCGCGTCGCCCACGAGGATGTATCCATGCCCGGAGGTCCGGCGCACGCGAGCGCCTATCGGACCGACACCCTTCACCTGGGACACGCGCTCGGCACTGCGAAGCCTCTCTGCAACGCCCTGGAACGAAAAGGCGAACTTCTCGAAGCGGGCAACCGCGCCGCCTTCACCCTTTGTGACTGCCTGCATTGGCATCACCAGGCCAACATTGACTATGCCGCCCGACAGAGGAGCCAACCCCGCGTAGCCACGCGCCGAGACGTGCATCTCGCCCCACTCGTCGAGGCCATTATAGCCTCTGTAGTGAGCCACCATACCCAAGCTGCGCGGCCAGCGCAGCGGAGCGGCGACGCCCAGGCTGCGCACGACCGCTGAATGCACCCCGTCCGCCCCGATCACGAGGCGCGCTTGCGTTTCAGAAACGGCCCCGCCCCGCTCGCGCAGAACCACACCACCTGCACGGCCCTCACGCATGGTAACGGCCTCAACTTTCACCCTCTCACGCACCTCAACCCCGCATCTGCGGGCATTGTCCACAAGGGTAGCGTCGAGGATACGCCTCGGAGTGGCAAGAACACAGGGGCCACCCTCTACGCCCGGCAGACTGTAATCTAGTGAGAAACGGCGACCCGACGGGCTAATAAGTTGCATCGAGCGCAACTTTCGCGCCCCTGCCCGCTCAACCGCTTCCAGCGCGCCCAATCGAGCCAGCGCCTGCTCTGTCTGAGGGCTTGTGTATTCTCCACAAGCCTTGTCGCGTGGGAAAGCCGCCCGGTCAAGAAGGAGCACGCTAAAACCAGCGCGCCCCAGCAGCGCAGCCACCGCCGAACCCGCAGGTCCCGCCCCCACAACTACCGCATCATACACTTTGATATCGCCATACCTCTCTATTCCCTCTCCCTACTCCCTCACCCTACTCCCTCACCCTACTCCCTCACCCTACTCCCTCACCCTACTCCCTACAGCAGCCACCCGCCAGAACGGGTGCTTATAGATGCGGACCGGCACGCCTGCGCGTTCTGCCAGGCTGCGTATCTCGGTGGGCGTGAACGCACGCAGCACCGAAGCCGGACCGTCGTGCCTGGTAAGCCTGTTGGCCGTCGCCAGTCTGGTCAGCAACATGGACATGTACCACGCCCCTTGCGAGCGATAAATATCGTTGATGATAAAACCTTTGCGCCCGATCCGCGCCATCTCGCGCATAGCCGCCCGCGCCTGCGCGACATCGAGGTGGTGGAATGCCAGCGAGCACGTAACCACATCAAATGAGCCATCATCGAAGGGCAACTGCGTCGCGTCGCAAACCGCAAAGGTCACTTTGCTTGACAGCCCCGCATTGTGTATACGCTGGCGGGCTACATTGAGGATTGGATAGCTTATGTCGGTCGCCGTGAAGCTTATATCGTAACCCTCGGCGTCGGCCCACCTGCATAATGCCTGTGGTATGTCAGCCGAGCCGGTCGCCACATCCAATACGCGCAAGGGCTGTTCTTTGGGGTGGTCAGCCAGCATCCGGGCCAGGTGGCGCTTGACTACCCAGGTGCCGAGGCCGAAGATGTTAGCTCTGCGGATGTCGCGCAAAGTAGTCTGAATATCATGCTCGGAGAACTGCTCGCTGCTATCAAGCAGTTCCTTGACGTTGTGGTATGGAGGAGTACGAAAGATTCTCATTGTGACCACAGGCCTACGAATGATTGGAATGCGCGCTAAACCATTCGGCTGCCAGGCCGGCAGCCGATTCCTTGTCGTCTTGCGCCAAACGCCCACTCTTGACCTCGTGGAGCAGGAAAGCCTTGAGTTCACCGACCCATGGCCCAGGCCCCCGGTCCACGAGCGACAAGATTTCATCGCCGTCCAGGGGCGACCTGGGTCCCAACGCCTCTTTGCTGGCCTGGTCGGTTTCGGCTTCGAGCAGGCGTTCATAGCGCCCCTCAAGCCTATCCAGCACCCACAGGCCACGTTGGATAGGTTCAGGCAGGTAGCCATTCAGATCGGCGCGAGCCAGCGCCACCAGGTCCTTCCAGCCCTCCAGGCCGCGCCCTTCTTCGGCGTCTTCTACCAACCTGCGCACAGCAGCGTCCGACCACTCCGGCGAATATGAGATTGGCCTCATATGCAGGCTCACCAGGCGCTGAACATCACTTATTAGCTGCGGGTCCTCGCCAACCGCCGACATGATTTCGGGCGCCATGACCGCACCAACCTTATCGTGCTCAAAGAACCGGCTGCGGCCCTCCGGCGTCTCTATAAAAGTCGGCCCTTTGCCGATGTCGTGCAGCAAGGCCGCCCATCGCCGCGTCGGTGTAGGCGCGATGGCGTCAACCACCTTGAGCGTATGTATAAAGGCGTCGTCTCGGTGCGCCGGAAGCTGGCTGACGCC
>JBBQIC010000407.1:0-2806 GCA_038324555.1 Chloroflexia bacterium
TTTCGATGGCGCTTTGCTTTACTATCAGTTTCCTGGTATACATCTCCCTGATACCCAGGTTCACTCTCTACAGCAACCCTCCTACGGGCGACCAGCCTTTCTATCTGATGGATACCCTCAGCCTCGTGCAGGACGGCGACCTCAATCTTGCCAACAACTACGCCAACAGCGACTTCGATAAGTTCTATACTTACAAGCCTGCGGGCTATGTGGGCATGACCGCGCCCTACCCACTGACGCCGATGCTTGCCAACACAATAAGGCCCAACACCGAGCAGTATTCATTCCACTTGCCTGGGATGGCGGTATGGCTGGTGCCCGCATGGATTGTGGGCGGCTGGTTCTCTACCCATGCGCTTCCGGTCTACTGGCCCTTCACGTTGGTCTTCATGTGCTTGCTGGGTTCGCTCGTCGGCCTCAACGTCTTTCTGCTGGCGCACGAGATAACCGGGCGATTGTGGATAGCCTGGGCGGTGTGGCTACCGATCACCTTCAGCGCGCCCATCATGATTTACTCCTACCTTATCTTCACGGAGATGCCGGTCGGCTTGCTGCTCATCTATGCGTTTAGACGGCTGGCGCTCGGTTGGAAGGCTAACTCCTGGTGGCGGCTCATACTGGTGGGCCTGTGCATCGGTTATATCCCGTGGTTGGCGTGGCGCTGTGTGGTCCTCTCCGCGGTGCTGGCTCTATACGCGCTTGTACAGTGGGCGCGTTCTAACGTTCCGACGTTCCGACGTTCTAACCTTCCAACGCTCCAACGTTCTAATCTTCCAACATTCCAACGCTCCAACGTTCTAACGTTCGGATTGGTGTTTGTGCCGGTGGCGCTGTCTGCCGTGTTGCTCCTCTGGTTCAATTTGTTCATGTTCGGCAGGGCCGCGCCCGATAATAGCGTGCTTGAGCAGGGCAGGATCGCTATATTCTACTGGCCCTGGACTAGCGTGGAGAACCTGGGCAAATTCATTACCGCCGCTTTCGGCCTGTTCTTTGACAGCACGTTTGGGCTGTTCACATATTCGCCTGTGTACGTGCTTGCTATCGTGGGGATCATAGCCATGGTCAAACTGGGGCGGCGTTCCGACCGCAGGATGCTGCTTTGGGTAGCTGCGCTAGCGTTGCCCTACTTAAGTGTTATCTGCGCGTTTTATGCCTGGCATGGCGTGTGGTGCCCACCGGCGCGCTACCTGGCGACCTTTGTGCCCCTCATGGCGGCTCCCCTGGCTATGGCGCTGTACACTTTCTCAAGAAGCTGGCTGCCGGGGGCGATCTTCGGGGTAATATACGCGGCTGCTACCGCATTTGCGTTCGTGCCAATGGCGGTGTGGATGTTGGATGGGCGCAATATATGGCCCCTCAGTCCCGCTCCCGCCTATCTCTGGCTGGCCGAGGACCCATCATCGTTCTGGAAGGCGGACCCATCGTCGTTCTGGAAGGTGGACCTGCGCCGCTTCACGGTGGACTTTCGCACTCCCGACGACATACTCCATCCGTCGTCTTCGGCAACGCTTATCGGCGCTGCGGTACTTATAGTGTTCCTCCTCTATCTCTTCATGTTGTTCCAGCGCGTAATGCGAAGTAGACGGCATTGGCCGTTCGTCAAGCAGGGGCTTACCTGGTTGAGCGTCTTCGCGGTGCTTGGGTCAAGCTGGTTCGGGATGAACTACGAGTACTTGAGGCACAAAACGGTCCTGACGCGACAGCATTCGTATATCTTACCTGTTACACTGGATGAGCCATATGGCATAACCTATATGGACGACAAAGTATACGTTACGTCTCAGGCGCGCCATACCAAGGGGCTTGTGGGTGCATTAGACGTGAAAGCAGGCAGTTTTGGCGTCTTCAACCTAATATCCCCGACATTGAATGGCGTGCGAAAGGAGTTTGAGCACCCAACCGACATCAAGCCCGGTTCCGACGGGCTGCTTTATGTGTTGAACAACGGCGAGGGCGAGGACGCGCTCTATGTTATGAAGCCCGACGGAGAGATCGTTCGGCAGATAACGCTCAACAGCAAAACGCCGATTGCCACAGGGTTATATCTAGGGGCAGACGGTTCGTATTATATAGCCGATATGCTGGGCGGCAGGGTCCTCCACTACGGAAAAGACGGGGGTGAGACGCAGGGTATTTGGGGTGGCGAGCGGGGCGGTTTCAACAATCCCGCAGGCGTGGCCGTTGATAGCACGGGCGAAGTGTACGCCACTGAGAACGGCTTTGGACTGGTCCATGAGCTTACCCCCAAGGGTGATTTTGTGCGCAAATACGATATTGGTTGCAAGCCGATTCACGACGTTGCTCATGGCGATTGGATAGACGTGTCGTGTGACAACGGGCCGATTGTGTCTATCAATATCAAGGAGCGTTTTATTCAGTTGAGCCGCTTTGAACCAAAAGACTCCAGGCCAGATGTAGCGCGGGGTCTCGCATACGGGCCGGATGATACTCTCTACATGCTCGACCCCTCCAGGAGCACGATAACTTCATATAAAGTCGTGCATTAATGTGAGTTGCAAATCGGTGAACAATGGGCTACAGGGCAGCTACTTCACTTTCTAACCCCATGCCACAATAATATCGTGGAAATTACTCCACCTCAATTCCTCTGAACTCTTACCTACTACCAGGGTGTATTCAAAGTCAGAAATATAGAGGAAAGAGGACCCACTAACCCGTGTCATTCTGAGCCGCAGCGAAGAATCACTGCGGGGTCGTAAGCGTTTGGGAAGAGGCTCTTGTCCCCCGACGCTGTGGTAAGGTTAGTGATTCTTCACTCCGTTCAGAATGACAAGGGTGAGTGGGT
>JBBQIC010000408.1:0-2748 GCA_038324555.1 Chloroflexia bacterium
CGCGACATGCTCGGGCGCACTGATCCCAAAGCCCACGACGAGAGGCAGACTTGTGTATTTGCGTACACGCTCCACCAGATGGGCCGCGTTTTCGTCCAGTTGCGAACGCGCGCCCGTCACGCCGGTCAAAGAAACGCAATATATGAAGCCGTCGGCCATTTCGACAACTTTCTTGATACGCTCGTCGATGCTGGAAGGCGCGATTAGAAAAATCAACTCCACGCCCGACCGCTTGCAAGCCGCCTTTAGGTCGTGGGCTTCCTCGGGCGGCAGGTCGGGGATGATAAGGCCGTCTACTCCAGCAACCGCGCAATCCGCCACGAACTGGTCAAGGCCGTACTTGTATATCGGGTTGTAATAGCTCATGAAGATGATTGGCACATCGCTTGTTGGCGCGCGGTTGTTCCTAAACTCGGCGGCCACCGCCAGGCAATCGGCAAGCGACACCCCGTTTTCGAGAGCTACATGAGAAGCCCGTTGTATGGTTGCCCCGTCGGCCAATGGATCGCTGAATGGCACACCAAGCTCGATCAAATCGGCCCCCTGCTGAGACAGCAGATCCACCAGTTGGCGGGTGGCTTGCAGCGAAGGGTAGCCCACCATGAGGTAAGGTATGAGTGCGGCGCGACGCTCCTGCCTTAGTCGCGCGAAGGTGGAGGCAATACGTCCGGTCATGCTGGCGTCCCTTGTTGTTCAGTCAGGCTTATCCCCAGGGCCTGAGCCACGGTGTGCATGTCTTTATCTCCACGCCCCGATATATTTATGACCACCATACCGCCGCTCGGCATACTGGACGCTATGTGAGCCGCATAGTACACCGCATGGGACGACTCTAGTGCCGGAATGATGCCTTCTGTCTTGCAGAGGAGCCTGAAGCCTTCGAGCGCCTCGCTGTCCGTAACCGCCGCGTACTCTGCCCTGCCCGTCTCTTTCAGGTAGCTGTGCTCCGGGCCGACTCCAGGGTAGTCGAGTCCGGCGGAGATGCTGTGTGTCTCGCTCACCTGCCCGTGCTCATCTTGCAGCAAGTACGAACGAGCGCCGTGTAACACCCCAACGCTGCCTGCCACCAGCGTGGCCGCGTGCCTGCCGGTCTCTAAGCCGTCGCCTGCTGCTTCAACGCCTATGAGCCTCACGTCCAGGTCGTTGACGAACGGGTAGAAGATGCCAATGCTGTTGCTGCCGCCGCCCACGCAAGCAACCACGCAGTCGGGCAGCCTGCCCACCTGTTCCAGGCACTGCTGGCGGGCTTCTACGCCTATCACGCTCTGGAAGTCGCGCACGATCATCGGATAAGGGTGCATCCCCACAGCCGAGCCAATAAGGTAGTGAGTGTTGTCCACGTTGCTCACCCAATCTCGAACCGCCTCGTTGATCGCGTCCTTGAGCGTTCGACTTCCAGTAGAGACCGGGCGAACCTCCGCGCCCAACAGTTTCATCCTGAAGACGTTCAGCGCCTGCCTCTGTATATCCACCTCGCCCATATAGACCACGCATTCCATGTCAAGCATCGCGCAGGCGGTGGCCGTTGCTACTCCATGCTGCCCTGCTCCCGTCTCGGCAATTATCCGGCGCTTGCCCAGCCTCTTAGCCAGCAGAGCCTGCCCTAGCGCATTGTTTATCTTATGCGCGCCGGTATGCGCCAGGTCTTCGCGTTTGAGGTAGAGACGCGCCCCGCCCACCTCGCGGGTCAGGCTCTGCGCGAAATAGAGAGGTGTGGGACGGCCCGTGTAATGGCGTTCCAGGTCGCGCAGCTCTGCGATAAACTGAGGATCGGCCTTGCATTCTGCGTACACTCGTTCGAGTTCCTCTAACGCAGGCATCAGCACTTCGGGAGCATACTTCCCACCGAATTGCCCGAAATGTCCACGGGCGTCCGGCAGGTTGTAGCTCCCTGTGTATTCTACAGGTCCCTCTGTTTCCTTCATAATCATTGCAAGTCCTCCCTAAAAGCTGGCTTCGCGGCCAACAAGAACTTTTTAATCAGCAGAGGGTCTTTCACCCCGCCGCTCTCCACTCCGCTGCTCACGTCTACGCACCACGGCGAGACCTGTGCCACCGCGTTTGCCACGTTGGACGGGTCGAGACCGCCCGCCAGAACGATGTCGTAATGGGACGACAGTTCGGCGGCCAACGGCCAGTCGGCTACTCTGCCAGTGCCGCCGTACTCGCCTGGCTGGTGCGCGTCCACAAGGAAACGAAGTCGCCCGGTGGCGCGTGGGATAGCAGGCTCATATGTCTCCAACAAGCGCAACGCATCTTGCAACTCCGTTCCAGATGGGAAGCGGACGGCTCTGATGACCGGATAATGCCGTCTGCACTCAGCGACGTACTCCGGAGACTCGTCTCCGCTCAACTGGATAGTATCCAACCCCACCTGCCGGGCGATTGCCAGCACTCGCGCCAGCGTCTCGTTCACGAATACGCCGACCAGCAATGGTTTGCGGTCCAAAGCCGCCACGGCCTGGGTGATCTGCTGTGCAGTCTCGACGGAAACCTGGCGGCGGCTCGGCGCAAATACCAGCCCGACCATATCTGCACCGTGCCTGGCGGCCAAAAGCGCGTGCTCCGGCTGCGAAATGCCGCATATCTTCACAGTCGCTTGACGTCCCTCGGCCTCACGTACTCGCGGTGGAGAGGTGATTGTTGCAGTTTTTGTGCTCATGTTAAGCTCGCTTCCAGTGGTAAGTGTTCCGAGTTAGGGTACGGGAGGCTGCCGGGTAGGGGCGAACCTTGTGTTCGCCCCTACCC
>JBBQIC010000409.1:0-2732 GCA_038324555.1 Chloroflexia bacterium
TGGTCAAGTCTGCCGACGATTATGGAATAGAATACTTCCCGACTATTTACATCCTTGACATTGACGGCAAAGTCGCCTCCCAGATACAGTCCGAGCAGGGCAACCCCATTACTACCGCGCGGATTACGGGCGAACTCAACAAGGTAGTCAAGTAGCTCACCTTACGCAGTGGGGGACCAGGGTTGCCACAAAGCCGAAAGCAAAACTATTATCATCCCCGGACCACGGAAGGCAACAAACCCACTAACCCGTGTCATTCTGAGCCGCAGCGAAGAATCACTACAGGGTCGTAAGCGTTAGGGGTAGACATAGCAGTGCTGATATTGATGCTGATACCCAGACAGGTGGGTAAGGTGAGTGATTCTTCGCTGCGACTCAGAATGACACGGGTTAGTGGGTTTGTTGCCTTCTAACTCCTGCATAAGGTGAGCTAAGTAAGGACGCACCAGGGTTGAAAGAATGGACAAGGTACGTATGAACCGCCAGGACGCCAAAATACTTGCGAAGCATGGCAGCGCCGAGTACGTAGCGCCGGAGTACGGGGAGCCGCCCGGCGCACAATCTCCTGTTTCCAGGTTTATTGCGCCCGTGCTGACCTATCTCACAATCATATCGAGGTTGGTGCTTGGTGGCATATTTCTGATTGCCGGGTTGACCAAACTCGGTGATATTCACGGCTTTGCGCTCAGCATAGATAGCTATCAAGTAAGCATGGGCCTTCCAGTAAATGTCCTGGTCAATATCGAGAATGCTATGGCAACTGTCTTGCCGCCCCTAGAGATAGCTTTGGGAATATGGATCCTTGTGGGATTGTTTACTCGTGGGGCGGCTGGGATCGCGGGTGGGTTAGTGGTAATCTTCCTGATCGCCATGATACAGGCCATGCTACGCGGCTTTGGCAACACCATAGATTGCGGTTGCTTCGCCACAGGCCCGAATGCCAACCCCGTCGGCAGCGCCATCATTACCATGCTTGGCCCAATCGGTACGTTCCTCACCACCGAGAAGGCAGGTCCTATCGCCATCGCCCGCGACCTGCTTTTTCTGTTGATGTCGGTCCATCTGATATTCGTGCCCACTGTATTCGGTCTCGACAACCTGCGGCGCAGGGGTCAGCGGTC
The DNA here is from genome assembly GCA_038324555.1 of Chloroflexia bacterium. Classification (GTDB taxonomy): domain Bacteria; phylum Chloroflexota; class Chloroflexia; order QHBQ01; family JADMIH01; genus JADMIH01. The sequence continues at coordinate 1,122 of JBBQIC010000409.1, forward strand.
AGGTATCGGGGATCAAGAATACGATGGACCTGAAGAATAAGTCGGCAAATAAGCAATAAGCAGAAAGCAATATGAGAAGACCCATAATCGCTGGCAACTGGAAAATGAATACCGATCCCGAAAGCGCCTTCGAGCTTATGGACTCGATGCTGGAAGACCTGGACGCTATGGAGGACGTGGACATCGTTGTCTGCCCGCCCTTTGTGTCGTTGCAGGAGATTGCGGAGACGTTCGACGGCACGACGCTCTTTTTAGGCGCGCAGAATATGTTCTGGGAGGCGAAAGGAGCCTACACAGGCGAAATCTCGCCCCTAATGCTCAAGACGATGTGTGACTACGTGATCCTGGGCCACTCGGAACGCCGTCAATACTTCCACGAGACCGACGAAGATGTGCGCCGCAAAGTGAATGCGGCATTTGCCCACGACCTTCTCCCCATCGTCTGTGTCGGTGAAGACCTCGAACAAAACGAAGCCGTGCAGACCCTCGATGTAGTTTCACGCCAAGTGACAGCCGCCCTTGCCGACCTCTCCAACGAGCAAGCGAGGCGTTGCGTGATCGCCTACGAGCCAATATGGGCCATAGGCACGGGCCGTCCAGCCACAGGGGAAGGCGCTAACCACGTCATAGGCTTTATAAGGCGCACGATAGGTGAGCTATTCGGCCCGGAAGTAGCTGAGGAAATACGCATTCAGTACGGCGGCAGCGTAAACTCCAAGAACATAGCCGAGTTCATATCAGAGCCCGAGATAGACGGCGCGCTTGTAGGAGGCGCATCACTGAACCCAGACGAGTTCGTGCGTATCGTGGCTGTGACCAGGGAAGCTAAAGGGCCTATGTAAAGGGACATTGTTTTCTCATGAGACGTTTGTCCATGGTGATGAGTGAAAAAGAGGAGATTATATCACTAGTGGGCGTTCCGCATCCTATACCATACCAAGGCAGTAAGCGCGGTCTTGCTCCTATCATCCTGGCCTATTTTCCGGCAAACGTTACAAGGTTGATTGAACCGTTCGCCGGGTCGGCGGCAGTGTCGTTAGCCGCAGCCTATCGTACACGGATCAAATTGTTCACTCTAAACGATTTGAACAGACCTCTAATTGCGCTTTGGCATGAGATTATACACGAGCCTGATGATATATCGGAAGCATATGAGAGGCTCTGGGACGCTCAAACCGGGCAAGAAAGGGAGTTTTATGATCTTGTGCGCGAGCAGTTCAACAAGACTCAGCGCCCCGATTACTTCCTATATTTGCTGGCTCGTTGTGTCAAGGCGTCTGTTCGGTATAACTCCAATGGGGAGTTCAATCAAAGCCCCGATAATAGGAGAAAGGGCGCCCACCCCAGCATCATGAGACTTAACATCTTGGGTGCTTCAAGACTTCTATTGAATAAAACTTGCCTGACATCCCTTGACTACAAGGAAGCTGTTGAAGACGCGGCACCTACGGATATTATATACATGGACCCTCCATACCAGGGGGTTTGCGCAAGCCGCGACCCCAGGTACATTGGGGGACTTACACCTGATAGCTTTGTTGATACACTTCATAAGCTTAACGGCAAGGGTATTTCGTACATCGTTAGTTACGATGGACGAACTGGCTCGAA
>JBBQIC010000410.1:0-2649 GCA_038324555.1 Chloroflexia bacterium
GGCTGTGCGGCTCCGGTTTGCAGGCTATCAACGACGCTGCGAGGGCCATCAAAGCTGGTGAGGGCGACGTTTTCATAGCGGGTGGAGTGGAGAGCATGACCCGCGCCCCGTTCGTCATGGCTAAACCCTCCGATGCGTGGGCCAGGGGCGAACAGACCCTCTACGACACCACCATCGGCTGGCGTTTCACCAACCCCAGGCTTGCCGAGATGTACTACCCCTACAGCATGGGCGAGACCGCCGAGAACGTAGCCGAGCGCTGGAACGTCACCCGCGAAGACCAGGACGCCTTCGCCGCCGAGAGCCAGAAGCGCGCAGGCCAGGCCATCGCATCAGGCCGCTTCACCGAAGAAATAGTGCCTGTCACCGTCCCCCAGTCCAAAGGCGAACCGATCATAGTAGACACCGACGAGCACCCTCGCCCCGACAGCGACGCCGAAAAGCTGGCGAAACTGCGCCCGGCCTTCCGCAAAGGCGGCTCGGTCACGGCGGGTAACTCGTCCGGTATCAACGACGGCGCGTCTGCTGTCCTCCTAACCAGCAAGCAGGCGGCGGACGAGATGAAGTTGAAACCAATTGCCCGCATCGTAACATCGGCGGTAGCAGGCGTCAGCCCCGACTGTATGGGCGTCGGCCCCGTCCCCGCCACTCGCAAAGCCCTAGAGCGCGCGGGCCTCACCATTGACGACATAGACTTGATCGAGCTAAACGAAGCCTTTGCCGCCCAATCCCTCGCCTGCATCCGTGACCTGAAGCTGGACCCAAACAAGGTAAACGTAAACGGTGGCGCAATCGCCCTCGGTCACGCCCTGGGTAGCAGCGGCTCTCGCCTGGTTACTACTCTCGTCCACGAGCTTAAGCGCCGAGGTGGGCACTACGGCCTGGCTACCATGTGCATAGGCGTGGGGCAGGGAATAGCTACTATTATTGAGATGGAGAGTTAGAACGTAAGTATTCAGTCGTAGGGGCAGGCCCCCGTGCCTGCCCTCTCTCCTTACCACCCAAACATCGGGGTACGCGAACAGGGCGCGATAAATCACGCCCCTACGACGTGAACCCAGACATAAGGGTACGCAAACAGGGCAGGCACGGGGTAGTCCCCCAAGCCTATGAACTTTCACCTACGTTAGAAAAGGAGCTAGATAAGAACGTTGAATAGCCAGGGCAAGGGCAGTGGCTTCTCCGACAAACAAGCCCTCCTCAAGCGTGTAGCCGAGAAGTCGCAACTGCGCGAAGGTCCACAGGGGATCGAGAACGTGCTGCGGGCCGTCTTTCGCGCTCAGAGCGACATAACCGCCGAACCCTTGACCGGGCGCGCGCTGGCGAGGCTAACCCGGCTTCCCGTGCCTGTGGTTACGGCTGTGAGGCGCGAATTGGAACACGAGGGTCTTGTGGAGCCTGGCCCCCACATACGCCTGACCTCAGAAGCTCAGGCCGCACTGAGTGAAGATTGGGGTTGGTCAACAACGCCCGACTCGCAAAGCTCTGTAATCTGCCAAACCTGCGAGGGGACCGGAGTCGTGCCCGTTGGCCCTCAGTGGGAAGGTGTGCTCGCTACACTCAGGAGGCACTTCAAAGATAACCCAGGCGTGGACGTGACCCTGGACCAGAGCCACTGCACGCCCGAAACCAACCTCCGCCGGGTCGCTTATATGCACGAGCATGGCGCGCTTGCTGGAAAGGACGTGCTCGTGCTGGGCGACGATGACTCGCTGTCGGCGGCTGTGGCGCTTGCGGGTAAAGTGCTGTCCCCAACGGGCAGGCTGGCTCGGCGCGTGGTGGCTGTGGATACGGACGAGCGCATTCTAACCCACCTGCGGGACATTGCAGTAGCCGAAGGGGTGCTGATCGGACTGATCAGACACGATCTACGCAAACCCTTACCCCAGGACTTACAGGGCGAGTTCGATATCGTAGCAACTGACCCGGCCTACACTTTGCCCGGCCTCAAACTGTTCCTATCGAGGGCTGTCGAGGCGGTGAAGCCGGACGGTGGGCGCATATTCCTCAGCTTCGGCCATCGCCCGCCCGATGAGCAGCTTGCTGTGCAGAAGACTATTGCCGAGATGGGATTGGTCATAGAGCAACTGATACCCAACTTCAACAGCTACGTAGGCGCGGGCGTATTAGCGGGTGTGAGCGACATGTATCTATTGCAGGCAACAGCCGATGCCATACCACTCATCGAAGGCGAATACGCAGGTCCACTCTATACGGGACAGATGCGACCAACACTGCGAATGTACGCCTGTACGTCCTGCGGCCAGCAGATAGCAGTAGGCGGTGAGGCGGGCGGGCAGTACGCCACGATTGAGGAGTTAAAGGAGAAAGGCTGCCCGGCGTGCGGCGCGCACGATTTCAAGTTATTATCCAGGAAGCAGGCGAACTCCGGTAAGCAGGATGGGGCAAGCGGCAATGGACATAAGTAGGGATCAGGGATCAGGGATCGGGGATCAGGAAGCGCCAAATGAGGTTAGTGTTGAACGCTACATGGTGCGGCAACCCGTCCCAGAGGACATTGACGCGCTCGTCCAGTTCGAGATAGACATAGCTCGCATCTCCTTCCCGGACGACCCGGTGACTGACCCGAACGTGCATCGCAAGAAGCTCCAAAAGGCGTTGGAGCGCGACCGCGAAGGTATGTTTGTG
>JBBQIC010000411.1:0-2563 GCA_038324555.1 Chloroflexia bacterium
GTCTGGGGACATAAGGTTGGTACAAGGCCGAAAGCTAAGAGGGAAACGAACCCGCTCACCCTTGTCATTCTGAACGAAGTGAAGAATCTCTCCGTGGGCGGGGATACTTGGGTATAAGTGGTTCTCCAACATCCAGGTAAACGGAGAGATTCTTCACTTCGTTCAGAATGACAAGGGTGAGCGGGTTCTTCTTCGACAGGCTGCGTAACGTGAGTCAATAAAATAACTGGCCCCAGGGGCCAGTTATTTTATTGGAGATTCTGCCCCGATACTTTTGAGACACTAGCTGCGTTAAGCCATTAGAAGCGTTCCAAGTCACACAGTCCAGGGGCCTCATTGCTCCACTAACCAAGAATACAGAGGAGGTTTTATTATGAAGAAAATAGGGAAGCTCTTTGCATTGCTTGCTTTTGCTGTACTGGTCATGCCCATGGCACGGCCGGTAGCCGCAGACTCTAGCACGGATGATTCTGCCACGAATGGGCATCACGTCATGGCGTTCTTGCACCCCGTTGGCGGATCGCACGTATTCGGCGTTGTGAACCTGCTGCAACGGCCCGATGAGAAGGGGACGCATATCAGCGTCATGGCCTTTGGCCTTATGCCGGGAGAGGAGTACGTATCGCTCTATTACGACAATCATACGTGTACCTTGCCGGGCGACGAGTTTAGCGACCCGTACACGGCCAACAGGCACGGTGTGGGCAGGACACACGGTCACGCCGACGACAACCTCGACGCCATCAACTCGGTATCCGTGCGCAAGAACGACGCGAACCTGACGCTGCTGGCCTGCGCGAATATCCACCCTGAACAGTGACAAACAGGCCCGACTAAGGAAGGGCGGCGCAACACAAAACCCACCGTGTTTCTGCGGTGGGTTTTGTGTTGGGTCAAATGGAGAATATAATGGTTGAATGGGCATACTGCTTCCCACCGCGCTCGGCCTGCTAACCCTGGCGATACCGATTATTATCTTCTACATGCTGCGGCTGCGGAGGCAGGAACTCAACGTGTCTTCGTCGCTACTATGGCGGCGCGCACTCCAGGACCGCACGGCAAACGCACCCTGGCAGCGCCTTCGCCGTAATCTCCTATTGATTTTGCAACTGCTCCTGCTTCTGTTGCTGGTGTTGAGCCTGGCGCGGCCTTTCTACTACACGTCGGCTGTAGCTTCGGGCAACCTGGTCGTGGTTCTTGACGGCTCGGCTTCGATGCAGGCTGCTGACGAGGGTGGAGGTATCAGCAGGTTTGAGCGGGCGAAGCGGGAGGCCGACGCGCTTATTGACGGTCTACAAGGCGAGGAGAGGATGGCGCTCGTATGGGCGGGGCCGGTGGCATCTATCGCGGCCTCGGCTTCCAGTAATAAGGCGGTGTTGCGCGCGGCTTTGCGTGGGTTGAACGCTTCAAACGGCAGGAGCGACATGGCATCGGCGCTCACTCTGGCGGCGGCCTCGGCACGGCAGCTTGGGGACGCTACGGTTGTGCTCGTCTCCGACGGCGCGCTAGCGACGGTGCCTGGGCAGGCGTCGAGTGCGCTCCCGCAGATGCCCGCCAGGACCAGGTATGTCAACGTTGGCAAGTCAAACAGCAACGTAGCGATAACGTCCATGTCCGTGCGGGACGGCCCCGGCGGGCCTCAGCTATTCGCGGGCTTGTATAACAGCGGCTCAAAGCCGGTGCGCGCTCTGCTGTCCATCAAAGTGGACGGGACGTTGCGCGACTCTCGAAGCGTGGAACTGAACGCGGGTGGAGACTCTACAATCACGCTGGGGGGCCTGCCCCTCAGCACGTCGTTGGTAGAGGCAAGTGTGTCCATCGAAGACAGGGGCGCGGATATGCTGACCGCCGACGACCAGGCGTGGGTATTGCGGCCCAAACCGCCGGACTCGAAGGTGCTGTTGGTGTCGGAGGGCAATAGCTTTCTGGAAAAGGCGCTCAATTTGCTGCCCGGAGTCAAGCTGTTCAAGGTCGCGCCCGCTCAGTACGCACCGTCTCAGGAGTATGGGTTGACGGTGCTTGACGCTGCAATGCCAGCGCAGGCGCCTGCGGGTAACTTGCTGCTGTTTGCGCCGCCTAACTCTATTCTTGTGCCTGTATCGGGTACGCTCCAACTGCCTCAGATAGGTCCTGTATCTGTAAACGACCCACTGTTGCGCTTCGTGGACTTCTCAGGCACGCATATAGGTTCGGCCAAACGCATAATCACGCCATCGTGGGCGCGGGTGTTGGCCCGCACGACGGACGGCGACCCGCTCATCATCGCAGGGGAGACGGGCGGGCGGCGCGTGGCAGCAGTGGCTTTCGACCTGCACCAGTCGGACCTGCCTTTACAGGTGGCTTTCCCCATCCTGATGACCAACCTGGTCGGGTGGCTGCAACCCACAAGCTCAGTAGACGCGCCGCCTTCGCTGGCAGCCGCCGACCCTATAAGCATCCGGCCTATGCCATCGGCTGACGAAATCGTGGTGACTGCCCCCGGCCAGGGCAATTCGGGCAAACGTACCACACTGCAACCCTCGTCACAGGTGTCGTTCGCGGGCACGGACGAGCTAGGGGTGTA
>JBBQIC010000412.1:0-2547 GCA_038324555.1 Chloroflexia bacterium
CACCCCCTCCAGGTGCTCTGCCAGGTTCGCACAGGTGTAGTTGGCGGGTGTACTGATTAGATATTCGATGTATTGGCTTTTCCTTATCATCCTTGTACCTTATCATATCTGCCTGACTTGGTTCAAGCGAAAGTCCTATAATACTTTCTGCCGCAACGTGACTATGAGTGAGCGCACACCACCCGTGAATGAAAACGAGAGCGCACCCGTAGGGGCGCACGGCCGTGCGCCCCTACCCGCTATCCTATTTTCAAAGCAGTACAGAAAGTATCGTGAAGTTTTCTGAAACGAAAATATTGTGGCACGATCCAGGCAAATCTGCATATGCTCATTTATACTGCTTGCAACTCTCGCTTTCGGCAGGGCCGGGGCTGCAAGTACGCGCCCGGCGATTGCCCAAAGCCAGAGTCAGAGTCAGAGCCAGGGCCAGGAGCGCCACGCGGGCATCGTACTGCAATTCGCAGATGGTAGCGTCCAAAAGTATTGCCTGGCTTTTGCCGGAGATAGCATAAGCGGCCTGGACTTGCTGCTCAAAACCGGGCTTGAAGTGAAGCTCGAAGCCTACGGCGGGCTGGGTGGGCTGGTGTGCAAGATTGGGCACGACGGGTGCGACTACCCCGGACAGCCTTGCGTGTGCCAATCCTACGGACCGGGTGGCGTCTATTGGACCTACCACCACCTCAAGGAGGGGCAGTGGAGGAGTTCGGTAGTCGGTGCAGGGAGTTATAAGGTGCATGAAGGCGATCTCGAAGGCTGGGCATGGAGCGGCGGCAAGCCCCCTCCTCAATTCGCCTTCGGGCAGGTCTGTGGCGCATCACTACATGAACAGGCGAGCACCAGGCCACCTGCGCCTGTAACCCCCACCCAACCGCGCCTCTGGGCAACGCCCACGCCGCGACCACAACCCACCCAAACAAAGCCGCAAGCATCGAGAAACACTGCGACTCCTGCCCATACACCGCCCGCCATTACGCCCACTTCAAACCCATTGGCGGTTCAAGCAACCGTTATGTCAACTGCGGCATCTATACTGACCGCACAACCTTCCCCAACGCCTTCTCCGACCTGGACACCATTAGTCACTACGACACAAACGCCAACTCCAGGACCTGGCACAACGAATGTTACGGGCGGCGACACGTCAGGAGCGCGTATAATCGCAATAGTAGCCGGACTTGGCGCGGCCTTTGCTTTCGTGCTATGGCGTGGGCTGTCTGCGGCGCGCTCTCGAAATAAAGGCGACCATGTGGACTAACTCAGCGCCTCGCTTTCACGCTTCCGCCTGGCTGCTCTGGCTTACTGCTGCTATGCTCGCCGCCTTCAGCACGCGCAACCCTGTTTACTTGCTGCTCATCATGTTCGCCGCCCTCTTCGTAAGCGCCAACCTGGGGCGAACGGGGACCAGAGACGGCACTGAACAGTACTTCTCGTCCGCGAATCCGCAATCCTCGGCCAGAAGGTTGCTAATGGGCACCGTGATTGGGCTGACGGTGGCGGTAGCGCTGTTGAAAGGCATCAGTCTGCACCTGGGCACAACGGTGCTGTTTAGGCTGCCTGACGAGTTGCCGGTAGTTGGAGGGCCGATTACTCTGGAAGCTATCATCTCGTCGGCCCTTGATGGGCTGTCGCTATTGACGGTGCTGGCCGTATTCGCGGCATTCAGCGCGGGGGCCGACTATTATGCTATACTCAGGTCGGTGCCGCCGTTCCTGCACCAGGTTGGGCTGATAACCTCGATAGCCATAACATTCGTGCCAAAGACGGTAGAGCGCTTCGCCGAGATTAGAGAGGCCCAGGCGCTGCGGGGGCACAGGGTCAGGCGGGTGGCGGACCTCCTGCCCCTGATAATTCCGTTATTGGCCGGAGGCATGGAACGCTCGATGAACCTGGCGGAGGCGATGGAAGCTCGAGGTTTCAGCCGCAGCCCGGCGCGTTCCAGGCATGTCCGGCCCATAGTTTTGCAAATTGGGCTGGCAGCGAGTATAGGCCTCATACTCATTGGTGGCACGATTCCGATGTTTACGGGTACAATAGGGTCAATAGGATGGGCCACTGTAATATCAGGTATCGGAGGGATAGCTGTAAGCCTGTGGGCCATCGGCAAGAGGACCAGGCGCGAACGGTACAGGCGAAGCGTTTGGCGAGGGCGCGACACTGCCCTATCGTCGCTCTCGATTGGAATCATAGGTTTCTTAATAACATATAGGCTGCTGGCGACGTCTGCTCTGGCCTACTACCCATTCCCAAACATATACCTGCCCGAATTTGATCTGGCGCTTGCGGGAACGCTTGTCGGGCTGGTCGGACCAATCCTGCTACTAAAAATCAGCGGCCGCAAAGGACCGTCTGGAAGGGAAGTTTTGTTCTATGGAAAGCAATTTCGACAAATATCAAACTACGCCCCACATATCGACCCTGCGGGAGGAGCAGGTACGCCTGACCCAGCACCGCATATTGGACACGTTCGAGAGCGAACTAATGAGTAGCGGCTTCGCAAATGTCTCCATACGCTCGGTCGCCAGGAACGCAGGTATGTCCGTGCCGACT
>JBBQIC010000413.1:0-2533 GCA_038324555.1 Chloroflexia bacterium
GGCTTTACCCACAGACATATTGAGCAAACTGCGAGCATATTGTCCGGCCATGTGGATAGCCGCAGGAGCGCACAACTGCCGCACGGTCTCATTGTCGAAAGAGCAGCAGATGGCTGGGCGGCAATAAGCCGGATACAACCCGTAGGAGGCATCCAGGCAGTAGATACTCTTAGTTGGCCTGTGATGGACCCAGGCGAGGAATTAACACTGATTCCTGGGATCACGCTGCAACTAGAGGCTGGATGGAAGTTAGAGTGCAGCATCGTGAGCGCGGAGAGCGAGAAGCGCAAGCCGAGCGATATGCTCATGCTGTGTGACGCTGATGAGATAGAAAAACTCGGTATCGGCCTTGTGCTTCGCACGCGAAGGCCGGGCGATTTTATAAGGCCGCTTGGCATGAAGGGGCGTAAGAGCTTGCAGGACTCTTTTATTGATGCTAAAATCCCCAGAAGGGTACGAGACCATATCCCGATAGTTTTATGTTCTGCGCGGGGTGGGGAGGCGCTATGGGTTCCCGGACCGGGGGGCAGAAGGTCCACGCACGCGACTGTTGGGCCGCAGACACGGCGGGTATTGCGTCTTGAATTCACAAGAATGGGAGAGGCATGACTTATGGCAGTGCAGCAAACGGGCGAGCGAACGTATAATATACGCGACGATATTGACCATGTTCTTGTTACCGAAGAACAGCTACAAGAAGAGATCGCACGCATGGGCAGCCGTCTTACAGAAGAGTACATGGGCAAAGATTTGCTGCTCGTAGGCGTGCTCAAGGGCGCGATCATGTTCATCGTTGACCTGGCGCGCGCTATAGACCTCCCTCTCACGATGGACTTTATGGCCGTAGCTTCCTATGGCGCTTCCACGCGCACGAGCGGCATCGTACGTATCTTGAAGGACCTGGACAGTTCGATAGAGGGCAAGCATGTGCTGGTGGTTGAGGATATAGTGGATAGCGGCCTCACGCTCAACTACACGTTAGAGACATTGCGCAACCGCAACCCCGCCAGCGTGCGGGTGTGCGCACTCCTCAACAAAGTCGAGCGGCGGCAAGTTGACGTGCCCATAGATTACATTTGCTTCAATATACCAGACGAGTTCGTAGTCGGATACGGCCTGGATTTCGACGAGATTTACCGCAACCTGCCGTTTGTCGGTGTGCTCAAGCCGGAGGCATACAGCCGTATAACGAGCAGTACCAGCGACACAGACGAAACACCAGATATTGGGAGTTGGGTGAGGGAGTAGGGTGAGGTGGCGAAACTACTCCCTCACCCTACTCCCTCACCCTATCCTATTCTTCCTGGCCTGGGCCATTGTTTTCACTTTCCCCCTCATCGCGCACCTGAGTGACGCCGTTACCCTTACGAGTGGCGGCGACTCATGGCTGCATATGTGGGACTTGTGGTGGGCGGACAAGTCGCTGGTCGGTCTGCACCACAATCCCTACCACACTAACTACCTGCTCTTTCCCACCGGCCTGAACCTTTATTATCATTCGCTGGACCTGTTCAACGGCGTAATCTCGATCCCTCTGCAACACGTCTTCGGCCTGACGACAAGCTACAATCTGCTCATGCTCGCTAACCTCGTGATGGACGGGCTGGCGGCATACTGGCTCTGCCTGGACAGGACCCAATCCAGGGGCGCGGCGCTACTGGGCGGGGCACTGTTCAGCGCGGCCCCATTACTAAGCACGTCTGTTGATCTGGGCCAACTTGACGAAGTGACAGTGTGGTGGATTCCCCTCTATATGATGGCCCTCTGGCGAGCACTGGACAGCCCCGGCCCTGTCTGGTCGGTCGGCGGCGGGAGGCGGGCGACACTGGCGGCGGGAATATGCCTGGCAGGAGCCTCCCTGGCTACGTGGTATTTCACAGCGGGGCTGGTCGTGTTTACGGCGCTGTTTGTGCCCGCCGAGATGGTGAGAAGGCGATGGATAAGACGACGATGGACGATGGACGATGGACGATGGACGGATGAATCTCCATCGTCCATCGTCCATCGTCCATCGTCCATCGTCCATCGTCCATCGTCCGCATGGCTACATAACACAATTAGAGTGGCCGCAGCAATTGCGCTCTTTACCCTTTTACTCAGCCCTCTGCTCGTGGCGATGGTGCGGGAACGGCTCAGTGGGGCTACTTACATGCTGCCCGCGCCCACTACTACACTGGCCAATTCTGTGGACCTGGCTGCCTTGTTCCTACCAGCGCGCTTCCAATCGGAGATCAACCGGCACGGCGATGTGGTGGCATTGGGTTACGTAGCCATCGCTCTCACTATAGTAGGGCTTGTGCTAAAGTGGCGGAGGGTGTGGCCCGTGGGGTTGGCGCTGTTCGGTCTATTGCTGATGGCCCTAGGCCCGCAGCTTCAGGTGAACGGCGTGCTGACGAATATACCACTCCCATATGCGTTGCTGAACAACGTGCCCTTTATAGGGGCTTCGCGCCAGCCATTGCGCTTCCTGGCTACGGCGGCGGCGTGCCTCTCCTTGCTGGCGGCTTTCGGTGTTGTTGGGTTTGTGGGATAT
>JBBQIC010000414.1:0-2311 GCA_038324555.1 Chloroflexia bacterium
ATCGGCTGGGAATTAGAGTGCCCTGACACGGGACATTTCACCGACGTATCACCAGACAACCCCTTCTACTGCTACGTGGAGACAGCCTATGCTCACTCCTCCATCACAGGGTACTCAGACGGCACATTCCGACCCGACAACCCCATAAACAGAGGGCAGCTATGCAAAGTGGTAGTGTTGGGGATGGGTTGGGGGATAGACACACAAGGAGGACCCCACTTCACCGACGTGTTCGAGGTACACCCATTCTACACATACATAGAGACAGCCTACAACAGGGGTATCATCAATGGGTACACAGACGGCACATTCCGCCCACAGGCAAACGCGAGGAGGGGGGCCACAGCCAGTGTGATCTACCAGGCTATTATTCAGGGGGACGGGGAGTGACCAGGGGGAGGAATATGAGTGCGACTTTGCTGGTTGTAGCCCCCGACTGAAGTCGCCGAGCGAGGGTGGCGCATCATAGGGTTTTAGGAGGCAAAACATGGACGAACTGATCAAGCAAGTTTCGCAAAAGACCGGCCTTTCGGAAGACATGGCCCGGCAAGCCACAACCACCGTTATCGGCTACTTGAAGACGAAGCTCCCGGCCCCAATCGCAGGGCAAATTGACAACGTTTTGGGTGGCGCAGGCGGGGCAGCAATGCCAACAAACCTCGGTGATATAACCAAGGACATCGGGGGCATGTTCGGGAACAAGTAGTTCTACAGAACGCTCATCGGGTCCACGTCCAGCGACCAACCTTGTCCTGGATAAAAGCCTTCCAGGATGGGCGCGACCTTATCGGCGCGTATGAGCACCTGCCAGCGATAGCGGCCACGCACTTTGTGGACGAAGCACGGGGCAGGGCCTAATACGTCTATGTCGTCTATGTTGGGTTGATGCGCGTGGCGGGCGGCGTTGGCTAGATGCTCCGCCCTCAGACGCAGGTGGCGCGCTACCAGTTGCGCCTCTTGCTCGCAGCGTTCGTTGCTTGGAGAGGAATATACCAGACGGGCCAATTGCCCATAGGGTGGATAACCATGCTCGGCGCGGAAGCGGATTTCCCCTTCGTAGAAGCCCCGGTAATCGTGGCGGGCTGCGGCCTGTATCGCATAGTGCTCTGGGTTGAAGGTCTGCACGACCACGCGGCTGTGGGTCGTCTCGGTGCGGCGGCCCGCCCGCCCTGCCACCTGCATAAGCAGTTGCAGACTGCGCTCTGGTGCTCGGAAATCGGGAAGATATAGGCCCGTATCCGCGCTCACCACGCCAACCAGCGTGACACGAGCTATATCCAGTCCTTTGGCTATCATCTGCGTGCCCACCAACACGTCGGCGTCTCCCTGCGTGAACATCTCCATTATGTTCGCGTGCCCGCCCTGGCGCGAGGCGGTATCGCGGTCCCACCTCAGCACATGGGCGCGCGGTAAGAACGCCACCACCTCCTCCACCACGCGCTGCGTGCCGGCGCCAAAGGCTTTTATCTGGCTGCTGCCACACTTCGGGCATTCTCTTGGAATGCGCGAGTGGGCGTTGCAGCGATGGCACAGCATACCGAACACGTCCGCATGATAGACCAACGGCACGTCGCAACGCTTGCACATGGGCACATGACCGCACTCTCGACAGAGGATGAAGCTGTTGCTCCCACGCCTGTTGAGGAAGAGAATAGCCTGCTCATGGCGCGACAGAGTTTCCTTGAGCGCGGCCTGCAATGGGCGGCTGAACATGGAGCTATTGCCAGCCTTCAGTTCTGCGCGCATGTCCACTATTTGTACGGGAGGCATTGGCAGTTCGGTTATCAGGTGTGAGCCATCGCGCGCCCGGCGACGCCCAACCCGCGTGGGCAGCGAAAGCAACTTATATTCGCCCTTCTGGGCGTGATAGTAAGTCGTCAGGTCGGGCGTGGCGCTGCCCAGGATGACCACTGAGCCGGTCAGTTCCGCTCGCTTTAATGCAACGTCGCGGGCGTGATAGCGGGGCGCGTGGTCCTGCTTGTAGGCCCACTCGTGCTCCTCGTCAACCACGATCAGGCCCAGGTGCGGCAAGGGTGCAAACACGGCAGAGCGCGAGCCTACCACGATGTCCGCCTGCCCCTCGTGGATGCGCCGCCACTCGTCAAACTGCTGGCCCGGCGGCAACTGGCTATGTACCAATGCCACCCTTCCAGGAAAGCGCGAGGCAAAACGATGGACGGCCTGTGGCGTCAACGAAATCTCCGGTACTAGCACCAGAGCCTGCCGCTTCATGCGCAACGCCATGCCGATGGCTCGCAGATATATCTCGGTTTTGCCACTGCCGGTAACACCGTGGAGTAAGAAGTTTTGA
>JBBQIC010000415.1:0-2212 GCA_038324555.1 Chloroflexia bacterium
TACCCATACGCGGATTACGCGATTTCGCGGCTTTCGTCGGGCCACTTCCCTCTCTGGAACCCGTACATACTTACAGGTTCTCCCTTTTTCGCGGCTGCGCAGGCTGCCATACTGGACCCAATCAACCTGCTCACCTACCCAACAGGCCCTTACGCCTACTGGACCTGGGCTGCGCTCATTCGCCTGACCCTCCTGGGGCTTACTACCTACGCCTTCATGCGCTCCATCGGGCGCAGCGTGGCGGGGGGACTGGCTTCGGGCGTGGTCTTTATGATCTGCGGCTTCGTGGTAGCCTGGCTCAATTACAGCGTCGTCACCACGCTTGTCTGGCTCCCTGCCCTCTTCTGGACTTCCACCCGCCTGATGCAAACAGGACGTATGGCCTGGGGAGCGGCTACGGCCTTCACAGTAGGCGGTCTGTTGGTGGGAGGCCACCCCGAAACTCAGTTTCTCGTGGGGTTGGTCTGGGCTAGTTACTGCCTGTACAGCGTGGCTGTCATACGCCCGCAAGGGCCGGGCATGAGAGCCGCAGCGCGTCGCGTCTTCTTCCTGGGGGCGATGGCCTTACTTGGCGTGGGATTGTCAGCCGTGCAGTTGCTGCCCTTTGTAGATTTCCTGCTCAATAGCAACTCTATTGCTGAACGTACCGGCAACCTGACGCCGTTCTATCTTGGCCGGAGCGCCCTCTTCCTGGCTGTGTCGTTCTTCCCCAACTTCGCTGGCAATCCCACTCAGCACAACTATTGGGCACAGTCATATATCAACTTCAATGAGCAAATAGACTATATCGGCCTGTTGGCTATAGCATTGGCTACACTAGGCGCGGTCTATTGGTCCAGGCGCGACAGGCTCGCGCCCTTTTTCGCGGCGCTAGGCATCATCGCGCTCCTTTTTGACATACGCGCCCCCATGTTCAATCTTATCAGGGCGTTACCCATATTCAACGTCGGACAAGGCGTGCGATGGGCGCTGATATGGAGCTTTTGCGGCGCGGCGCTGGCAGGCTACGGGTTGGACGCTCTGCTGAACCTGAGAACCAACACGAAGCAGTTGCGCAATACCGGCTTCTGGTTCCTGGGTGGAGCAGTAGTCGCGTTCGGCACACTACTGGTGATTTATGTCGGTATACGCGACTTCAGTTGGGACCAAAGCTGGCGACCTCTGATCTCCCATGTGAAAATGGCCCGCTTATTCCACCCCGCCTCCGTTACCTTATATTGGCCCATAATCTTCCTGGCTGCGGGCGCGGTTGTAGTGCTCGCCATGTGGAAGGGTCTGTTGAAAGCGCCCGCAATGGCGGCGCTTTTGGTCACCCTCCTGTACGCCGACCTCTGGACCTTCGGCAGCAGTTACAACCCCGTCACTCCCCGCCAGGCGATCTACCCAACGACTAAGACGACAAGTTTCCTGAAAGAACATATAGGGCACGAACGGTTCGTCGGCACGGTGCAAACATTCCGCCCAAATACCCCGATGCTTTTTGGAGTACGCGACCTGCGCGGCTACGAAGACGTGGTAGATGCGACTTTCGCGCAGCTTTACGCCCCGCTCAATAAGAAACTTGATAGTGTTAGCAAAGACAGCTTGCAATTGCGATACACCGATCACCGGCTCTTACAAATAGCAGGAGTGCGCTACCTACTGACCATGCGCAAACCACGTGTAGCAACAGATCGGCGGCCCTATAAGTGGCTCTTCGAGGAGAACCGAGTAGCGACCTACGAGAACGAGGAAGCCCTACCCCGCGCCTACGTGGTGTTCAGTTCAACCTTAGCACCCAACGTACTGGCAGCCACAGCCACACTCCTTGCCCCTGAACATGATCCCACACGCAACGTAGTCCTCACAGGCGGCGGAGAGCATCTCGCAGGCCCACAACTTGATGCAAAAGCCGCTCCCGTCGCCTGGCGCAAGGACGAGCCGGAGGACGTTGAATTAGAAACCAACACTCCCGCTCCCGGCTATCTGGTGCTGAGCGATAATTACACGCCCGATTGGGAGGCGACCCTGGACGGCAGGGGCGTTCCTCTCTTACGCGCCAACGTCGTCTATCGCGCGGTGGCCCTGCCCCCAGGCAAGCATGTGGTCAGCTTCGTTTATAGACCCAGGCTGTTCTACGTCGGTGCAATCATCAGCGTAACCTGTACGCTCGCCCTCCTCATGCTTGCCCTCATACCACTGCTCACCAGGCGCCCCCCCGCACGCCAACCGT
>JBBQIC010000416.1:0-2089 GCA_038324555.1 Chloroflexia bacterium
CAACACAGAGTAACTATGAGCGGGCGCACACCACCCGTGAATGAAAACGAGAACCCGCACGTAGGGGCGCACGGCCGTGCGCCCCTACCCGCTATCCTATTTTCATATCAGGCGCAAAGAACGCAGAGGACCAATAATACATAAGGGTCCTCTGCGTTCTTTGCGCCTCTGCGGTGAATATAGCTTTCGATTTTGCATCCATTCTGTTGGGCTAAAAGTACCCTTGACAGCGCGTGCTACTGTAGTGTAGACTCGTTGTACAACCGAATAGAAATCGAGAGTGGCAGAGAGAGTACTGGCTCAATGATCTGCCCGGCAACCGGCAAAGCACGGTGCCCCACCCAGCCCATCAGGGAACGATTTGGCCTTTATTAGTAAGGCAACCACTTGCCTCTCCCTGTAGAGGCTTTTTTGTTGCTAGGTAACAGCCCGCCAAAGGAGACAACAATGATTGTGGACGAAGAAGAGAAGAGCCGAGAAGACCGTGAGGCTGATGAAATTCGCAACCTTGAACGGCAACGTCTCCGCGCCTTGGTGGAAGCAGATATGGGAATAGCAAACGAGCTTCACGCGGACGACTTCGAACTGATAACTCCGAGCGGGCAGGCCCTCTCACGAGATCAGTATCTCGGGCGCATTTCGTCCGGCGAACTTGACTACCTCGTATTTGAGGCCGACCCGGAGATTAGAGTACGCTTGTATGATCAAATAGCGATTATTCGATACCTGTCGCACATTGAGGTCATAAGTCGAGGGCAAAAGGGGTCACTCCGGTGCTGGCACACCGACTCCTATGAAAGGCGTAACGGACGCTGGCAGATAGTCTTGTCCCAGGCAACCGAAACAGAGTGACTATGATTTTACACCTGGTCATAGTTCATAACAGGCTTTAGTCAAAGGAGAACACATGATGGGCAAGACCTATCTGGACAGCTTACGCGAGCGGGTGCTCATCTTCGATGGCGCGATGGGCACCTCCGTGCAGAAGTATGACCTGACGCCGGATGAGTTTGGCGGCCCGCAATTCGAGGGCTGTAATGACTATTTATGCGTCACCAACCCACGTATCATAGAGGAAATCCACGCATCGTTCATGGAAGCGGGGGCCGACGTACTCGAAACGGGAACCTTTGGCAGCACCCGGCTCAAACTGGCGGAATATGGCATAGGCGATGAAGTGTATCACCAGAATTACAGTGCCGCTCAGTTGGCGCGCAAGGTGGCCGACGCCTATTCTACACCCTCGCGCCCCAGGTACGTCGCAGGCTCCATGGGGCCTACTGGCATGTTGCCTTCTGCTGATGATCCCACGCTGTCCAATATCACCTACCAGCAGCTAAAGGATATATTCAAAGAGCAGGCTAAACCTCTGGTGGAAGGCGGCGTTGACCTGTTGGTTATCGAGACCGCGCAAGATATATTGGAGCTAAAAGCTGCCATCAATGGCGTTGTTGAGTATTTCAAGGAGGGCGGTCGCCGCGTGCCAGTGCAGGCACAGGTTACGCTGGATACTGCCGGGCGTATGCTCCTGGGAACCGATATTGTGGCCGCGCTTACTACTCTTCAGGCGTTGCCGGTTGACGTAATCGGCCTCAACTGTTCGACCGGCCCCGACCATATGCGCGAACCTATGCGTTTTATGGGCCAGAACGCCACCAAATTCGTATCGTGCATACCCAACGCGGGGCTGCCCATCAACGTGGGTGGGCAGGCTGTCTACCCTCTCGAAGCCGAGCCGATGGCGCGCACCCTTTATGAGTTCGTCAACGAGTTTGGGGTGAGCGTGGTAGGCGGCTGCTGCGGCACGGGGCCAGAGCATATACGCGCCCTGGTGGAGAGCATTGGCTATGACCGCAAGCAGATTACTCGCCCTTCGTACTTCACGCCCCATGTGTCGGGCGGCATCCGCGCAGTGTCTCTCAAGCAAGAACCCGCGCCGATGATAGTCGGCGAGCGCGTCAACGCCCAGGGTTCGCGCAAGGTCAAGCGCCTGCTGCTTGCCAACGACTACGACGCTATTGTGCAGGTTGGGCGAGAGCAGGTGGAGGGCGGCGCGCATGTGCTTGACGTATCGGTCGCCCTTACCGAA
>JBBQIC010000417.1:0-2069 GCA_038324555.1 Chloroflexia bacterium
CCGTTGAAGTCGGCGCGAGCATCGTAGCCTGGATCACCATTGGATTTACCAAAGGTACTCTTCAGTATGTTGAAGTCCTGGGCATTGACGCAGTTATCATTGTTGGCGTCGCCTGTTCTCAGCAGACCCATTTCCTGTGTAGTAACGCCAGACGATATGGTGACGCTGCCTGAGTTAGCCAGCGTTTGCGGGTTCTTGACGCGCCAGTTGTAATTTCCGGCTGAGGGGACCGCAACGGTGAAGTTGCCGTTCGCGTCCGTGGTGGCGCTGTAATCGCTCTCAGGTCCGCCACTTGCCAGGCGCAGCGTAAGGGTGACGGGCACGCTTTGCAGAGCATTGGGTTGTGCGGGCCTACCCTGTATTGTCACGTGGCCTTGGAGTTGTGCCGCGTTGGGTGTGGGAGAAGGCGCGACCACATGAATAACATAGTCAGTATAGAGCGCGGGATTGCTTACCAGGTTGCCGTTCTGTTCGATGATCTCCGTATCGCGCTCCAGAGGCGCAGGAGGGGCGAACTGCCAGTGGATCACGGTATCACCCGCCGCGACGCCACACCAGGCGGTCTGGGCAACGTGGAAGTCGCCTGTCGCGGCTGAGTTGCCAAGCGCGCCCGATGCGAAGGCAAAGGAGCCTGCCGCAACTGCGACTCCTCGGAAGGTGCAACTGCCGGGGCCGTTGCAGGTCTCGTTTTGCAGCGTGGCATCGAAAACTGTATTGTCGGCAGTAACCACGCTGGTCAGCACGCAACCCGCCTGGGCGGTATCAACCAACTGGATTATCGCGTTGTTGTAGGTCATGTAATTTTGGGCCGCGTTGATGCTGCTCGAACCTGCGTTTACCCGCAAGTCAAGGTTGAACTTGGTCCCAACCTGCACTGTCATAGGCCCTGCGGGCACAAGGTAGGCATAGGCGTCGTTGGTCGCGGGCGTGTCGGTGCGTGTTGGCGTAGAGGTGGTCGTGAATGTGGGGGTTGACGTTCTGGTGGGGGTGATAGTAGGCGTCCGGGTAACGGTCGGCGATGACGTGCGCGTGGGGGATGCTGTAGGAGTAAAAGTTGGCCCTGCTGTGCAAGAGGGGAACTTGAACGAGCCTATACGGGTCTGCCAGGGCGCTCCGCCTGTGCTAGGCATGTATTCAGTCGTGTACCAGAAGGTGCAGTCGTCTACCGGGTCTATAGTTATATCGCTGTAGTCGCCCCACCTGCTGCCCGTGCCCGTCTGCGCGCCGGAGCCAGCGATGAGTGTGGTCTCACCCTGAGGCAAGGTGCTCAAGGGGTCGCTAACCAGGCGTCCGGTATAGCGTATAGATGGGAATACAGTGGTGCCGTTCGAGACGCTGAAACCAAGCGCCATATCGCCCAGGTGGTCCATAGCTACGCTGCCCATCCAGCGATGGTCGCTGTCCGGTGAGTACGTGCTCTGCTGGAATATAGAGGGCGTGCCATTGGGGCTGCGGATTTCGTACCAGCGTATGCCCGCGTGGTCCGCGCCGTTGGTGTCAACAGTGTGATTGATAACCAGCGACTCGTGATCGCCGAAGTTGCGATAGGCCAGGCGGAACATAAAGCGGTCTGCAATCGCGTCCAACCCTACGGTCGTGCTGGGCTGAGGTATGCAGCTTCTGCCGCCTCCACACATGTCCGAGTCGAATGTCGCGGTGGTAAGGTTCCTGCTGGTGAATGTCGAGTTGGAGGGCACGCTCCAATCTACGTGGAACTTGTAGAGAGTGAAAGTGCTGCTGCCGCTAAAGGTGGCGAAGAAGTTGGGTTCGCCCGCCGGGGGCGGCGTCGAGCCGTCCAGATCGCTCGGCATTATGTTGTAACTGGTTATGCCCTTTTCAATGTATGTAGCGGCGGATTGCCCCTGGAGCATGAGGCTGCGGTTGAAGGCTATAGCGGCAGCGCCTGAGCCGCCGTTGAACTTATTTGCGCTCATGTAATAAGCGTCGGGCCACACGCCCAGGTGGGGGTAGTCGTAGAAGACAGTGGTGCTCAACTGGAACCAGTAGCGGTAATATGAGCCGGTCGGATCGGGGGTTGTCGAGATAGCTATACATTCGCCATATGGATT